>CAJODI010000023.1 GCA_905233145.1 uncultured Ruminococcus sp. | reverse complement strand
GCTTGCATATTATTCCGTCAGACTGCCCAAAAATCAGTATCCATACGTCAGTATGCACACTGATTATTTGAACATTCTGACGAAAAATCTGACTACGCATTATCAAACGTTATTTTCCGATAAAGGCATTTTCGGGTTACCGAGGCTTGAAATATCACCGACTTGTCTGCTCGGATTAAAAAATTCGGGTTACTTAGGCTTGAAATATCACCGACTTGTCTGCTCGGATTAAAAAATTCGGGATACCGAGGTTTGAAATATTACCGACCTGTCTGCTCGGATTAAAAAATTCGGGATACCGAGGCTTGAAATATCACCGACTTGTCTACTCGGATTAAAAAATTCGGGATACCGAGGCTTGAAATATCACCGACCTGTCTGCTAGGATTAAAAAATTCGGGATACCGAGGCTTGAAATATCACCGACCTGTCTGCTCGGATTAAAAAATTCGGGATACCGAGATTTGAAATATCACCGACCTGTCTTCTCGGCTTAAAGTATTGACAAATAGATTTTATTATGCTAATATATTAGCACACTAAAGTATTTGAGAGGGATATATGAAAAAATATATAATGCAAACACCCGAGGGCACAAAGGATTTTCTTTTTGCCGAATGCTCGGCTATGGACGATATCTGCGGCAAGGTTGAAAATGTCTTTGTCGAAAGAGGATACAAAAAGGTTATAACTCCGGGAATTGAGTTTTATGATGTTTTCTCGGTGCCTTGCAGCGGAATTTCTCAGGAAGAAATGTTCAAGCTTGCCGATAACAAGGGAAGGCTGCTTGTAGTTCGCCCGGACAGCACCCTGCCGATTGCCAGAATGGTTTCAACAAGGCTAAAGAACAGCGTGTTGCCGGTAAAGCTTTATTACAAGCAGGCCGTTTATCGCAATAATCCTACCCTGACTGGAAGAAGAAATGAAAACATGCAAATGGGCGTTGAGCTTTTGGGAGTTCAGGGTATAAGAGCCGATTTGGAAATCCTTACAACCGCGGTTGATTCTGTCAGCGCGGTTGCCGACGATTTCAGAATTGAGCTTGGTCACGCCGGAGTTTTTGACGCGCTTTCAGACGCGCTTGAAATTGACGAGGCATATAAGGAAAAAATCAGAATTTCAATAGAAAGTAAAAACTATTCCGCTCTTAATAATTTGCTTGATAATCTTGAGCAAAGCAAAGAGGTTCTTGCGGTTCGCAGTCTGCCTTCGCTTTTCGGAGGCGAGGAAGTCTTTGAAAAAGCTATGGCAATTTGTGCAGGAACAAAGGCTGAGCAGGCTCTTGAATATTTGCATAAGATTTATTCGAGTATGCATCCGCTCGAGCTTGGAGACAAGCTTATTATTGATTTGGGTCTTGTTCAGCGCAACGACTACTACACAGGAATAGTATTTTCAGGCTATATCAACGGAATCGGAGACGCTGTTGTTTCAGGAGGAAGGTACGATGATCTGCTTTGCGAGTTTGGCAAACCGATGGGAGCCGCAGGCTTTGCGATGGACACAGACGCGGTTACTATTAAACGTCTTTCCGATGCCGAGGTAAGCTATTCCGATAATCCTGAGATTTTGGTTTTTGCAGCGGACGGAGCTGAAATTGAAGCAATAAATTATGTTTCAAAACTCAATTCCGAAGGTGTAAAGGCTCAGTTCAGTGTTTTGCCTACAATTGAAGATACAAAAGACTTTGCTAAACAAAGAGGAATACCACAGGTTGAAATCTACGACCGAAAGGATAATACATAATTTATGAAACCAATCAGAATCGCCCTTACAAAGGGCAGACTAGAAAAAAATACAATAGAGCTTTTTGAAAAAATCGGCTACAACTGCGACGAAGTGAAAAACAAGGGAAGAAGGCTTATTTTGCCGGTTGGCAATAATGATTTTGAAGTCGTTCTCGCAAAAGCGGCGGATGTAATCACCTACGTAGAACACGGAGTATGCGATTTAGGTGTGGTTGGAAAGGATACGATTTTGGAACACGGAAGCTCATTTTATGAGCTGCTGGATCTGGGCTTCGGCAAGTGCCGGTTTGCCCTTGCAACCAAGAAGGATTATAATTTCTACGGCGGCTACAACACAAAAACAATAGCCACAAAATATCCTAATGTCACAAGAGCCTTTTTTGATGACAAAAATATGGATGTACGTATTATAAAAATCGAAGGCTCGGTTGAGCTTGCGCCGCTTGTGGGGCTTGCCGACGGAATTGTAGATATTGTTGAAACCGGCTCGACCCTAAAGGCAAACGGCTTGGAGGTCATAGAATGGGTGACTGACATTTCGGCAAGGCTTATCGCAAATACCGCAAGCCTTAAGCTGAGGAAGAACGAGATTGAGGAACTACAGAAAAAACTGGAGGCAGTAACGCAATGATCACTACGGTTGCCGCAGACGGCAAAAGAGAATATGAGTTTATAGAGCTGCTCAAGCAGAGAGCGCAGAATTCCGATAAAAACGTTATACCGACTGTTTCGGAGATTATTGAAAACGTCAGAAAAAACGGCGATTCGGCTGTCAGAGAATATACGATCAAATTTGACGGAAGGGCTCCGCAGCACGCTGAAATCTCAAAAGACGAAATAGACGGACTTATTTCAAAATGCGACAGGGATTATTTGAGTACCGTTGAAAAGGCAGCGAAAAATATCGCGGATTTTCACCAAAGACAGGTTCAGCAGAGCTGGCTTACCACCAAAGCGAACGGCGTGATAATGGGGCAAAGGGTGCGCGGCTTAAAGAGAGTCGGTATTTATGTTCCGGGCGGCACAGCGGCTTATCCTTCTTCGGTGCTGATGAACGCGATCCCGGCAAAAATCGCAGGTGTTGAGGAGATAATCATGGTTACTCCTCCGCAGAAGGACGGAACACCTAACCCTAATATTATTGCGGCGGCAAAGCTTGCCGGTGTTGACAGGATCTTTCTAATGGGCGGAGCGCAGGCGGTTGCCGCGCTTGCTTACGGAACAGAAACCGTGCCAAAGGTTGACAAAATTGTAGGTCCCGGAAATATTTTTGTTGCCACCGCAAAAAAGCTCCTATACGGAGTTGTTGATATTGATATGATCGCCGGTCCCAGCGAGATCCTTATTATTGCCGACAGCTCGGCAAATCCGCGCTATTTAGCGGCTGATTTGATGAGTCAGGCAGAGCATGACAGGCTTGCGTCCGCAATCCTTTTGACCGACAGCGCACAGCTTGCCGAACAGACTAAAAAAGAGCTGTCAAAGCAGCTTGAAACGCTTTCGCGTAAGGAAATTATAGAGGCTTCTCTTGATGATTTCGGCGCGATTATAGTTTGCAGCGATATGAGCCAGGCTGTTGAGTTTGCCAACGAGCTTGCGCCCGAGCACCTCGAGGTTTGCTGTGAAAACCCGATGGAGTATGTCGGAAAGCTTGACAATGCCGGCTCAGTTTTCCTTGGAAACTACAGTCCGGAGCCTCTCGGCGATTATTTTGCCGGTCCCAACCATGTTTTGCCGACAGGCGGCACCGCCAGATTTTTCTCTCCCCTGTCTGTTGACAGCTTTATCAAGAAATCAAGCTTTATTTACTATACCGAGACCGCTTTGAAGGACGACGCGGAGGATATAGTCCGCTTTGCCGAAACAGAAGGATTGACGGCACATGCCAATTCAATCAAGGTTCGCTTTGATATGGACTGATTTTTTCAATTATATTTTGGAAAGGATTGGTTTTCAGTGTATGAATTGAATCAAAAAATAATCGACTTGGTACCTTATGAGCCAATCAGCGGCAATTATAAAATCAGGCTCGACGCTAACGAGTGCCCGTATAATTTACCCGAAGAAATTATGTCTCAGGTTTTGGAGTCGGTAAAAAATATCAGCTTTAATCGTTATCCCGACCCTCTTGCGAAAGGATTGGTAGAAGCATTTGCGCACTTTTACGGCGTCGATCCTGACAATGTTACGGCAGGAAACGGCTCTGACGAGCTGATTTTTCTTGTTGAAAGCGCGTTCCTTGAAAAGGGCGACAAGATGCTGGTTGTTTCTCCGGATTTTTCAATGTATAATTTTTATTCCTCTGTTTGCGAGGTTGTCTGCAGCTCTTTTATCAAGGACAGCAATCTTGAAATTGACGTTGATAAGTTGATTGAAAGGGTGAACGCTGAAGATATCAGGCTTTTGATTTTTTCCAATCCCTGCAATCCTACCGGCAGAGGAATAACCGCCGGGCAGGCGGAAAAGCTGGTTTCTTCCGTAAATTCGCTTGTTGTTCTTGACGAAGCTTACATGGATTTTTGGAACGAAAGCCTGATTGAAAAGGCTGACAAATTTCAAAATCTGATTGTTTTCAGAACCGCTTCAAAGGCGATCGGCTCCGCCGCGTTAAGACTGGGCTTTGCCGTAGCCTGCAAAAAAATAACAAACGCGTTACGAGCGGTCAAGTCACCGTATAACGTTAATTCAGTTTCACAGGCAATCGGAGAAATTGTATATAATAACAGAGATTTTCTTATAAAAAGGCAAAAAACAATTGTAAAAAACACAAAAAAGCTGTATAATAGACTGGCGGAAATCTCTGTTGGTATAAATGGCTTTGAGCCTGTTGAGCCATGCGCGAATTTTGTTTTTGTCAAGGCTGAGCGCGGTAAAGAGATTTTTGAGTTTTTGAAAGCAAGGTCGATTGTTGTTCGCTATATGGGAGATTACCTCAGAATAACCACAGGTACGGACGCTGAAATCGACGAGCTCCTTTGCGGTATAAAAGAGTTTTTTAAATAATTAGGTGTAATGCGGGCGAAACTGTCCGCCGGCACATTGAGAAAGGCCAGAATATGAGAACAGCTGTAATTGAAAGAAAAACAAAAGAAACCGATATTTCCGTTGAGCTTAACCTTGACGGAGGAGACGTTTCGGTTGATACCGGTATCGGTTTTTTTGATCATATGCTCAATTCCTTTGCAACTCACGGTGGCTTTGGACTTAAGCTGAGTGTAAAGGGAGATTTGGAGGTTGACGGTCACCACACTGTGGAGGATACGGGAATCGCGCTTGGTCAGGCGTTTGACAAGATCTTGGGTGACAAAAGCTCGATCAACCGCTTTGGCAACTTTTTTGTTCCAATGGACGAGGCTCTGGCTTTTGCTTCTGTTGACATAAGCGGCAGACCGTTTCTGGCGTTTGACGCTGTATTTCCGCAGGCTCAGTGCGGCGGCTACGACTGCTCGCTGACGGTAGAGTTTATGCGTGCCTTTGCATTTAATTCGCGGATCACCCTGCATATAAAATCGCTTTACGGCGACAATTCTCACCATATTACCGAAGCGATCTACAAGGCGACCGCTCACGCTCTGAGGCTTGCCGTGAAGCAAAATTCGTCGGATAAGCCTCTTTCTACAAAAGGAGTTTTGTAATTATGATTATTCTTCCTGCGATTGATATTAAGGACGGCAACTGCGTAAGGCTCGTCAAGGGCGATTATTCCACCGCTCACAAGGTTGCGGAAAGCCCGTATATTGCGGCTCAAAGGTTTGCCGATTCGGGAGCGTCGTGGATCCATATGGTAGATCTCGACGGCGCAAAGGACGCCGCGCTTGTAAACGCAGACTTGATTGCCGACGTTGCCAAATCCTCCGGCTTAAAGGTTGAGGTTGGCGGCGGAATCCGTGACATGAGGTCTGTAGAATACTACCTTTCAAGGGGCGTCAGCAGAGTTATTCTCGGTTCGGCGGCGGTAAAAAATCAAAGCTTTGTGATAGAAGCTGTCAAAAGCTACGGCGAAAGTATCGTTGTAGGAATTGACGCCAGGGACGGAATGGTGAGAGCCGAGGGCTGGCTTGACAATTCCGAGATCAACTATATAGAGCTTGCCAAGCGCATGGAGGACGTCGGAGTCCGCACTATCGTTTTTACCGATATTGAACAGGACGGAACGCTTGGAGGACCGAATTTAAACCAACTTGACGCGCTTGTTCATGAAGTCAGCTGTAACATAATCGCAAGCGGCGGAATTGCGGTAATCAAGGATATTATTAACCTGTGCGAGCTTGGTGTGTACGGCGCGATTTGCGGAAAATCTATCTACAGCGGAAGCCTTGACCTAAAACAAGCTATCGAGGTTTCGGGAAAGCTGGAGGTATAATATGGATTTGGATAAATACTTTGTAAAGTCTGATTTGATACCGGCAATTGTTCAGGAAAAGTCCACGGGCGAGGTTCTTATGCTGGCATACATGAACAGAGAGAGCATGAAAAAAACTCTTGAAACCGGTTACACATGGTTTTGGTCGAGGAGCAGACAGGAGCTTTGGAACAAGGGTGCTACCTCGGGACATTTACAAAAGGTGGTTGAAATTTTTTCCGACTGCGACAATGATACGCTTTTGATAACCGTTGAACAGACCGGAGCAGCTTGTCACACCGGAAATCACAGCTGCTTTTTTACACAGATAAAATAATTTTGTCTTACTAAGATTTTCTTAAAATTTATTTCATTGTTATACGATAATTCTAAAAACGAATATTCATTGAGAGGATAATAAACATGAACGACAGAGAAGTGCTTGCAGCTTTGTATGCAACAGTTGAAAACAGAAGGGACAATCCTAAGGAAGGCTCATACACCTGTTATCTTCTGGACAAGGGTCTTGACAAAATTTTAAAAAAGGTCGGCGAGGAATGCAGCGAGACAATTATAGCCGCGAAAAACGGCGACAACGCTGAAACTGTGTATGAGATCGCGGATTTGATTTATCATCTTACCGTTATGATGGTTCAGCAGGGAATACCTCTTGAGGACGTTCTTGCAGAGCTTGACAAGCGCAGTGAAAAAACAGGAAATCTCAAAAACTTCCACGTTGTTGACAAAAATACATAAAAAATAAAAACCCTATGACCGGTATTATGTCATAGGGTTGAGTGTTATTTGAGCTGTTATGTAAAATCAGGATACCTTTGCAGGAATAAACTTTGAAATAGCCTCTTTAAAGCTATCGTCAGGTTCCCGGTCAAGGATAAGTTCAATTGGCTTGTTTATGTCAAGAGAGAAAACACCGATCAGCGAATGAGCGTCAACAGTATAATCTCCGCTTTTAATCATCATCATGATGTTCGGAAATTGGGCAAGAGTTTCAAAAATCTCGATCAATCCGTTTTTATTTCCGGCAGAAATCGGAAGCGAATACAACAAAATCACCTCTGTATTAAAACATGCTTCATATTATTATAAGGGAATCATAAAGTCTATTGGAATGTGGGGATCAAGAATACATTTGCATAAGTTTGAAAAAACACATCATACTCACATATAATTTGCGCTGATTTGCACCAAATATATTTGAAGCCCCCCTCAATGACCAACTATATAATAACACTAATTTTTGCTTTTTACAATGTTATTTCCGCAAAAAAACAATTTTCAACTATTTGAATAAAAAAGGGTTTTATTATTATGAATTTTAATATACTTACACTTGGCTGCAAGGTCAATCAATATGAGTCTCAGGCGATGCGCGAGGATATGATAAGGCATGGTTTTTCCCCTTCAAAATCACCGGAAACTGCCGATATAACAATAATTAACACTTGTACCGTGACCTCGGTAAGCGACGCAAAAAACCGAAAGCTTATCAGCAGGGTAAGACGTGCAAACCCAAACGGAATAATTGTTTTGACGGGATGTATGCCGCAGGCATTTCCCGAGGAGGCAAAAAATTTTAAGAACTGCGATATCGTTCTCGGAAACGCGAGGCGAAGCGAGCTTGTTCCTGCAATTGAAAAATATATCGCGGAAAAGAAGCCTTTCGTTAGCATTACCGAGCATGAAGGAAAATACGAGATTTTTGAAAGCATGGCTGTGTCAAGCTTTGACGAGCACACGCGTGCGTTTGTCAAGATCGAGGACGGCTGCAATCGCTTTTGTTCATACTGTATTATCCCATACGCTCGCGGAAGGGTGCGTTCAAAGCCGCTTTGCGATCTAAAATCCGAATTGGAAGTAATCTCCGCGCGAGGCTACAGGGAAGTCGTGCTTGTCGGAATCAACCTTTCCGCCTATGGTCAGGGTGAGGACTTTTGCCTTGCGGACGCTGTTGAATGTGCGTGCAGTGTACACGGGATCGAACGTGTAAGGCTTGGTTCAATTGAGCCCGAGCAGATGGACGCTGAGCTTATCAGCCGCCTTGCTGCCCAGCCAAAGCTTTGTCCGCAGTTCCATCTTTCGCTCCAAAGCGGCTGTGACAATACTCTAAAAGCCATGAACAGACACTACAATTCTGATGAATATATGGAAATTGTTAATAATCTCAGAGCTGCTTTTGACAATCCGTCTTTAACAACTGATGTTATGGTTGGCTTTGCGGGCGAGAGCGAGGATGATTTCCGGACCTCAATGGAATTTGTAGAAAGAGTCGGTTTTGCAAAGGTCCACGTTTTTCCGTATTCTCAGCGTAAGGGCACAGCAGCTGCGGACGCTCCTAATCAGGTCAGCCCTGCCGAGAAGGATAAAAGAGCAGCGCTTATGGGAGAGCTTGTTGAAAAATCAAGACAAAGGTTTTTGACTTCTCAGGTTGAACTCACGGAGGAGGTTCTTTTTGAACGCCTCAAAAACGGAGCGCTGGAGGGCTATACCAAGAATTACACCCCTGTTCGCGTAGCTTCCGAAAACACGGAGCTATGCGGAAAAATCTATCGCGTAAAGCTTACCAAAGCGCACAAGGATTATTGTGAAGGAGTAATTGATTAAGGCAACAATTTGCGTTTACTCTAAAGCACAAGTGACTCCTAAATTTTTATAACAGCTTACACAGATTATTTATCTCACCTTCGGCATTGATATCAACGAGCGAGGAATAGCTGTACAGCATTATTCCGTCAGCTTTGTAATCAACTGAAATATCATATTCCTGTGCCAAAATATCATCGCTGCCAAGCCAGGTTTTTTCATCAGCATCGCTTCCTGCCTTGTAACCGGCCAAGCCAATGTAAAGCTTTAGATTATCGTGAAAATCAAGCTCTGTCCATTCCTTGAGCGCGTTTTCAAAGCTGAGCGCAGGATTCTCTAGACTGAAATATATCTGCGGACATATGTAATCAATATATCCAAACTGACAGCACCAGCTTACGACATCGGCATTTAGCTTTGCGTTATTGCTTAGATTGCCCTGAGGAGATATACCGAATTCAATCTCCCTGCCCGACGAATGAACGGTTCTGTAAACCTCGCTTATCAATAAATTTACGTTCGCTGTCCGCCATTCGTCAAGACTCATACCAAAGCCGTTTTCCACCGTCGAAGCGTATTCAAGATATTGCGCGTTATCTTCGTTTTCAATGTCGGTCGGATAAAAATAATCATCAAACTGAATTCCGTCAATTTCATATTTTTTGGCAAGCTCATTTACGCCGCCGACAATCAGCTCGCGCGCTTTTTTACTGGCAGGATTCAAAATGATCGTGCTGTCGGTTTCAATGCAAAGCTCACTGTCTGTTTTGTAGGGATTTGTTTGGCATAGCTCACGCGGAATTCCGTTGAGTTTGATTCTGTAAGGATTTATCCATGCGTGAATTTTTAGCCCGAGCTTTTTGCAGCTTTCGCACATGATTTTAAGAGGATCATAACCGGGAGCCTCACCTTGAATACCGGTGATAATATGCGAATACGGAAAAATATCCGAGCTGTAGAGCGCGTCGCAAAACGGTCTAACCTGAACAATAAGCGTATTAAAGCCGCGGCTTTTGCAGTCCTGCGCGATATTTTCAAACTTTCTTTTAAACGCGCCTTCGCTTTTGTCGTCGTCATACTGCATACTAAGCTCCATATACGTGACCCATACTCCCTTCATAGGTTCGTTTGTTTTGTCAGAGCTTGCTTTTGTTTCTGATACAGAATTAAAACCGGCTGTAGATTTTTCATTCCCTGTATTGTTTTTGTTTATAACGCCTGTTGTCATCACAATGCATAGCGCGGCTGCTGTGACAATAACAGGCACAATTTTTTTAATCAACCAACCATCTCCGAGGTAAACATGACTTCTTACATTATATTATATTTAGCAGTTATCAATATTATTTCAGTTTTTGTAACAATTTTGGATAAGCATAACGCAAAAAAGAAAAAGCAGCGTGTTCCCGAGCTTACTCTGCTTTTGCTTTCGGCGATTGGCGGAAGTGTGGGAATGTATATAACCATGCGTATAATTCGTCACAAAACCCGCAAGCCAAAGTTTATGGTCGGGATTCCGATGATAATTATTTTACAGGCGGCTTTGTGCGTTTTTTTGTGGAGGTTTGTTAATGGCTGAGAAGCTAAGCTTTGTGGTACCAAAGGAGTTTGACGGAAAAAGCGCAAAGTCATTTTTGCGCGGATATTGCGGAATATCGGCAGCACTGCTGATAAAACTCAAGCGCGAAGAAAAGGGAATAACTGCCGACGGAGTTTGCCTTCGCACTGTGGATATCCTAAAAGCAGGGCAGAGGATTGAGCTTTCGCTGCCGAGCGAAGAGTCAAATATTGATCCTGTTGAGGGAAAGCTTGATATAGTTTTTGAGGACAAATGGCTGCTGATTGTCAACAAGCCGCCGTTTATGCCTGTTCATCCGGTAAAGCAGCATCAGACCGACACACTGGCAAATATTGTCAGATATTATAATTTGCAAAACTGCGAGAATTATATATTTAGGGCGGTAAATCGCCTTGATCGTGATACTTCCGGACTGGTTATGATATGCAAGGACAAGTTTTCCGCCAATAAGCTAAAGAATAATGTTTACAAGGAATACATCGCGATATGCCATGGAAAAATAACACGCGGCAAAACAACTATTAACGCTCCAATCGGACTAACCGCGGAATCAAAAATCGTTCGTCATGTTTTACCCGGCGGTCAGCCTTCTGTCACACATTACGAGGAAATTGACCATTGCAATGATATTTCCTTGCTCAAACTTTGGCTTGAAACAGGACGAACGCATCAAATCAGATGTCACATGGCTTCTGTAAACCACCCCCTTGTCGGCGATGATTTATACGGCGGCAGCCGCGAGCATATCGCCAGACAATGCTTGCATTGCTCAAAAATGAGCTTTGTTCATCCTGTCAGCGGAGATAATCTGACGGTTTCAGCACCTATCCCCGGGGATATGCAGGATGTTTTAAAGCATTATTTTTCTAATAACGAAATATTGAAGCTCCGGGAAATGATGCATAAGTGCAATTAGAATTTGAATAAGCACCGAAGGGCATAAACGATGTCCAATGGCAAAATCAAGCAGTTTCCTACAAAGTAAAAAAGGATTGGCGCGAACCAATCCTTTTTTAGAATTATAAATTACTAATTAATTATGACCTTATATATTTTGTAGCCGTCAAATTCGTCAATTAATTCATAAACAACGTTTTTCCCTTTTGGCGCGTAGTATTCGGTAAAATATTTCTCTTTTTTGAATACCAGTGCCTGATCAATGACATAAATCTTGTTATGTCTTAAAACTGCCCTGTAAATGTTTTCGGGAAGATTACGCTTCCTCAAATCCTCATAATTGTGAAAATATCCGAAGCTGTCAATGTTTTCAAGATAATCCTCGCTGAAGCCCCACATGGGATGAATGTAGTTTTCGGTATGCGTGTAAAAATCGTTGATAGTCGGAACGTCAAAAACATAATATTTATCAGGCGTTCTGCCTAACTCCTCAAGAAGATTATAAGGCTTGTCATCCTCCTCAGGCAAGCTTACATGCGTTACAAAAACAATGCTGTAGCTAAGCGTCATAACAAGCATTGCTGCCAATGAAATCAGCCAGTAGCCGTTATGCTGACGCATATTTTCAATGGGTCGTCTGAGATATCTGAACTTGTCAAAATTAAAGGAATAAAGCAAAATAACAATCATCATCAGCCAAATTCCGTAGGTCATCGGCGTTGTGCCCGAGAAGAAGAATCTTATCAGCGTCCCCGCAATAAGTCCTGTTATGACGTAAAATGCAGGAAAGAACACAAAGCGTTTTTTATGCGTCACAATAAAAACAGCTATTAAAAGAATAAAGAAAACGGTAACATACGCCGTAACGTCAAAGATTGAAAAATGTGAAGCAATATCGGCAAAGATATTTCCGGCAGAATACAAAAGAAGGTCGGGATTATCCTTTCTTTGAATTTCGCTCACGCTCTTTAGGGTTTCGGTGTTCAGGCTGTTTTCAGGATCATAGTATCCGTTTTTGAGCAGTTCATAATCGCTGTCGGACTTAATCCCGATCTCGTTAAATTCTTCTTTATAATCATCAAAGGAAGGGAAAGGGAGATTGTTGATTTTATTAACAACTGCCGAATACTCATAGTAATTTTGCGCTTCTTCGGTGGCGTGATTAACGGTGTAGGAAAAATGATTAAGCCCCAGAACAATAAGCGTAACGAAAATGAACATCAGCAAAAACGGTCTGAAATACCAAAACAGCTTTCTGAACGGAAGCTTGTATTTCTTTTTTGCAATCATGTCGCCAAAGAAAAACGCGCAGGCAAAGCCGAGAGCAACAAAAAAGTAATAGAAATTAAAAAATGAGCCTCCGCAGATTATTGCAACGCCCAGCCAACACGGAAGGTTGTATCTTTTGTTGTGAATCGCATTCAAAACAAGCAGGAATCCGGCAATCAGCCCAAGTGCTGCCGTGCGGTCGGAATTGATTGTTGAATAGTGATTCAGCGCAAAAAGAAGGTTAAGAACCAAAGTGAAGGTAAAGGCTTTTCTAAAATTAAACTTGTCACAAAAGACAAAAGTTATTGCTGTAAAAGAAATATAGGACAAAAACACCTGAGCGGCGACAAAGCAATTTATCTCGGTAAAGACATATTGCACCGTGCCAATCAGCACAGCAGCAATATAATTTATGGTGCTGCTGTAATAAAAATGGTTTTTGGCAATATTTATTGAATTGTAAAAATCATTGCTGTTGTCATAGAGAAAGCTTGTGATTATTACGCAAAGGATCATAATTGCAAGATTAATAACCAAAGCGAACAGCAGTTTGCTTTTAAGCACAGACAATATTTTTTCTTTCATTTTTCAATCCATGTCCAATCGCCGTCACTAAATGGACGGCGATTGTTATTTTACTTTTATGCATCGTTATAGTTATCAGTGCAGCTTGGACAGGCGAGCGAGGGTGCCGCCGGCACAAAACCCCGGAGGTTTCAAAAGTCTATTACCTTATTCCGCGTTTTTGCTGTTCGTTAATCATAAGCTGGAGATTTTTCTGCTCATAGTCGTTGAAAACTACATTTTTGTCGAATTCTTCGGCAGAATACTTAGGTGTGTACCAAGATTGTGAATTAAAATATTCGGACAGGCTCGGAGTAGTGAATATTCTTCCGCGTCTTGCGTAAATCTCGTTAAGTGCAAGATTCAGTTCGCTGTCGCTCATTGCCTCAACCTCTGACTTGCTCATATAAGAGTTGTTGCCCTTGTACTCGCTGACCGGTGCCGGACTGTTGTCGTTTGAGCTTTCGCTTTGACTGCTCTGAGAGCTTTCGGGCTCGGGAGCGTTGGTTGGTTCGTCAATAAGTCCTGCGGAAACGTCAAGAGTAACAACGCTTCCGGTTGTGGCAATCGTTACCTCGTTTGGATACTGAGCGATAACCTTTCCTGCCTCGTATTTTGTGCTGTATTCGTAGCTGCCCATCTGAACAACAAAGCCTTCGTTTTCAAGCAGCTCCTTTGCATAATCATAATAGTAGCCCACAACCGGTATAACAAACTTGTCAATTTCCGCGCTTGTGGTTTCTTCCGCTTCGGTTGTTGGTTGTGCTGTAGTGGGAGCGGCGGTTGTCGGAGCAGCGGTGGTTGCCTTAACCTCTGCTGTGGTTGTTTGGGGCGCGGTTGTTTCCTCTGTGCTGCCGGATCCCTTGAACAGTCCGTCAAACATTCCGTTAAACGCACAGAAGGTAAGTCCGCCAAGCGCAAGCAAAACAGCGATCAGACCGATAATCGCGGCAATAAGACCTTTTTTGCTCTTCTTCTTATCATCTTCGTCATTATAGTCAATTTCACTTTCGGAATCAACGTCGAGGTTGTCCTTGTTGACCTTATACGGAACAAATGCCGTGGTTTTTTCTTTGTCAGAGTCTTTGTTTTGATCTTTGCCGGCATTGTCCTTATCTTCTTCAAAAAAGTCGCCGTAATCGTTTTTGGGCTGATTGATATAAGTTATCTTACCTTCGGTTTTATATTCGTCAAAAACCTTCTCGTCAGGGTCGTCGGAAGTGCTGTCATTATCAGATTCCGCAGGCTTATTATCAGTGTTTTCTTCCGTTTCGCTCTCTGAATTTGCGCCCTCCGGCTGATTTTGAACTTCGGTAATTTCGGCTTCCTCGCTTTGTTCGGGAGCGTCGTTTTCCTGAGCAGTCTGTTCATTTTCCGCGGAGTTTTCTTCGGAGGAGTTTTCTTCTGACGAGTTTTCTTCGTATTCGTATTCGTCAAATACGTTTCCGTCAAAATCAGTGCTTTCCGGAACAATTACAGCGGAGCTTTGCGTTGCCTGCTCAGGAAGCTCGTCCATTATGGAATTCAGAGCGTTTTTGATATTTCCGGCGTTTTTCCAGCGGTTTTTGTTATCGGGCTGACACGCGATCATAACAACGCTCTTTAGCTTTTGGTCGCCGTTTTCCGGTGCGGAAATCGTTTCTCCGGAAAGTCTTTTATTTACAGCCTCGCTTCTGCTTAATCCGTTGCCCTCAAACGGAAGCTTTCCGTTGTTGCTCAGCGAATAAAGCACAAGACCGAGAGAATAAAGGTCTGTGGTAAAATCAGCAGGCTTGTTGTTTGGAATCTCCGGCGCGGCATAATCAAAGTTTTCCGGGTCGTTTTCAAAATCGCAGAAGCCGCCCAGCTTGAATTTTTTGTCAGGAGTAACATAAATGTTTTTCGGACTTATGTTGCCGTGAAAAATCTTGTTATCCTCGAGCTTTTCAAGAGCTTCACCGATTTGAATTCCGAGATCTACAATTTCGCGTTCATCCGGCTTTGAATCTCCGTAATATTCGGATAAAGGGGTGAGCTGTTCGGTTATAACATATACCGAGAGCTTTTTTTCGGCTGAATTATCCGAAACAGCAACGTCAAGATAGTTGCTGAAGCTTTCGTTTTTTGAGAGATTTTTTATAAAATCAACTTCGTTTTGTGCAAAGTCTTTGTTTTCGGAGGTGTAGGATTCTCCGTTAAAAAGCTCATAGATTTTGAGCACGGCCTTTTTTCCGTCAGTACCTTTTTTGCTGACAATAAAGCTTCCGTCAGGCTCAGAGGATACGATTCTCCATGCTTTTAAGCTGCCCGGAAGCTTGGAATTCTTTGCCATTATAACAACTCCTTTTCTCTGAGGTACAAGCCTTAGGGAAACCGAAAAGTTCAATGTTTCCCTAATAGGCTTGTATGATAAATATACCTTCCTAAATTAGATTGTCAAAAATACTATTTGAAAAAACAGGTGAGGTTATCTTAGCAGAACTGCACAAAAATTTGCGAATAAAAAACAAAAATTTAACTAAATATTTGTTGATTATTACAAAAACACCACACCATTTCAATTATAACACATCTAAATATTATTTTCCATATTATTTACAATTTCTTAATATATTTTTTTAAAAGAATAATACTGTCCGTGCAAAAGTCTGCACGGACACAAAAGTATAAAATCGTTATACGCTCTTTTGGGCGTTTCGTCATTTATTAAGGCAACACCGCACAATTCATGATCTTATTCCGTCAGCTTGCCCAAAAAATCTCGGCAAGGCGACAGCCTTACCTCAATTTATTTGTACAACCTGACGAAAAATCTTACTGCGCAATCCGCGCACCGGAATTATGCGGTATTGCCTTAAACAAACCCTAACTAAATTTTGATTTTTTTGTTTTCCTTTAATCCCAGGATTCCGCCAAGACCGCCAAAGGCAAGGCATGAAGCCAGCTTTATCACAGTCATCACACCAACCGGCTCGCTGCTTTTTATCAGTCCTGCGACAGTGACCAGCAAAAACATTGACGCTCCTGCAATAAGCCCTACAATCAACCCGGCTGATTTTGTAATTTTGGTTGCCGTTAATCCTGCCGCAACCGCTCCGGCAGCAAGCAATCCACAGGCTATGTAGCTTGTGAGGTCGGGGGGAAGCAACCCTGTTTTGAGCATTACGGCGGCAAAAACAATGTTGAGAAGCGTTGTGACCAAAAGACCGCAGACTGTTCCCGCGACTGCGCCTTTGATTAACTGTTTTTTATCAGACAAAAAAATCACTCCAAGTATAGGAAGTACTGATTAATTCAGATGCTAAAAAGCTTAATAAACAATATTATTAATCAGCTGTTCCTAAAGTATACACTATACTTTACTCGGAGCGGATAAAGAATATTCAGTTTTGGGTAAATTATTTTTCGTCTTTGTTTTCTTCTTTTTTAGCGCGGCTGAAAAAGCTTTTTTTCTCGGTTTTTTCTTCCTTTTTGGGAGTTTCCTTAACAGTATCGACGCTTGAAATACACCATTTTTTGAATTTCATCTTAACTCTGTCTGAGCCTGTTTCAATGATAATAGCGTCCTCGTCGTCCTTGATAGCGACAACGCGACCCATAATTCCGCCGATTGTTGTGATTTCGTCGCCGATATCAAGAGAATTTCTCATCTCGGCTTCTTCCTTCTTCTTTTTTGAGTTAGGTCTAATCAGGAAGAAGTACATCACTACAATTATTCCGCCCCAGAGCAATATCATCGGAAGCATACTCTGTAACGACATATTCTGAGGCGCAGGATCCGCGGCTGCAATGTTAAAAAATTCTGTCATTTGTTTCATTCCTTTCATACAATATATTGATTATAGCAGTTTTCTTTGCAGGTTGCAAGCATTTTTTTACTTTTATAATAAATAGCGGTGTTTTGTATAAGCCCAAAATAACAAATAATTCAGGCTTTGGTTGTCATATTCTTGTTGCGAGAGTATTTACGCAGCTTTTATAAAACTGAGTAAAGGTTCCCTTGTCAAGTTCGTTTCTGATGATTTCCGTTAAATTATTGTAAAAATATAGATTGTGAAGCACGGCAAGCCTCATGCCCAGCATTTCGCCGCTTTTGAGAAGGTGACGAACATAGGCGCGGGAGAAATTGCGGCAGGCAGGACACTGACAGCTTTCGTCAATAGGTTTGTCGTCAAGCTCGTATTTGGCATTGTTAAGATTTCTTATGCCTTCCCATGTGAACACCTGACCGTGCCGTGCGTTTCTGCTTGGCATTACGCAGTCAAAAAGGTCGATTCCCCTTGCGACAGCCTCAAGAATATTTGCAGGCGTACCAACACCCATAAGATATCTTATTTTGTCCCTGGGCGCGTATGGCTCAACAGCTTCGATGGTTTCATACATTACTTCGGTAGGCTCGCCCACGGCAAGACCTCCTATCGCGTAGCCGTCGAGATTGAGCGTGGCAATTTCTTTCATATGGTTTATGCGCAAATCCTTGTATGTACCGCCCTGATTGATACCAAACAGCATTTGTTCCTTGTTGAGCGTGGTTTCAAGGCTGTTTAATCTGTTTATTTCCGCTGCGCATCTTTTTAGCCAGCGCGTAGTCCTTTGAACGCTTTGCTTGGTGTATTCAAGGGGAGAGGGGTTTTCAACACATTCGTCAAACGCCATGGCAATTGTAGAACCAAGGTTTGACTGGATCCGCATACTCTCCTCGGGACCCATAAAAATCTTGTGCCCATCAATGTGTGAATTAAAATAGACGCCTTCTTCTTTGATGTTTCTGAGCTTTGCAAGCGAAAAAACCTGAAATCCGCCGCTGTCAGTAAGAATAGGGCCGTCCCAGCGCGTGAACTTGTGCAGTCCGCCAAGCTCCCTGACCTTGTCGTCGCCCGGACGAAGGTGCAGGTGATAGGTGTTGCAAAGCTGAACCTGACATTTAATATCCTTCAAATCAAGCGCGGAAACCGCTCCCTTGATCGCGCCGCAGGTGGCAACGTTCATAAACGCCGGGGTTTGGATGGTGCCGTGCGGCGTTATAAACTCGCCTCGGCGAGCATTGTTCTCTTGTTTAATAAGCTTAAACATAATTCCTCCAAAGAATTAAGTCGATTAAAAACTGATTAGAATAAATCGCTGTGGGTGCCGGTTCTCGTCAAAGACAGAATCAACTCGTTATTATGGATTCTATAAATTAAAAGCCAATCGGGAGTGATGTGACATTCACGGCAGTCAGTATAATCGCCGGATAGCGAATGGTCTTTGTATTGTGGAGGTAAAGGTTGTTCATTAGCTAACAGTTCGATTACTGTTTCCATTAGTTTAATATTATATCCTCGTTTAACCACACGCTTAAAATCTTTCTTGAATGTCGTTTCATATTTGATCGTCAGCATACAAGTCCTCCATCAACTCGGAAACAGAGTGAAATCCTCTGCTTAGCCCGATACCGTTTCTGACGTTTTCAATAGCTCTTTTTGTTTCTTCGTTGGGGACATCGGCAGTGATTTCAAACGGAATGGAGTGTTGCCTTAATGACTGACGAATAAAAATATTTATCGCAGTTGATAAATCCATCCCCAACTCGGCAAAAAGCTCCTGTGCTTGTTTTTTTATATCAGCGTCAATACTTATATTTGTACTTACCTTTGCCATAATATCAACTCCTAAATTATTCTATACACTTATTTTATATTATAAATTAAGAGATGTCAATATATTATGCGCATATTATCACTATAAAATGCACATACAATCTCCAAATGAAAAGAATCTGTATTTCTCTTCTACCGCTGTTTTGTATGCATTCATAATATTGTCGTAGCCTGCAAACGCAGATACAAGCATGATCAGTGTGCTTTCCGGAAGATGAAAGTTTGTGATAAGTCCGTCCAGTACCTTGAATTCATAGCCCGGATAGATAAAAATATCCGTAAATCCTTCGCAGGGCTTGATTTCTCCGTAAAAGCTTGCCACGCTTTCGAGTGTGCGGCAGGAGGTTGTTCCGACCGCTATGACTCTTCCTCCGTTCTGCTTCGTTTGGTTGATTAACCGAGCTGTTTCCTCAGGAATTTCATAGTGCTCGCTGTGCATTTTGTGCTTTGTAACGTCATCAACCTTTACAGGTCTAAAGGTTCCCAGTCCGACATGAAGAGTTACATAAGCGATATTAACTCCCTTTGACCTTAGCCTGTCCAT
>CAJODI010000022.1 GCA_905233145.1 uncultured Ruminococcus sp. | reverse complement strand
CATATGATTTTTTCGGATATTGTAGCGAAGGGCTCTGTCGGCAGTACTGATGTTCCAATCAGAAAAATCGCCGATCTGGCACTCAGGCATAACGCGAAAGTCGCTTTTATTGCTCACAATCATCCCAGCGGCTCGCTGCTTCCGTCAAAGAGCGATATCGACGTGACCAAAACCGTATATGATACGCTCTCAAACCTTGGGGTCAGGTTGATTGATCATTATATCGTCACCGACGCAGACGTTTTTTCAATGAGAGAAAGCGGAATTTGCGACGACGTATTCTTTTGATTTGTTTATTTTTAGGCAATACCGCATAATTTGGGTGTGTGCCTTTATTGTTCTTAACCGCTGATTCGTTCAGCGGTTAATTTTAGGAATGGTTTGATAAAAATGAAAAGATTTTTGATTGTTGTTGATATTCAAAAAGATTTTGTAGACGGCTCTCTGGGAACCTCAGAGGCAGTCGGAATAATTGAGAACGTCTGCCGAAAAATCGAGACGTTTGACGGAGAGATAATCGCTACGCTCGATACTCACAATAAGGATTATCTTAATACCTACGAGGGTAAAAAGCTGCCGGTCGTTCACTGCGTAAAGGGTACGGACGGCTGGCTTTTGAACGAAAAAGTAAAAGCCGCGCTGGACCAAAAGGGCTTTACCGCGGTTGAAAAGAACTCTTTCGGCTCGGTTGACCTACCCGGAATCATAAGAAAAAAAGCAGGCGAAGGCAAAGATATATCTATTGAGCTTATCGGGCTTTGCACCGATATCTGCGTCGTTTCAAACGCGCTTATTTTAAAGGCAAATTTCCCGGAAAGTCAAATCAGCGTGGATTCTTCATGCTGTGCCGGAGTAACGCCGCAGCTTCACAACGCCGCGCTTATGACAATGAAAAGCTGCCAAATCGACGTTTACTGACTGATAAAATAAATTTCTTTAAAGGGAAAATATGGAATTTAAAATTCATTCAAAATACAAGCCAACCGGTGACCAGCCGCAGGCTATTGACGAAATTGTAAATAGCATAAATAGCGGCAACAAAGAGACTACTCTGCTCGGCGTTACAGGCTCGGGAAAAACCTTTACAATGGCAAACGTTATTGAGCGGGTTCAAAGACCGACCTTGGTTCTTGCCCACAACAAGACCCTTGCTGCTCAGCTTTGCAGCGAGTTCAAGGAGCTTTTTCCGGATAACGCTGTTGAATATTTTGTATCATATTACGATTACTATCAGCCTGAGGCTTATGTTGCGCAGACTGATACCTATATAGAAAAGGACAGCTCTATCAATGACGAAATTGATAAGCTCAGACACAGCGCGACACTTGCGCTTTCGGAACGCCGGGACGTTATTATAGTTGCGTCGGTTTCATGCATCTACAGCTTGGGCGACCCGATTGATTACCGAAATATGGTTATTTCGCTCAGACCCGGAATGGAGAAAAGCCGCGACGAGCTGCTAAAAAAGCTTGTTGAGCTGCAATATGAACGAAACGACGTTAATTTTATAAGAAACAAGTTTAGAGTCAGGGGAGACGTTGTTGAGATTTTTCCGGCGGCTTCTGCCGACAGCATAATCCGTGTAGAGTTTTTCGGCGACGAAATTGACCGTATTTCCGAGATTAATCCTCTTACGGGAGAGCTAAAGGCAGTTTTGCGCCATGCGGCGATTTATCCTGCCTCTCACTATATTGTATCGCGCGATAAAATGCAGACTGCGCTTGCGGAAATTGAAAGAGAGCTTGAGGATAGGCTGAGCTATTTTCGTGAGAACGGAAAGCTGCTTGAGGCTCAGAGAATTGAGCAGCGCACCAGATACGATATGGAAATGCTTCAGGAAATCGGCTTTTGCACAGGAATCGAGAACTATTCGCGGATTATCTCTGGCAGAGCTCCCGGTTCTGCGCCTTATACTTTGCTTGATTATTTTCCAAAGGATTTTCTGCTGTTTGTGGACGAATCGCATGTGACATTGCCGCAGGTAAGAGGAATGTACGCCGGTGACCGTGCGCGAAAGCAAAGTCTTGTTGACTACGGCTTCAGGCTTCCGTCGGCGTTTGATAACCGCCCGCTAAATTTTGACGAGTTTTATGAGAGAATCAATCAGGCTGTCTTTGTCAGCGCGACTCCCGGCGATCTGGAGCTTGAAAAGAGCAAGGTTGTTGCCGAGCAAATTATCCGTCCAACCGGCTTGCTGGACCCTGAAATTTCTGTTCGTCCGACCGAAGGACAGCTTGACGATCTGGTTTCGGAAATAAATATCCGCACAGAGAAAAAGCAAAGAACGCTTGTGACGACCCTAACAAAGAAAATGGCTGAGGATTTGACGGCGTATCTTGAAAAACTGGGAATAAAAGTGCGCTATATGCACCATGATATAGATACTGTTGAGCGCATGGAGATAGTGCGCGACCTAAGACTCGGCGAATTTGATGTTTTGGTGGGTATCAATTTGCTCAGAGAGGGACTTGATATACCTGAGGTTTCACTTGTTGCTGTGCTCGACGCCGACAAGGAGGGCTTTTTGCGCAGCACGCGCTCGCTGATTCAGATTGTCGGCAGAGCCGCGAGAAACAGCGAAGGTATGGTTATAATGTATGGCGACAGCGTGACCGATTCGATGAAGGTTGCAATCACAGAAACCAACCGCCGCCGCGAGATCCAGCAAAAATATAACGAAGAACACGGAATTGTTCCAAAGACCATTGTTAAAAAGGTCAGCGAGATCTTAGAAATCTCAACGCACAGCGACAGTGAATTTAAGGGAACAAAGAAGCTCAGCAAAGCGGAGCGCGCTCAGCTTATTGACAAGCTGACAAAAGAGATGAAGGCTGCCGCAAGACTTTTGGAGTTTGAGCACGCGGCGTATCTCAGAGATAAAATCAAAAAGCTTCGCGACGAAAAATAAGGAATGAAATAAATGGCGAGAAAAAAAACAAACGAGTATGATAATACCAGCATAACCACTCTAAAGGGCGCGGATCGCGTCCGCAAAAGACCGGCGGTTATCTTTGGCTCGGACGGAATTGACGGCTGTCAGCACTCTGTTTTTGAGATTCTTTCAAATTCAATTGATGAGGCGAGAGAGGGCTACGGAAAGAAAATCTCAGTAACCAGGTTTTCCGACGGTTCAATTGAGGTTGAGGACCACGGCAGAGGTATTCCGGTTGATTATAACGAGCTTGAAAAAAGGTACAATTGGGAGCTTGTTTTCTGCGAAATGTACGCCGGCGGCAAGTACAACAACAACGAGGGCGAGAGCTACGAATTTTCACTTGGCATGAACGGCTTGGGCTTGTGCTCAACACAGTACAGCTCGGAGTATATGGATGTCGATATTCGCCGTGACGGATTCCGTTATACCCTACATTTTGAAAAGGGCGAAAATATCGGAGGACTGAAAAAGGAGCCCTATTCAAAAAAGGACACCGGAACAAAAATCACATGGAAGCCCGATTTGGACGTATTCACCGATATCGACGTTCAGCCCGAGTATTTTATAGATATTATGAAGCGTCAGGCGATTGTAAACGCAGGCGTTGAATTTATTTTTCGTAACCAAAACGGCAAAAGCTTTGACTCTCAGTCGTTTATCTATCAAAACGGCGTTGTTGATCATGTTGCCGCTTTGATCGGCGGCGAGGGTCTGACTTCGGTTCAGCACTGGGAAACCGAGGTTAAAACCAGAGACCGCGACGACAAGCCGGAATACAAATGCAAGATGAATATTGCGGTTGCCTTTTCAAACAAGGTCAGCGCAACCGAGTATTATCACAATTCAAGCTGGCTTGAGCACGGCGGCGCGCCCGACAAGGCGGTTAGGAACGCTTTTGTATATCAAATTGACAGCTATTTGAAGCAAAACAATAAATACAACAAAACCGAAAGCAAGATAAAATTCGACGATGTTGAGGACTGTCTGGTTTGCGTGATTTCGTCGTTTTCAAGTGTTTCGTCATATGAAAACCAGACCAAAAAGGCGGTTACAAACAAGGGTATTCAAGACGCTATGACGGCTTTTTTAAGACAAAGCCTTGAAATTTACTTTATTGAAAATCCACTCGAGGCAGAAAAAATCGCTCAACAGGTGCTTGTAAACAAGCGAAGCCGCGAGAACGCCGAAAAAACAAGGCTGAATATTAAAAAAAAGCTCTCGGGAAACCTTGATATTACCAACAGAGTCGCAAAATTTGTTGATTGTCGAAGCAAAGATATTTCTCAGCGAGAATTATTTATTGTTGAGGGTGATTCGGCTTTGGGTGCCTGCAAGCAGGCGAGAGACCCTGATTTTCAGGCAATCATGCCGATTCGCGGCAAAATACTTAACTGTCTGAAGGCGGATTACGACAAGATTTTTAAGAGCGAGATCATCACCGATTTACTAAAGGTTCTCGGCTGCGGAGTCGAGGTCAAATCAAAGGCAAACAAGAGCCTTGCAACATTTGATATGGACGCTTTGCGCTGGAACAAGGTTATTCTTTGCACGGACGCGGACGTTGACGGCTTTCAGATCAGAACCCTGCTTTTGACCATGCTCTACAGGCTTACTCCGACCCTGATCGAAGAAGGAAAGGTGTTCATAGCGGAGTCACCGCTGTATGAAATTACCTCAAAAAACGACGTCTATTTTGCCTATGACGAGGCTGAAAAGGACAAGTTTATTGAGCAGATCGGAAAAGAAAAATTTACTGTTCAGCGAAGCAAGGGTCTCGGCGAAAACGAACCCGATATGATGAACCTTACAACAATGAATCCACAGACGCGCCGCTTGATAAAGGTTATGCCCGACGACGCGGCTCAGACTGCGGAGATTTTTGATATCCTTTTGGGAGACAATCTCCAGGGACGAAAGGATTATATCGTTGAACACGGAAACGAATATATTGACAACCTTGACGTAAGCTAAGCGGAGGTGAAGCAAATTGGCGTCTAAGAAAAAAACACCTAAAAGTGCGCCCAAATCGTCGAAAACTCACGGCGTGATCAACGGCGCGGGAGATATAGTTGAGCAGCCGATTGTTTCAACGATCCGCGAAAACTATATGCCCTACGCAATGAGCGTAATTCTTTCGCGTGCTATTCCCGAGATCGATGGCTTTAAGCCGTCTCACCGCAAGCTGCTCTATACTATGTACAAAATGGGCTTGCTCACCGGCGCGAGGACAAAATCCGCTAATATAGTGGGCGCAACAATGAAGCTGAATCCTCACGGCGACTCGGCGATCTACGACACAATGGTAAGGCTTTCGCGCGGTTATGAAGCTTTGCTTCACCCTTATGTTGATTCAAAGGGTAACTTCGGAAAGTTCTACAGCCGCGACATGGCTTGGGCAGCTTCGAGATATACCGAAGCAAAGCTTGCTCCTATTTGCAGCGAGCTTTTCAGAGATATAGACAAGGATACGGTTGATTTTGCCGACAATTACGATAATACAATGAAGGAGCCGACCCTTCTTCCAACGGTTTTTCCTTCGGTTTTGGTGAACACAAATACCGGAATCGCGGTTGGAATGGCTTCTAACATCTGCTCGTTCAACCTGCGCGAAATCTGCGAGACAACCGCCGCGCTGATCCGCGACCCGGAGCACGATATTAAATCAACTCTGCCAGCGCCTGATTTTATCGGCGGATGTCAAATAATTTATGATGAAGCAGCCTTTGACAAGGTTTACGAAACCGGCAGGGGAAGCATCAAGCTTAGAGCAAAATACGAATACGACAAAAGTCAAAACTGTATTGATATTCTTTCGATCCCAAGCTCGACCACCTGCGAGGTCATTATCGAAAAGGTGATCGACCTTGTCAAGCAGGGAAAGGTCAAGGAGATTTCCGATATTCGTGACGAAACCGGTATCGACGGTCTCAAAATCACGATCGACCTAAAGCGAGGCGTTGATCCCGACAAGCTGATGGCAAAGCTCTATAAGCTCACTACGCTTGAGGACAGCTTTGCCTGCAACTTCAACGTGCTTATCGGCGGAGTGCCGATGGTGTTGGGAGTCAAGGCTCTGCTCAATGAATGGATCGCGTTCAGAGTCGAGTGCGTAAAGCGCAGAACTTTTTTTGACCGCAACAAAAAAGCCGAGAAGCTTCATCTTTTGAAGGGTCTCGAAAAAATCCTGCTCGATATTGACAAGGCGATAAAGATAATCCGCGAGACCGACGAGGAAATCGAGGTTGTTCCAAACCTTATGATTGGCTTTGGGATCGACAAAATCCAGGCTGAGTATGTTGCCGAGATAAAGCTTCGACACCTCAACCGCGAATACATTCTAAAGCGCACAAAGGATATTGAGGAGCTTGAAAAAGAGATCGCCGAGCTTGACGAAATCCTGAAAAGCAAGGCGAGAATCAAGACGATTATCGTAAAGGAGCTAAAGGCTGTTGCCGACAAATACGGCGAGCCGAGAAAAAGCATTATAATTTATGACGATATCTCGGGATATGTTGAAGAAGCAGAGGAGATCCCGGATTACGCCTGCACATTTTTCTTTACAAAAGAGGGCTATTTCAAAAAAATCACTCCGCAGTCTTTACGCATGAGCAATACGCAAAAGCTAAAGGAAGGAGACGAGATCGCTCAGGAGCTTGAATTTTCAAATAACTGCGATTTGCTGTTCTTTACCGACAAATGCCAGGTATACAAGACCAAGGCGAGCGAGTTTTCCGATACAAAGGCGAGTGTGCTCGGAGAATACGTTGCGGCAAAGCTCGGCATGGACGAGGGCGAAAACTCGGTTTATATGGTCGCAACCAAGGACTACAAGGGAATTTTGCTTTTTGCCTTTGAAAACGGAAAGGTAGCAAAGGTGGGACTTGACGCCTTTGCCACAAAAACCAACCGCAAAAAGCTGACCGGCGCGTATTCCGACAAGTCGCCGCTTGCCGGCATAGTCCTTGTTTCGGAGGACAAAGAGGTTGTTTTGACGGCTTCATCGGGCAGAAAGCTGCTTGTACACACCGGCGCGCTTGCGCTCAAAGCGACCCGATCAACTCAGGGCGTCGCGGTTCTAAAGCTCAAAAAGGGTCAAAGGCTGCTTGAAATCGGCGAATACGCCGAGGGAATGTTTGCAAAGCCTCAGAGATACCGTGCGCGTTCGCTCCCGGCTCTGGGTGCGCTTCCTGCCGCTGAGGACGAAGGCGAACAGCTCACGCTGATTTGATTTTACAAAAATACTAAATGCCATTCCAAAAAACGGAGTGGCATTTTTCTTTGCAAGAATTATTATGTATAGATACGGTGTTATACTGAATATAAATTAGAAAACTGTCGAAACGGAATGGGGGGATTAAAGTGACGTTTGAAGGATTGATGGGAGCATATAAAATCAACGACGATTTATGTAATAAGGCTGTTTATGATGAATTGCTTAAGCAGCTCAAAAATGACCGAGTTACTCCGGTAATCGGCGCAGGACTATCCAAATGGGCAAAGTATCCTTTGTGGAAAGATTTGTTGACTGATAAAGCTAAAAGTACAGACGTTGAAGCGAAAGTGTATGAGTTGATAAATAATAATGAATTTGAAAAAGCTGCAACAGTGCTGTCTAATTATTACAAACCAAACAAATTTTTACGTACTTTACAAAAAGAGTTTTCTGCCGAAAAGCTTGATGAATCAAAACGTCCTTCTTTTCAGCATAGGCTCAAAGTGATTTTTAAAGGACCATTTGTGACAACAAACTATGATAAAGCCTTGGAAAATCTTCTTGTCGGAGCATATGTAGTAAACCCGCGAGACAAATTTACGGAAGCTTCGATCAATGAACATATCCAAAGCCACAATCATTTTTTGGTAAAGCTTCACGGAAGCGTTGACGACAAAGCCCATTTGATATTGACAGAAGAAAGCTATAACGAGGTTTACGGAAACGACCCCGAAATGCCTGACAGAGATTTGCCTTTGCCAAAAGCATTGGAAAGCATTTTTAAAGCTTCGCCGCCGCTCTTTTTGGGTTGCAGCTTAGATAAAGACAGAACCTGTGCGGTATTCAAAAACTGCGTTGGAACAACAGGATTCGCGCTTGTTGAAAAGCCGGATAATCAAGCTGATTTTGATGAAAAAGACGCACAGCTTGACGACATGAACCTTCAAGTAATCTGGTACCCTCACGGTAAGCATGAAGCGGTTGGGGTTTTGATAAATCAGTTGGCAAAGGACATGGGGATCGACGATCCATCCGATCCAGACGAAAGTACCGCGGTTAAGCCGGACAAGCAGGAAATTCAGTACAGCGGTTCGGAATATTTTATCGGCAGAGATTCTATAGTTAATGACATCGCCAAAAAAATCAATAGCCCTGAAACTAAGGTGTTGCTTGTTCACGGAATGGCAGGGATTGGAAAAACGGAAATCTGCAAGGCGGTTTACCGAAAGCTAAAAGCAGAAAACCCTGATTTTTCAATGCCGTTTGTTGATATTACCGGAAAAAGCAGCTTGCCGGATTTTTGGAAAAGTATTGCCGACGGTCTGGATATTGATGTTCCAAATACCTTGCCACCCGAAAAGCTTTTTGACTTTATTTGCAACCATGTCTATAACAAGAATTATATTGCATATCTTGATAACTTCGAGGATATTTTAATCGCCTTGGACAAGAGCGGACAAAAAAATCTGATTCATTATATTTACAAATTGACAGAGAAATACGGCTTGCGGCTTTTGATTTCAAGCCAAGAACCCATTAATGATGTTGAAACTGTTGACGTTGAAGTTTTGGACGGCAACGTAGATGTCAAAGCCTTGTCATGGGAAAAGTTCATAGATTTGGATCAGGTCAAGCTGTTCGTTGAAAAATACTATAACAAAGATCAAAAAAATAAAGCTCTAAAAGAAATGAAAGAAGATGAACGTAATTCTTTCAGAAACCTTATTTCGGAATTGAGCGGACACCCACTTGCTATCATACTCACCGCCTTATCCGGCAAAGACACTTATACAATAAGTGAATTGCAGGAGATTTGGTTGGAGCTTGAAGAAACTATTCCGGGCGACAAAAAAGACGCGCACGAAAGCTTCCGCCTTTCGGTCAAGCTGGCTTGGCAAAATATCAAAGAGAATAAAGCCGCAGTGATTCGCTGGGCGTTACATTCTCACAGCATTATGCCGCTTGATTCGGAAACGTTAAAGGAGCTTAACTCAGCGCTCAAAAAATCTTTCTCCACAATAGATTGGGCAAAGGGCAAAAAAGCATTGCGCGACCACGGCTTGACATATGAAACCGAGGACGACAAGGAACAAATGCTGCTCGCGCTCAAAAAGCTGTTTCCAAAGATCGGAGCAGAAGCCGAAGAAGCTTTGAAAAAAGCCTTTTCCGCGTGGATAAATGTTTGTGGAGAAATTCTGGAACGCGGAGACAACAGAAAACTCAGTGACCGTCAGGCTTGTCACGACCGCGCATTGGATTTCCTTCCGCAGTGCTTCAACCTTGCGGAAAGCTGTCTTGATAAAGAAGAGGAAGAAAAAAATGTTTTGTTAACAACCTTGCTCAGAAGCGCATATAATTTCTATCAATTTGATGTTATCAATTCAATTCCCCTGCTTAATAAGCTGATTGAAAAGACTGACGATGATTTTCCTCTGCGCGGTAGATTTTACAATAGATTAGGCGACCTGCTGAGACGAACCGGAGAGCCTAAAAAAGCACTTGAAGCCTATGACGAAGCGGAAAAGCTTTCTAAGTCAGAGCAGGCTAACCTTGGACTTGCTAACGTGCTGAGTTCTCGCGGCGACCTGCTGAGCCGAACCGGAGAGTTAGAAAAAGCACTTGAAGCCTATGACGAAGCGGAAAAGCTTTATAAGTCAGAGCAGGCTAACCTTGGACTTGCTAACGTGCTGCGTTCTCGCGGCGATCTGCTGAGCCAAACCGGAGAGTTAGAAAAAGCACCGGAAGCCTATGACGAAGCGGAAAAGCTTTATAAGTCAGAGCAAGATAACCTTGGACTTGCTAACGTGCTGCGATGCAGGGGCAATTTAAAATCAATTCAAGAGGATTGGAAAGGCGCGGAAGAGGAATATGAAAAAGCTCTGCCTTTGTATTTTCAGGAGCAGGAAACAATGGGAGCAAGCTATACTCTTGCCGATCTTCAAATTTGTAAAAAACACCTCGGCGACGACGATGGGCGCGAAAAATGCCTTGAAATGCTGTCTGAGCTTCTTCCGAAACAGCCCGAACCGGTGCAGAATTATGTAAAACGCAGAATTGAAATTGCCGATTCGCTTTAAAATTCCGTATGAAAGCCGGAAGCAGCACAAGAAAAAATTACAATTCTGTTATTATGCGATATTCCTGCAATAAAAAAGTAAAAAAACACTTGAAATTATCAGAGTTTTGTGATATTATTAATTAGTTGAATATTATAATTATCCTATATAAAAGAAAGGAAGATAAATATGAGCGTTTGGGGTATTGTTCTCGGAAGCTTGCTTGCGATCGTTGCTGTAGCGATCATCATCGTTATTATTCTTCAGGAGGGTAATCAGCAGGGTCTCGGCGTTGTTACCGGTGCGGCTGACTCGTACTTCTCAAAGAATAAGGCTCGCTCAATTGACGCGTTTCTTTCGCGTTGGACAAAGGTATTCGCCGCGGCGTTTGTTATTTTTGTAATCGCGCTTAACGTGCTTGCACGCTTTGGAATTTTGTAATTTGTAATATTTTTCAAAAAACAAGCATATCTATAGACCGTCAGACCGGCGGTCTTTTTGTTTTGCCGTCAAACAATCGCTTTTTGGGAGATGTTTATATGCCAGTTTGGGGGATAGGCATTGTTTTACTTTTTACCTTGCTTGTTTTTGCCGTGGTTCATTTTGCCGCAAAAAACAAACGCCCGTTCAAAAGGGCGTTTATCTCAATGTGTATCGGGCTTGGAGCCTTGGTTTTGATTAATCTAAGCTCCGGCTTTACCGGAGTCAAAATTCCCGTCAGCCTGCTTTCGGTTTTGGTTTCGGTGATCGGCGGAGTTCCGGGAGTTACGCTTTTGATGTTTCTTGATCTGTTTTTCTAGGTCAATACTGAGCGTTTCAGGTGCGTTGCGGATCGTGTGGCTTTGCCCTAAGAAAGCTCCGCGTAAACCTCCTCAAGCGCTTCGCCCACGTTTTCTTTGTCTCTTGTCAGCAGACCGAGCATGGTTTTATATACTGCGGACGGGTTGCTTAAAAATGACTTTTTCATAATCTGAGCCTGCTCGTAGTCGGGAGCGTAAAGCGAAAAGCTCATAAGCTCGGTATCTCCGCCGGAGATTTTGCATTTTACCGTACAGCCGTTTTCTTCGCTGATGATTTCAACATGGTTTTCCCGGGCTGTTTTTCGTTCGGACAGCAGACGAACCGCGCAGATATAGGCTTTTTCCTTTACAGATCGCGAAACAGCGGTTTCAAGCTCTCTGGCAATGGTTTTTCCGTTTTCGGTCAAAGCATAGGTTGTTTCTCCGTCGATTTTGCCGCTGATTTTGAGGTTATTGTTTGTAACAAGGTCGTCAAAAGCAGAACTGATTTCAAAATAATTTGCCAACTCGTGCTCCATTATCGCTTCAAGCACAATGCTTTTGCTCATACTGTCGTCTACCGAATTGTAAAGATAGCAAATCAGTATTCGGATTTCATTTTTGCTTCTTACTCCGCCCGGAGCGATTCCCTCGTCAAAGGCGTCAAACGGCATAATTTTCACCTGCTTCCAGTTGATGTACCAATATTATAACACATAAAAACGAAAATGTGTAGCTAATCTTAAAAATATTAATCGCTTGGTAAAATTAAATAATTGACTGTTTGCTGTTGTTGTGCTAAAATTACCTTGGAAGGTGATTTATATGGCTCAGTATATGCCCTTTATTTGGATTGGCTTTGCGATTATTATGGCTGTGTGCGAGGCTTCGACAACCCAGCTTGTTTCAATTTGGTTTGTGGTCGGCGCAATCAGCGCGGCGGTCACAACAATTTTTACAGACTCAATTCCGATTCAGTCGGCGGTGTTCCTTATTGTTTCGCTGGTTGCGCTGCTTGTAACGCGCCCTCTGGTTAGAAAATTCAGGAAGAAAACAAAAATTGAAAGCACCAACGCGGACAGACTTATCGGAAAAACAGGCGTTGTTATCAGCGAAATCCCCGACAGAAACTCGGTCGGTCAGGTAAAGGTTTTGGGCGAGATTTGGTCGGCTGTTTCCGACGTGAAGCTTAAAAAGGATACAAACGTTACTGTTACCGCGATTGAGGGCGTAAAGCTGATTGTTATTCCCTTGGAATAATAAGCTTGGTTATAAAAAGGAGTAGACTATGAAAAGACCGCTTGGCTTGATAGGACTTGTTTACCTGTCGGCGCTTGCGGTCATTTTTTATTTCTACAGCCCGATAATCTGTATGGCGGCCGCTGCTCTGGGCACATTTGCAACAGCAATGGGAATTATTTTAAAGCTTTCTCACAGAAGTGTTCGGGCTTTTAATTCTTTGATTGCGATTGGAATAACCGTGGTTTGCGCTGTTTTGTTTATTACAGGGTACACTGCCTTTGTTTATTCGGGAGCTGAGGATTTATTCGACCGAGAGCTTGAAATCAGCGGATATGTCTGTGAGGAAATCACAGAGAACGGAAAAGCGAAATATATTACAATTCAGACAGACAGCATAAACGGAGAACCAAATAATCAAAAGCTTGCTCTGACTGTTTATCATGGCTACGGTATTTCGGAATTTGATGAGGTTACGGCAACTTTGACTTCACATAAAGCCGAGCGATATCACATGAGCAAGGGGATTTTTCTGGCGTCCCGCGCTGAGGATATTGTTGAACTGAGATCCGCCGGAGAAAAGCGCTATACTCTTTATTCCGGTGCGGTTGCGCTGAGAAGATTGGTCAAGCGTTCGCTGAATTCACAGCTTTCAGCCGACTCCGCCGCACTTTGCAGGGCAATTTTGCTTGGTGATAAGAACGCTCTTGACAGAGATACTTTGAATGATTTTTATGAAACCGGAAGCTCATTCCTGATTGTTGTTTCCGGAATGCATCTTTCAATTGCGGTCGGCGCGGTGATGTTCTTTTTAAAGCGAATCACACAAAGCACAAAGCTTATTTTAGCAGTCACGGCGTTGTTTGTTGCGGCTTATGTTTCGTTGACCGGCTTTACGCCTTCTGTGTCGCGTGCGGCGGTGGTTGTTCTGACGGCGTATGCTTCTCCTCTAGTGCTGAGAAGAGCGGACGGAATCAATTCGCTCGGATTAGCTGCGTTGATTCTCACGTTGCCGAATCCGTATTCCGTGGGTGATACGGGAATGCTGCTGTCTTTTTCTGCAACACTTGGAATACTTTTGTGGGCAGATAAGCTGGGAGATTATTTTTGCAGACGGCTGCATTTCAGAAAAAAGCTGCTCAGGGGATTGGCGAACGCCGTTGCAGTTTCGATGTCCGCGTCTGTTTGGGTAGCGCCGCTTTCTGTGCTGTTCTTCGGAAGATTATCTCCGGTTGTAATAGCTGTTGCGGTACTGTGTGAGATCCCGGTGAGCGTTGTTTTGATATGCTCTATGCTTATTGCGGTGTTTAGCCTTTTTCCGCATGTTTCGTTTTTGGCGTTTCCTTTTGTGTTCACCGCAGATCATGTTTGCGATTTTTTGCTAAAAACAATCGGTTTTTTCGCGTCGCTTCCGTTTAGCTCGGTCAGAGCGGACAAGCTGTATTTCTATGTTTGGATATTGTTTTCTGTAATACTTGTTGCAGTCGGATATGCTGTAAGGGCAAAGATCTTTTATATACGCTGCGCGATTCTTTTGTCGGTTGCAGTACTGATTTCAGGTTGGGGAGTTGCAACGCTTTTTGAACTGAATACAATCAAGCTTACAGTGCTGAAAGACAAAACCGGTATATTTGTAACGCTGAAATCCGACGGAAATATTTCGTTTATGTCGGCTGGTGGCAGGACAAATGCAAAAAAGGTTTTGCAGGAGCTAAGCGGTAATTATTCATCGGTGGATTACTGTGTTGTTCCTCGTCAGGAAGCCATGTATTTAAGCGGACTTTCAGGGATATATGAGGATTTCGATATCGGTAAAATCTTTGTATATGACAGCGACGGTAAGCCGAATAAAAGCATGGAGATTTTTTATGATGAAGATTACATATTGTTTGGAAATAATCGTGTGCTTGATTTGAAGCTCGGTACTCAGGCAACTGACTTTTTGATCAACGTCGGCGGAGACACCTATCAGTTTTTGACAGCAGGGGAGAGGACGCTTTTGTTTGTTCCGGAGGAAGCGGATATTGCTCAGCTTCCGGAAAAATACAGACGTGCGGATTACGTGCTTATCACAGATATACCTAAAAATTTTGACTTGCTTTCGTTTGATTATCTTATAAGCGGAACAGATGAAACCGACGAAATGAGCATCGATGATGAAAGCATAATAGCTATAGAGCAAGAACTAAAAATCAAACTAAAATAAAAACCGGGAAAAGCTTCCCGGTTGATTTTTTGTATGTTTTTGTATGTTGATTGAATCCTTAAAATGAAGCAGGAAAAAGGCGAGTATAAAAACTAGTGACACCTTTTGTCGCAGTATTCGCACATTGTCATTCCAAGCTTTTCGTAGCTAAGATTTGGAAGGTAGCTTTCAGTTTGGGTGATGCATTTCGGGTTGGAGCATCTTGGCGGACAAAGCGTGCTTTTCGGACAATGCGTGCTTTCACGCGGATAGATCAAAAAGTCCTCGTCCTGCAAAAGCATAAGTATCAAAGCCATTCGTCCGTACATTCCATAGAGAGCCTGCTTAAAATACAATGCTCTGGGATCATCGTCAATATCAACGGTGATTTCGTTTACTCGCGGCAGGGGATGAAGTATAATCATATCGTCTCGCGCCGAGGAAAGCTTTTGTTTGTCAAGAACAAACACGTCTTTTTGACTTTGATATTCCTCTTCGCTTTTGAATCTTTCGCGCTGGATTCGCGTCATATAAAGCATGTCCAAATCGGAGATCGCGTCGGCAAGGCTGTGGCTCACCTCATATTTGCAGTGGTTTTTTTCAAGGATATCAATAATGTACAGCGGAACGCTCAGCTCAGGGGTTGAAATCAGCACAAACGAATTATTCTCGTATTTTGCAAGAGTTTTGATTAGTGAATGAACGGTTCTGCCGTTCAAAAGATCTCCGCAGACGCCGATCTTGAGGTTATCAAGCCTGCCCTTTTCGCAGCTCAGGGTTACAATATCGGTGAGAGTTTGGGTAGGATGAAGATGACCGCCGTCGCCGCAGTTGATTAACGGAACATCAGCGTAAAGAGAAGAAGCCTTAGCGGTTCCTTCGATTGGGTGGCGAATTGCTATAACATCGGCGTATCCGCTGACAATAGTGATCGTGTCTTTAAGACTTTCGCCCTTTGATACAGAAGAATTCATCGGATTATCAAATCCGATTGTACGTCCTCCCAATTTCAGCATGGCGGTTTGAAACGACATCTGAGTTCTGGTGCTCGGCTCATAAAAGAGCGTAGCAAGGATTTTTCCGTCGCAGGCGTGACGGTAATCAGCAGGGCTCTGCTTAATTTTTTTTGCTTTTCTGATCAGCTTGTCAATTTGCGCAGTGCTGAGATCCTCAAGGTCTATCAGGTTTTTGTTAAGCATTTTTAAACCTCCGCAATCTATTATAGGTGAAACATTTCAATATTAAACTTCCTATATTCTATCAAAACTTATATGGCTTTTGTTTCCTTAGAAGAAATAAAGAAAATATAGGGCATTTCTAATGAGTTACAGTTATACAGAGTTGGAGATGATTTATAGCGGATTGTTTCAAAATGCTGCGTGGAGTAGTGCTGTGAAGGATTCTACAGTTCTAAAAATAATGGTGAAAAACCGTAAAAGCACCAACTCGTGATAATACTATTAATAAGCTGAATAAAACTGTTAATTATTAACAGTTTTTCAAAGTGTTTTTCTATATTCAAAACCTTGTTTCGTTGCAAATGCAATTGAATTTTAAGTGTCTTTAAGGTAAAATATAAGTGTAAAAGATAAACGGAATAAGCATTGGTTTTAATTTGTGCTTATGTAATTTTTTGGAGTTTTGATATTAACATGATTTTGGCTTTACCGCTTCGCTTTTTTTGCCAATGCTTATCTCCGTTTTTGCTCTGTTTTTAATGAAGCTTTATAGATTTCTTAGTAACTTTTGTTATTATTTTTTTGTCAGATATTTGGCGTGACCGCTAAAATAAACATATTTTTTCTAAATGATAAAATCAGAAGTTTGCATGATTCCTTCTATAACCCAATATACCCCTAAAAAGCAGTCGGTGTAATACACCGGCTGCTTTATTCTGCGCGAAAAATTCACCTAAATTTAGTGATTTTGCCTATGTCACGATTTTGAAAAAAGTGATATAATTAAATAGAACCTTTAAAAAATCTTTATAATATGTCATTATTACTGCGGTATTTTTGCAAAATTTTGCCATAAATTATCTGCGCTTTTGTATGACGTTTTTTGAGGCTCCAAGGCCAAGGCGTTTAGCTTAAAACGCTTTGACTTTATTAAGGCAACGCATATTATTCCGTCAGACTGCCCAAAAATCAGTATCCATACGTCAGTATGCACACTGATTATTTGAACATTCTGACGAAAAATCTGACTACGCAATCCACGCACCAGAATTATGCGGTATTGCCTTAACTGGCTGATTGTCAGTTTAAAATACGATATCTTATGAAGTTAAAGAAGAGGTGTTGAAAATGTATAGCGTTGGTCAGACCGTGCTGTACGGAACAAACGGAGTATGTAATATTGCCGAAATTACCGACAGACAAATCGGCAAGCAGCTAATGCAGTATTATGTTTTGAAGCCGGTTTACTCCAAATCCTCTACTCTGTTTGTGCCAACCAAAAACGAGCAGCTTGTCGGCAGAATAAGATTTGTAAAATCCGCAAAAGAGATTCGCGATATTTTATCAAACCTGCCTGTGCCGGGAAAATGGAATAACAACAAAACTGAGCGCGCGGAGGAGTTTAAAGGTATTATCACAAGAGGCGATTGCCGTGAATTGATTAGCCTTGTAAGGTTAATTCGCAGCCATGAGCAAATGCAAATTGAACACGGCAGGAGACTTCATATTTCGGATGAAAGAATTCTAAGAGAAGCAGAAAAAATGGTTTGCGATGAAATTTCGACAGCTCTTGACGTTTCAAAGGACGAAGCACTTGGCATGGTTATGAAGGGAATACATTAAAAGAGCTATAATAACTTATCTAAATTATATTTGAATTTTATAAGGCAGAAATGATTTATCGATATTATTTCGTTAAATCATTTCTGCCGTTTTTCGATTGAAAAAAATATACAGTCGTGATATAATCTTCTTATTAATTGTGCTAAACATATCGGAGGTAAAAAAATGAAAAGAAAAATCAAAACTGCCGCCTTGCTTTGCGGCTGTGTAGTTTTCAGTACAATATTTGCAGGCTGCTCAGGCAGTGAAACAAAACCGACCGAACCCGAATCAACTCAGGTACAGAATACTTCCGATGCTGCTGTTGAGTCCGCAAGCGCTTCTTTGGCGAACGTTGACAAAGACAAAACATATGAATTTGAAGAGCGCGAGATATGGCTGGACAATAACGGTCAGAAAATTTACGGCAAGGCGTATGTTCCGGTTACAGATGGAAAGTCACCGCTTGTTATTACCTCTCACGGACTTGGTTCTAACCATTTGTCCGGTGCGTTATACGGCGAAAAATACGCCCAAAGGGGTATTGCGGTTTATACCTTTGATTTTCGCGGCGGCAGCAACAAGAACAACGAAAACAAGAGCGACGGAAAATCCACCGATATGTCGGTTATGACTGAGGTTTCGGATGTTGAAACCGTTCTTAAAGCAGCAAAAGAGGAATGGGATTTTGTTGATACCAAAAGGATCTATTTGCAGGGCGGAAGCCAGGGCGGACTTGTCAGCGCGATTGCAGGAATCGAGAATTATGACGATATAGCAGGAATGCTGCTGTTTTATCCTGCGTTTGGAATATATGATTATATTCAAGCCTATTTTGATATTAACAATCCACAGGAGGAATATGAAGTCGGAAGCATGACGGTCGGAAAAAAGTACGGAGAGGATCTTTGGGATTACGACGTGAGAAATTATCTTTCGGAATTTAACAAGCCGGTTCTGATTTTGCAGGGAAGCGAGGACAATATCGTTCTTCCGGAAACTGCTGAGTATGCGTCTAAGCTGCTCCCTGACTGTGAGTATCATGTGATTGATGGCGCAGGTCACGGCTTTTCGGGAGAATACCACGACCAGGCAACCGAATATGCGGTTGATTTCCTTTACAAACATTTTTAAGGCAACACCGCACAATTCTGGCGCACGCCTTGCTTGCATATTATTCCGTCAGACTGCCCAAAAATCAGTATCCATACGTCAGTATGCACACTGATTATT
>CAJODI010000021.1 GCA_905233145.1 uncultured Ruminococcus sp. | reverse complement strand
GTTTGCAGCATTTTTCGGCTTACCTGTATTACCCACAGGCTTACCTATGTGCTGACACTATACACTTACCGATGTGCTGACCTAACATCTTCACGACAATAACTCCACACTCCACACTACAAACTCCACACTAAAAAAGCGGCTTCCGCGAAATTTTTCACGAAAGCCGCCGCGATTATTCAGTTTTTGATTTCATATGCCGGCAAATGCGTTAGAGCTTGTCAACAAAGCCTGCAAGGTAATACTGGATATTTGTTGCGTCCGAAATGCTTGGCGCGCCATTGTTGCCGATGTCGGCAGCTTTTAAATTCGCGCCCTCAAGCGTTGTCAGATCGGCGAGATCCTTTTGGATCTCGGTAGCGTCGGAAATTGAGATTTCAAAATCTCCGTCAGCGTCGCCGACCTTGCCCCAAGAATGCTTTTTCATAACTTCCCAAATTCCCCATTTCGCATAATCTTTCAATATAAACTCAACTGCGACGGGATCTTTCTCATAAAGCTCCGGAAGCGATATAATATTATTGGCATTCCTAGTAATATAAGGATCACCGTAGAATACCGCAAAGCCCGACTCAAAAAGCTTGTTTGTCATCTCGCTGTATTCAAAATACACGTCTTTATCGCCAAAGCGGTTGTAATATGGTTTTTCCTCTGCATTTATTGAATCAAAATGGATAAGATAATATTCTGACGAACCCTGAAAATAATACTCATCAAAGCAACGAACATCATTTACATCTTCGCCGATCTCATTATTGTAGTAGGCTCTAAACAGATCACACACCAGTGATGTTGGGGCCTCCGGAAGATAGGCATAAGTAACTGTTGTACTGCTTAATACCAGCATAATTGCCAGCAAGAAAGCTAAACAAACTTTTATTTTTTTCATAAAAATACCCCCTTATAAAATATTGCTATCGCTCCCACAAACAGCTGTAGGGGCGACCATTGGTCGTCTGTGCGCCAAACGTTTGTGTTTGATGATGATTTATAGGTAAACAATTGTTTCTGAAAAAACAGAAAGAAATATAATTCAAGGTTTGTTCCAAGGCGATCAGTGATCGCCCCTACAAAATATCACATAAAAGTTCATTTTATATGATTTTTGTAAACTTCCACGTAAATTCAAATTATCAGAACATTGTATTCTCCCTCTTTCTGTTATTCTTTTTCACTTATATTATACTATCCCCCCGATAAAAAAGTCAACTGTTTTTTTCATAATTCTATTATTTTTTTGCTTATTTTCACAAGACAATCGGCACAGAAGGAGCGTTTCTTTCTGTGCCGATAAAATTATGCTATATTATGATTTGCTCTTGATGTACTCGTCGATCGCCTCTGCCGCGGTTTTGCCTGCACCCATCGCGAGAATTACCGTAGCCGCGCCTGTTACAGCGTCTCCTCCCGCGAAAACTCCCTCGCGCGAGGTCGCTCCGCTTTCGTCAGCAACGATTCCGCCCCACTTTTGAGTTTCAAGACCCTTGGTGGTAGATTTTATCAGCGGATTCGGAGAGGTTCCGATCGCCATGATAACAGCGTCAACGTCGATTGTGAACTCGCTGCCCTCAACAGCCACCGGGCGGCGTCTGCCGCTTGCGTCGGGCTCGCCCAGCTCCATGCGAACGCACTTCATGCCGGTTACAAATTCGTTTTCGTCACCGAAAATCTCAACCGGGTTGTGCAGGAGCTTGAAGATGATTCCCTCTTCCTTGGCGTGCTCAACCTCTTCCTTACGCGCGGGAAGCTCTTCCTCGCTGCGCCTGTAGACGATATAAACCTCGTCCGCGCCCAAACGCTTCGCGCTTCTTGCAGCGTCCATTGCAACGTTGCCGCCGCCGACAACCGCAACCTTTTTGGCGTGCATGATTGGGGTTGAGGAGTCGTCCTTATACGCCTTCATAAGATTGGTTCTGGTGAGGAACTCGTTAGCCGAATAAACGCCGCAGAGGTTCTCGCCCGGAATATTCATAAATCTGGGCAAGCCTGCGCCCGAGCCTATAAACACCGCCTCAAAGCCCTGGTCGTCCATCAGCTCGTCAATTGAGAGCACTCTGCCGATTACCATATTTGTTTCTATTTTTACGCCAAGCTCCTTGAGGGTGTCAACCTCCTTTTGAACGATTGACTTTGGAAGCCTGAACTCCGGGATTCCGTATACAAGCACGCCGCCGGCAAGGTGGAGCGCCTCAAAAACAGTTACGTCGTAGCCCTTTTTGGCAAGGTCTCCGGCGCAGGTGAGTCCTGCCGGACCCGAACCGATAACGGCAACCTTGTGACCGTTTGGCTCAGGCTTGTTCACCTTTACGTCGGGCTGAGCATTGTGCCAGTCGGCAACAAAACGCTCAAGTCTGCCGATTCCCACAGGATCGGTCTTGATTCCTCTTACGCACTTTGACTCGCACTGGCTCTCCTGCGGACAAACTCTGCCGCAGACCGCCGGAAGCGAGCTGGATTTTGAGATAACGTCGTAGGCTCCCTCAAAGTTGCCTGCGGCAACCTCTTTGATGAAAGCCGGAATTTCAATGTGCACCGGGCAGCCCGAAACACAAGGCTTGTTTTTGCAGTTGAGACAACGCGTTGCCTCTTCCATTGCAACCTCTTTGGTGTAGCCTGTGGCAACCTCAAGGAAATTTTTGTTTCTTACGTCCGGTGCCTGAGACGGCATCGGAGCTTTGTTAGGAGACATATTCGGCATATCATTCAACCTCCTTGTTCAAAAGATTGCAGGTTTCCTCATAAGCGTGACGTTCAAAGCTCTTGTACATTGCGCCGCGTTTCATTGCCTCGTCAAAATCGACCTTGAAGCCGTCAAAATCGGGAAGGCGACAGCCGCCGCACATTCCGGTGCCGTCGATCATTATCGGGTTCATCGAAACGGTTGTGGGAACGTTGTGGGGCTTGGTTGTCTTTACAACGAATTTCATCATAATCAACGGTCCGATCGCGATAACCATGTCGTAGTTCTCGCCGTCCTGAATCAGCTTTTCGAGCGGAGCGGTAACAACGCCCTTTTCGCCGTAGGAGCCGTCGTCGGTCATCATAATAAATTTATCAGAGCAGGCGCGGAACTCGTCCTCAAGAATCACCAAATCCTTGTTTCTGAAGCCTACTATAGAGTGAACCTCACAGCCCAGCGCGTGAAGCTTTTCGGCAACCGGCAGCGCGATCGCGCAGCCAACGCCGCCGCCCACAACGCAAACCTTTTTGAGACCGTCGGTCTCGGTAGGTCTGCCCAGCGGACCCACAAAGTCGTGAATATAATCGCCCTCCTCAAGAGCGTTGAGCTTTTTGGTTGTCGCACCGACAATCTGAAAAATAATACGAACTGTGCCGGCTTCTCTGTTGTAGCCTGCAACTGTGAGCGGAATACGCTCGCCGTCCTCGTCAACTCTGAGAATAATAAACTGACCTGCCTCCGCTTTTTTTGCAATAAGAGGAGCGTCAACTTCCATTAATGTTACTGTAGGGTTAAGAGCTCTTTTTTTAACAATTTTATACATTTCACTCTATCCTTCTCTTTAAAGTTTTGTTTTACGGTTAGGTTTCTTAACTGAGTGTCAAAAGTTACTTTTTCATTTTACATACTTGTAATTCTTAGCTTTTATTTTATCATATACTCCCGTATTATGCAAGAATATTTTCGCGCTTTGCAGATTTTCTTTAATATATAATAATTTTTGCACGCAGTGCGTAGCTTTTAATTGTAAAAAATGCAATTTTTTCTTGCCGTTTCCTGCAAATATCAAACAGCAGAATTACTGTGCCGTTGATTTGAATCCTTTTGCTACCGAAATTACAGAGAACACAAATTCGGAAATCATAAGAATAAACATCAAAACAATAACTATGGAAAACGTGTTCATATTACGTACCATAAAAAATATCGGTATCAGCGTCAAAAGTATTTGCGGCACGGATGAGGCAAGGATCGCGATCTTGCTCCATTTGCTGTCGCGTATAAGCATAATAACAGCAAAGCATAGAGTTAGAAGAGAAAAAAATGATATGAGTGGATACCAAGGCTCACCCATTCCCCAAATCTGTATATCCCAAAAGAACGAATAACGGTTATATATTATTTTGTCGGGACCGCCTGCCCAAGTCGCACTTATTATGGTGTTGGGTATCAGCTGGAGCAAACAGATCAATAACGAGTGAACAAAAAGTATGATTCTATATTTCATAGAGCCTTCTCCCTTTGTGTATTGTAATTTGCAGGTGTAATCAAAATAGTATGTTTTCCGTGTGAAAATAAATCAGAAATATGAAAATAATATGGACGTTTTCCAAAAACGATGTTGACAGATGTAGGCATTTTCGGGCAACCGAAGCTTGAAACTCCACCGAGCTTTCTGCTCGGATTAAAATGCTCGGATTTAAAAAAGCTGCCTTGCGCAAGCAAGGCAGCTTTGGTTTGTTGAAAGGAATAAATTATTCGTTTATCGCGATAACTGCGCCTGAACCAACTGTTCTGCCGCCCTCACGGATAGCGAAACGGAGACCAACTTCGATAGCGATTGGAGTGATAAGCTCAACGTCCATCTCTACGTTATCTCCCGGCATACACATCTCTACACCATCGGGAAGAGAAATTGTACCTGTAACGTCTGTTGTTCTGAAATAGAACTGGGGACGATAGTTGTTAAAGAAAGGTGTGTGACGGCCGCCCTCGTCCTTAGTAAGAACGTAAACCTGGCCGCGGAACTTTGTGTGAGGATTGATTGTACCCGGCTTTGCAAGTACCTGACCTCTCTGGATCTCTGTTCTCTGAACACCACGGAGAAGTACGCCTACGTTGTCGCCTGCCTCAGCATAGTCAAGAGTCTTTCTGAACATTTCAAGACCTGTAACAACAACTTTTCTTCTCTCTTCTGTAAGACCAACGATCTCAACTTCTTCAGAAGTCTTGATCTGACCTCTCTCAACTCTACCTGTAGCAACAGTACCACGACCTGTGATTGTGAATACGTCCTCAACAGGCATAAGGAAAGGAAGATCAGCCTTACGGTCAGGAGTTGGGATAAACTCGTCAACAGCAGCCATGAGCTCGTGGATGCAAGCATACTCAGGAGCGTTAGGATCCTTTGAAGGACTCTGGAGAGCTACATAAGCTGAACCCTTGATGATCGGTGTGTCGTCGCCGGGGAACTCGTACTCGTTGAGGAGGTCACGGATCTCCATCTCTACAAGCTCAAGAAGCTCTTCGTCGTCAACCTGGTCAGTCTTGTTCATAAATACAACAATGTAGGGAACGCCTACCTGACGTGAAAGAAGGATATGCTCTCTTGTCTGAGGCATCGGACCGTCAGCAGCGGAAACAACGAGGATAGCGCCGTCCATCTGAGCAGCACCGGTGATCATGTTCTTAACGTAGTCGGCGTGACCGGGGCAGTCAACGTGAGCATAGTGACGGTTAGCTGTCTCGTACTCAACGTGAGCTGTGTTGATTGTGATACCACGCTCTCTCTCCTCGGGAGCCTTATCGATGTTAGCGTAATCAACGAAGTCAGCGTCGCCCTCAAGGTTGAGAACCTTTGTGATAGCAGCTGTGAGTGTTGTTTTACCGTGGTCAACGTGGCCGATAGTACCAATGTTTACATGCGGTTTATTTCTTTCAAATTTTTCTCTTGCCATTGGAATTTTCCTCCTTAGTTTTGTAAACTCCTTGGAATTTACAATAGATTTAATCATATTGTACCAATTTTATTTAAAAAAATCAATACATTTTTAAAAAATTACGCTTAAATAACGTTAGTTTGCATTATATTTGCGCCAAAATCCGTTATTATGAGTTTATCAGTCTTTCTTTCTGTCGCTCATAATCTTCTCGGCGATATTCTTCGGAACCTCGGCATAGGTATCCGGCTCCATTACATACTGACCGCGACCCTGAGTCTTGGAACGCATGTCTGTAGCATAACCGAACATCTCGGAAAGCGGAACGTGAGCTGTAACTCTCTGAACACCGTTGTCAGCCTCCATGCTCTGGATCATGCCGCGGCGTGAGTTGAGGTCGCCGATAACGTCGCCGAGGTACTCCTCGGGAGTGATTACAACAACCTTCATGATAGGCTCAAGAAGAACCGGGTCAGCCTTCTTCATCGCGCTCTTAAACGCCATTGAACCGGCGATCTTAAACGCCATTTCAGAGGAATCGACCTCGTGGTATGAACCGTCATAAAGCTCAACCTTAACGTCAACTACGTTGTAGCCTGCAACAACGCCGCTGAGCATTGCGCCCTGGATACCCTGGTCAACCGCCGGGATATATTCCTTTGGAATAGCACCGCCGACAATACTGTTGACAAACTCGTAGCCCTTGTCCTTGTTGGGGAATACGTTGATCTTAACGTGACCGTACTGACCCTTACCGCCTGACTGACGGGCATATTTCTCGTCAACCGAAGCCTCTGCACGAATTGTCTCTTTGTATGCAACCTGCGGAGCACCGATGTTAGCCTCTACCTTGAACTCACGGAGCAAACGGTCAACAATGATTTCGAGGTGAAGCTCGCCCATTCCGGCGATAATTGTCTGTCCTGTTTCCTCGTCTGTATAAGCCTTGAAGGTAGGATCCTCTTCGGCAAGCTTTGCAAGAGCGATACCCATCTTCTCCTGACCTGCCTTGGTCTTGGGCTCGATGGCAACGCGGATAACCGGCTCCGGGAATTCCATTGACTCAAGGATTACCGGGTGCTTCTCGTCGCAGAGAGTGTCACCTGTTGTGGTGTTCTTAAGACCTACGGCAGCAGCGATATCTCCGGCATAGCAGCAGTCGATATCCTTTCTGTCGTTAGCGTGCATCTGGAGAATACGTCCCATACGCTCGTTGTTGTCTTTTACTGAGTTATAAACGGTTGTGCCTGCGTTTACCATACCCGAATATACGCGGAAGAAGCAAAGCTTTCCTACAAACGGGTCTGTGGCGATCTTGAACGCGAGAGCCGCAAATGGCTCGCTGTCGGAAGCAGGTCTTTCAACCTCTTCGCCTGTATCGGGGTTGGTACCCTTGATAGCAGGGATATCTGTAGGAGCAGGCATATAGTCGATAACGGCGTCGAGCATCATCTGAACGCCCTTGTTGCGGTAAGAAGAACCGCAGGTTACGGGAACCATCTCGTTAGCGATTGTAGCCCTTCTGATTACCTTCTTAAGCTCGGGAATTGTGATTTCCTCGCCGCCGAAGTATTTCTCCATAAGCTCCTCGTCGAGCTCGGCAACAGATTCAATGAGCTTCTCGTGATATTCGTCAGCAAGCTCCTTCATATCTTCGGGGATATCCTCCTCGCTGTAGTCTGTGCCGTCCTCGTTGTGATAAATTTCAGCCTTCATTGTAAGAAGGTCGATAATTCCGCGGAAGTCGCTCTCAGCGCCGATTGGAAGCTGGATCGGAACCGCGTTACACTTAAGTCTGTCTTTCATCATCTGAACAACGTGGAAGAAATCTGCTCCCATGATGTCCATTTTGTTTACGTAAACCATTCTCGGTACGCCGTAGTTGTCAGCCTGACGCCATACAGTCTCTGACTGAGGCTCAACGCCGCCCTTAGCGCACAATACAGTTACAGAACCGTCGAGCACACGCAGCGAACGCTCAACCTCTACGGTAAAGTCAACGTGTCCGGGGGTGTCGATGATGTTGATTCTGTGTGACTGATACTGACCCTTGCTGCCCTTCCAGAAAGCTGTTGTAGCAGCGGAGGTGATTGTGATACCACGCTCTTTTTCCTGAGCCATCCAGTCCATGGTAGAAGCACCGTCATGTGTTTCGCCGATTTTGTGGTTTACGCCGGTATAGTACAGGATACGCTCGGTAGTTGTTGTTTTACCGGCGTCGATATGAGCCATGATACCAATATTTCTGGTCTGTTCAAGTGATACCTGTCTTGGCATAAAATCCTCCTAATAGAATTACGTTGGTAAAAATCACCATCTGTAATGAGCGAAAGCCTTGTTGGCCTCTGCCATCTTGTGAGTATCCTCGCGCTTTTTGAACGCGCCGCCGGCACTGTTTGTTGCGTCGAGGATCTCGCCTGCAAGTCTTTCCTTCATAGTCTTTTCACTGCGGGCTCTTGAGTAGGTTGAAATCCAACGAAGACCCAAAGTCTGGCGTCTCTCGGGACGAACCTCCATAGGAACCTGATAGGTGGCACCGCCGACACGGCGAGCCTTAACCTCGAGAACAGGCATAACGTTTTCCATTGCCTGCTCAAAAACCTCAAGCGGGTTGTTACCTGTCTTTTCAGCAATAATATCAAATGCGCCGTAAACAATCTTCTGAGCAACGCCCTTTTTGCCGTCGTACATGATATTGTTGATAAGACGAGTTACAAGTTTTGAATTATAAAGCGGATCGGGTAATACGTCACGCTTCGCAATAGAACCTCTTCTTGGCACTTTGCTTCCCTCCTTCACAATAATTGAGATATCATAGGTACTCGAAAGCGACAAACTCCCGTATGCCAACAAGAATTTCTATCGAAGAATATATAGAATTCCTGCCGCATAGCAGAACTTAAATTTAAGTCAAGAGAGTTTTGTCAATTCCTAATTATTTACCTTTCTTTGGACGCTTTGCGCCGTACTTTGAACGGCTCTGCATACGTCCCGAAACGCCCTGAGCGTCGAGTGTGCCGCGGACAATGTGGTAACGAACACCAGGCAGGTCCTTAACACGGCCGCCACGGATAAGAACAACAGAGTGCTCCTGAAGGTTGTGACCTACGCCGGGGATATAGGAACTGACTTCAATACCGTTTGAAAGTCTTACTCTGGCAATCTTTCTGAGAGCTGAGTTAGGCTTCTTAGGTGTAGCAGTCTTAACGGCTGTGCACACACCTCTCTTCTGGGGTGAGTTCTGGTTGATAGCAACTCTTTTCTTAGAGTTCCAGCCCTTGAGAAGCGCAGGTGCCTTTGCTTTCTTCTCGGAAACCTCTCTGCCCTTGCGTACCAACTGGTTAAATGTAGGCATGTTTGTCCTCCTTTCAAAAAAATTTAGAAATTGAAAAACTGCTTTGTTACCAAAGCTCACGAAATATTTCCGCGCCTGTTTGAGCACAGGACAGAATATTCCATGTTTGACTATTATACCGCATTTTAGGGCGACTTGTCAAGTGCTTTTTATTCCGAGTTTTTTGCTCCGAGCAGAAAACTCGGATATAACCCAAACGTCAGTTGCCCGAAAATGCTTTCATCTAAAAATCACGTTTTCGGAAATGTTTCATCTTTTTTTATTTGGCTGCTCAAAGTTGCCTCATCAGGTTGTGGGTAAACAATTATTTTTGAACGACAGTAAGGTTAGCTGCAAGATAGCCAATACTCGCTCCAACAGTTTGTAAAGCTTGCATTTAGTTTCGATATAGTAATGAATTACCGTTTCCCTAGAACGTGATTTCCGGAATAAGGCATTTTCGGGCAACCGACGTTTGATATGCCACCGACCTTTCTGCTCGATTTAAAAATAACCGGATTTGTCAATGACAAAATGGTTATCGGTATTGTTTATCGGGGTTTGTACATTTATAATAAAAATACAGATATTCGGTATTAAAAATATATTTGATTTTGCGAAAGGGGAAACATATGAAAAAAATCATATCAGCTTTTATAGCAGCGTGTGTGCTCTTGTATGCATTTCCGATAACCGCGTTTGCAGCGAACGGTCCCAGCCAGTTTAAGTTCGGAGACTACTACCTCGCTTACATAAGCGTGTATGACGTCGAGACCGATTCCGGCTTTAGGCTTTACGACCCCAACGCCGAGGTCCCTCAGGCTCCCGACGGAATAAGCTACGACCTTGCGACAAACACAATTACGCTTAACAATTTTAAGAAACCGCTTACCGAAATCTACACCAACATGATGGGCGACGATCTGCGGCTCACGATAAACGGCGAGTGCGAGCTTGGTCGTATTCTTGTTTACGGCGACGGCTACGGCGGAAGCCTTACGATCGACGGCACAGGCTCTCTCACCGTGAACGCTGACAAGAAAAACTACAGCGGGATCTCGCTCCTCGCCGAGACAAGCGATTCCACCCTGACCCTGGGCAAGGACGTTAAGGTGAATATCTACGGCAAGGAAATTGCCGTTATGATCAACGCCACCGCCTGCGACAGTCTTGACAAAGCGGTTGTTATGAAAAACGGCGATTCTCCCAAGGAATTTATCAAGGAGCGCATTGAGTACGACGAGCCGGAATATATCGAGATACTTCGCATTGAAGAGGGCTGGACAAGGCTCGAGGGCGTCAAGGTGACCCGTGCCTCTGACCCCGACGGCATTTATTGCGTGGAAATCTACGAGGAGGACGGCGAGAAGCTTTATTTTGTCAAGAAGTTTGACGGTCTTGAGGGTTATGATGTTCTGACCCAGGACGTCAGCTTCAAGGTCGATCCGATGACCGAGGAAGAATTTGAAAGCTCGGAATATTCTATAGTTACCGACGACCTACCGATACAGCTGCTCTACACCAACTATGAATATGAAAAAAATCACCGTGGCTGGGCGTCAAAGAGGGTTTATAACGCCGAGGATCCCGACGGGATCTACTGTGCAGGCTATGTTTGGTACGGAACCGGCTCAACCGACCGTGACCCCGACGAATACATAATTTACCGTCTGATTTGGGACGAGGGTATGGACGGCTACATAAGAGACGAAAGCCAGGAAACCCTGTACCTTGATGCGGACGAGTTTGCCGCTTCTCCGTATGAGATCGTTTATGACGAGATCAAAGAACCGAAGTACGTAAAATATTGGTACTACAACGAGCCGGGCGAGGATAATTATGAAGCGTCCGCTCAGGTCATGAACTACTCCGAAGACCCCGACGGCATTTATGTATTGTCATACACATATACGAGCACACACGGAAACGGAACCGTATCTACCGGATACTACATTGACGAGCTTTATTACGACGAGGAAAACGACTGCTATTACCGCGACCCCGACGGCGAGTTCGGAACAACAAGCTATGATATAAGCACCGAGGACTTTGAAACCTCAGGCTTCACCAAGGCATACACCACTACCTACAAGCCTCAGGAGATCCGCTATCTGACCGAGGATTACAAGTTTGAGTATTACGCCTACAAGGGTGTACAGGCTTCAAACATCTACGATCCCGGCGCGGTCTACGTTGCAGAGGCTTACCATTCCGGCGACCCTGACACAACTCCGATCGAGGGCTACTATTTCCTCAGATTAGTTTATGACGAGGCAAAGGGTCACTATTATGAGGACGAGGAATGCAGCATGGAAAAGCTTGCTGTTGACGAGCTTGAAGAAAACGGCTTCCGCATTGAGACCGCGGAGCAGCCGATCGATTTCTATTCCAGCGGTCTTATTGATAACTTCTCCATGCCGGTATACACCGACAGCGAGGGCAACCGCTATCTGGTAAGAGGCAACGAGGTTTATAACTACGGCGATTTCAGCAAGATAGATTATTTCGGAAAAGTGCTGTATGTTCCGGTTCTTAACACAGAGGTTTCTCTGAGCGACCTGACCGCGACAAAAATGCACTACGTGACCGACTTCTACAACTTCCACACCAAAGCAGGTGAATTTGCCTATGGTTCCGGCGACCAGCCCGGCTACATCTTGGGTGACGTTGACGGCGACGGAGAAGTTTCTATAAACGACGCGACAACTATACAGTATTACCTTGCGGAATTGCTGCAAACTCCGCTGACAGAAACACAAATGCTGGCAGCCGACTACAACGGAAACGGATACATAGACATTGACGACGCAACAATGATCCAGTACTTACTCGCAGACTTGTTGTAATATACAGGTCATATTTGAAATACACCCCAATAAAAAGGCTGCTGCAAGTCCAAAAGGTCTTGCAGCAGTCTTTTACGTCGAGCAGATGGTCCGGGTTTAATTCAAACCTCGGATACCCGAAAATGAGTTCACGAAAAAATAACGTATAATAGAACAGCATTAGATTGAACAAAGTTGTCTGTTATCTTATTGTATGAGCAGAAATTCTATGATATAATGTCATTATATCATTTCTGCCGAACAAATCTTATATTGAGGCAAACATAAAGGGGCAGCTTTGTTATGAGCTTTTCTGAAAATCTAAACCAATATCTAAAGCAGCTTAATTGCAGCGGACGAAGGCTGGCTGAGCTTTCGGGGATTTCCGAAATTTCAATCAGCCGCTTTCGCAGAGGCGAGCGGGTTCCCTCAAGTGACAGCGATAAAATCAAAAGCCTTGCGCACGGTCTTTGCAAAGCTGCCGAAGCAGAGGGAATCAGTCTTGATGAAGAAACAGTTTTTGAAAATCTCGTTTCGTCTGCGCCCAAAGCCGACAGACTGAATTATTCCGCCTTTCTTTCAAACCTCAAGATCGTTCTTGATATCCTCGGAATTTCTAATAATGAGCTTGCGCGCGAACTGAACTATGACCCGTCATATATATCGCGAATACTTTCGGCTCAACGCAAGCCTGCCGACACAGGCAAGTTTGCTTCCTCCGTCGCCGCCTTTATTGCCGAGCGATGCTCCGACTCTGATTCGCTTGCTCAGCTCAGCGAGCTGTTTTCAGCGGATTCAAACTCCGCGCCCGAAAACACACTCACGGTTTCCGAAATTGTCAGCCGACTTTGCTCAAGCGAGATCAAGCCGGAGCCGGAACCGATATTCAGCTTTCTGGAAAAGCTTGATGAATTTGACCTTAACGAATATTTAAAAGCGATCCGCATAGAAGCGCCGGGCACCTATGCCAAGCCTGAAAACCTTCCTGAAATCAAGTCTTACCACGGCATCGAGGAAATGAAACAGGGTGAACTGGATTTCCTCGGATTAGCGGCAGATTCAAAAGAAGGCAGCAATGTTTTTCTTTATACCGATATGCCAATGCATTCTATGGCGGCAGACACCGAGTTCACAAAAAAATGGCTGCTGAGCATGGCGGCTATGCTTAAAAAAGGTCTGAAGCTCCATGTCATTCATGATGTGAACCGACCGCCCGAAGAAATGCTTATCGGACTTGAAAGCTATATTCCAATGTATATGACCGGGTTGATCACTCCATATTATCTGAAAAAACCTCAGGGAGAAGTTTTTTTGCACTTGCTTAGAGTTTCCGATTTTGCCGCGCTGACAGGAGAGGCGATCTCAGGATATCATTCAAAAGGAAGATACACGCTTTATCAGTCCGAAGAGGATGTTAATTTTTATCGCGGTCAGGCGGAGCTTCTCTTCAAAAAAGCCGGATCACTTATGAAAATTTACAGCGCCGACAAGCAAAATGAATTTGACAAAACGGTATCCTCGCTCCTATGCTCAGGCGACGTAAAAATGAACCTGTCCGGACTCCCTTTTTTTACAATAGACAGAGAATTGCTTAAAACAATACTTATCAAAAACAGAATCGACAAAGAAAACACAGAAAAAATTATGCTTCGTCGGGAGCATGAGCTGAAAACTATCGAAAACGTTTTGTGCAGTCACAGCTTAATGCTTGAAATTCCCCTTCGCACAGAAGCAGAGCCGGTCAGTCTGCCTGTTTATTCAGCGTTTTATGACAAAGAAATACCATATACTCACGAAGAATATCAGGCGCACCTAAATAGCACGCGCAGTTTTGCCGCGGCAAGAGAAGGCGTAAAGCTTATTGAGTCATCCGTCCAGCCCTTCCGAAATATCCACATCACCGTTTCAAAGGGCAAAGGAGCAATAATTACCAAAAGCAACGCGCCGACAATTCATTTTGTAATCACTCACCCAAGGCTGGTCAGCGCGATTGAAAATTTCAAGCCGCCGATCACCGAATAAAGGCAGAACCGCAAATTGTGCGGACTGCCAAAACAAGGAAAATATCATGAACAATCAACACATTTTGAGCCGGGCGATCAAGCTTTCGGTACCGATTATGATTCAAAACGCCGTAACAAACGCGGTCAGCCTCGTTGACCATATAATGGTCGGCAGTCTGGGCACAGAGGCTATGACTGCCGTTTCAATTGTCGGACAGCTTCTGTTTGTTTTCGCTTTAGCAATTTTCGGAGGCACTTCCGGGTCGGGAATCTATGCAGCCCAGTTTTACGGGCAGAAAAACACCGAGGGCGTTCGCGCGGCAACCCGAATGAAGATTTGGGTCTGCCTTTTCTGCACCCTCGCAGGAACCGCGCTTTTGCTTTTTGCAGACAGCTTTTTCATTAATCTGTACCTTCACGGGCAAAGCAACGAAATTGATTCGCTGCTCACGCTTACCAAAGCCAAGGAATATCTGCATATAATGCTGCTCGGGCTTCCGGCAATGGCTGTCACACAGATCTATGCAAGCTCCCTGCGTGAAACCGGCGAGAGCGTAAAGCCTATGGCGGCAGGCGTTATCTCTGTTGCAGCAGACATTGTTCTAAACTGGCTGTTGATCTACGGCAGCCTGGGCTTTCCGAAAATGGGCGTTGCAGGAGCCGCCGTTGCGACGGTTATCGCAAGATATATCGAGGCTGTTGTGCTTGTGGCATGGACATATCTAAGGCGAAAAAACCACCCATTCATTATCGGCTTGTGGCGCACTTTGCTAATTCCGCGTGAGCTTTGCCACACAATGCTTGTTAAAACTATTCCAATCTTTATCAATGAATTTTTGTGGGCGGCAGGCATAGCCGCACTGACACAATGCTACTCGATCCGCGGACTAGAGGTGGTTGCCGGCATAAACATTTCAAACGCAATATGTAATCTGCTCAACGTGGTTTTTATCGCTCTCGGACACGCAGTCGGAATACTTATCGGGCATACGCTCGGTGCAGGGGCTTTTGAACGAGCAAAAAAGGAATCCTTTACGCTGACATGGTTCACTGCCGTGATCTGTTTGGGACTGACCGCAATACTCATCATGCTTTCGGGCGTATTTCCGCTGGCATATGACACCACCGACGAGGTGCGGAATTTGGCAACAAAATTCATAATTGTGACTGCGCTGTTCTTCCCGGTGCAGGGGATTTTGAACACGCTGTATTTTACGCTGCGCTCCGGCGGCAAAACGCTTGTCACATTTATCTTTGACAGCGTGTTCTCATGGACGGTCACAATCCCGCTTGCCCTCGCGCTGTGCTTTTTGACCGATATGAATATTATAGCCGTTTATGCGATCGTTCAGGCGGCAGACATCATCAAAATAATAATAGGCGCAGTGATGATAAAAAAGGGTATCTGGGTAAGCAACCTTACCGAAGAATTTACAGCGTGACGCTGCACCCGGCTCCGCCTATATTTGCCTTTTCCTTAAGGCAACACCGCATTACTGATCTGTGTTAATTCTATTTTCCAAACAGATCCGAATGTGAACCTGTTGCAGTTGCAGTCAGAATAAGTATATTTTCCTTTATTTGATAAATAAGCAGCCAATCCGGCTCGATATGACATTCTCTAAAGTCTTTTAAACTACCTGTCAGTTGATGGTCATGGTTTTTATCAGGCAATGGTTGTCCATTTGCCAAAACGTCAAGCACTGCCGTAAGCTTTGATATATCCTTTCCTCGCTTCCGCATTTGCTTCACGTTACGTTTCATTTCATTGGTAAACTCAATTTGAAACACAAATCATTCCTCCAACATAGCTTTTACCGCTTCCTCAGCCGAGTTATAGGGACCATGTAAGTTCACCCGGTTGCGGGTGTCGTAAACAGCCTGACGAAAGCTTTCCGGCAGGGAATGGCGTACCTCAAACGGCAATCCGTTATTTTCAACAGCGACTGTCAAAAAAATCCTGACGGCAGTTGAAGTATCTAAGCCCAGACTTGAAAAAAGCGTATCTGCCTGCGCTTTGAGCTCGTCGTTTACTCTAACCTGTATATTAGCCATAATAATTCCTCCGTAATATTATTTCAATAATATCTTATTACTTTTTTAATTATTTGTCAATACAAATCAATATATTTATCTTAATGATCATTATAAACAAATAAAAATCGTGCGGTTGGGTTTATCGCCCTAACCGCACGATTTATTATTTATTTTTTTGATTATCTCAGCTTAACTCCGATTTCTGCGAGGTTTTCAACGACCTTGTCCATGATCTCCTGAACCTCGTTCGAGGAAAGCGTTCTTTCGTTTGATGAAAACTCAAAGCGAACGGTCACGCTGTGGATAGTATCGGTGTCGTAGGTGTCCACGATTTTGGTGTTTTTGAGGATCTCTTTGCCCTCGTTCTTCCAGCATTCGGAAAGCTTGCTGAATAACATTCCTGCCGGGAGCTCAAGGCTGAGATCGTAGTCGATCGGCGGGAACTTTGACGGCTCGTCATAGAGGATCGAAGCGTTGCTTACCGCTGCAAAGGCGTTCATATCAAGCTCTGCAAAAACAATATTAGCCTTTTTGTCGATATTTTTGCCGACAACCGGGTGAACGATTCCGATTTTTCCGATTTCAGCTCCGTCAAGCATGATCTTGTTGAGGTTTACCGGGTGCTCATAACTGTGCTCAGGCTGAGCCTCCTCAAAGGTCAAAGCCTTGTGCTTGAGGTCGTCGGCAATAACCGCGAGCATATCTCTGAGTGAAAGATAGAGCTCCTTTATATCTCTTTGCTTGCTGAAAAGCGTTACGGCAAGGAGCTTCTTTTCAACGCAAAGATCGTTCTCGTCCATGCCCGTGACCGCTCTGCCGATTTCAAAGATGCCGAACTCCGGAGCGTAGCCGATATTGGTCTTGACCTGGCAAAGCTGGGTGGGGATCAGCGATTTGCGGATCGTCTCGATATTCGGGTTTGTCGCGTTGGCAAGTCTGATATTCGGCTCGACCGGGATTCCCAGAGCCTTTTGCTCGTCGTTGTACGCCCAAACATAAGAGTGAAGCTCGTGAAGATTATATCTCTTCACAAGTATATCCTTGATTTTTTCCTCGTCGCTCTTGACCTCGTCCATTCTTACAGGATAAAGCGGCGAGCGCGTTGTATGAATTTCAAAATTATCATATCCGTAAATACGGGTGATTTCCTCGATGATATCAGCCTTCATGGTCACGTCCTTTGTGGCTCTCCACGAAGGTACGGTGACGTCAAAGGTTTCTCCGCTAAGGCTCGCCTTAAACCCTAGACTTTGCAGGGTTTTGAGTATAGTATCGTTGCCGATCTCGATTCCCGTGTATTTGTCAACAAACGCCTTGTCAAAGGTCAGCTCAACGGTATCGTAGCGGAAAGCGTACTCGTCGGTTAGTGAGGACACAACCTTAACCGAGCTATCATATTTTTCGAGCAAATTCATAAAGCGCGCAATAGCCGGAACCGTCATCTCGGGGTCAAGGCTCTTTTCGTAGCGCATTGAAGCGTCGGTGCGGTGAGCAAGACGAACGGTTGATTTGCGGATCGAAGCCGCGTCAAAGGTCGCCGATTCAAGTGTCAGCGTTGTGGTATCGTCAACGATTTCGCTGTCGAGACCGCCCATGATTCCGGCAATAGCTACAGGAGTATCGTCATTGCAAATCATCAGGGTATTTTCGTCTATATTTCTCTCAACGCCGTCAAGGGTTTGGAAAACAAACGGCTTGTCAAAACGCTTTACGCGGATTTTGCCTACCTTGCGCGAATCAAAGGCGTGCATAGGCTGACCCATTTCGAGCATAAGATAGTTTGTGAGGTCTGCAAGGAAATTGATTCCCCTCATTCCGCAGTAGAAAAGGCGGATCCTCATGTTGACAGGACTTACGGTACGGGTGATATTCTCAACCTGCAAACAGCTGTAACGCTGACAAAGCGGATCTTCGATTTTCATATCCAGCTGAGGCAGGTCCTTGTATTGTTCCAAATCAACAACCTCGAGCGGTTTGAGCGGTCTGCCCGAAAGCGCGGCAAACTCGCGCGCGATTCCGTAGTGACCCCAAAGGTCGGGACGGTTTGTCAGAGATTTGTTGTCAACCTCAAACACGATATCTTCAATTTCAAAAACATCTTTAATATCGGTTCCGTTTGCAACATCCTCGGTGATATTCATAATACCGGAATGGTCGTCGCTTATTCCGATTTCCGCTTCGCTGCAGCACATTCCAAAGGATTCAACTCCGGCAAGCGGACGCGGCGCGATTGTTATATCACCGATTTTTGCTCCAACCTTTGCAAAAGCGGTTTTCATGCCGACTTCAACGTTCGGCGCGCCGCAGACAACCTGCGTAAGCTCAGGCTCGCCGGCATCAACCTTCAAGATATGCAGCTTCTTTGAGTCGGGATGATTTTCAACCGACTTTATCTCGGCAACAACAATTCCGCTGATATCCGAGCCCTTGTGAAAAATATCGTTCTCAACCTCTGCGGTTGAAAGTGAAAACTGCTGAATAAGCTTGATTTTGTCAAGTCCGCTGAGGTCTACAAAGTCCTCGATCCAATTCATTGATAAAAACATTTTGTGACCCTCCTCTTAACAATTGTCATCCGTAAACTGTGCCAAAGCCTTAAGGCTTCCGCTGTTTAGATCGCGAATGTCCTTGATTTTGTACTTCATCATCGCAAGTCGGGTAAGTCCAAGACCAAACGCGAAGCCGGTGTATTTTTCCGGGTCGATCCCGCCCTCACGCAGCACGTTAGGATGGATCATACCGCACGGACAAAGCTCCAGCCAGCCGCTGTGCTTGCACGAAGCGCAGCCCTCACCGCCGCAGATAAGGCAGCTAATGTCCAGCTCAAAGCCCGGTTCTACGAACGGGAAGAAGCCGGGGCGCAGCCTAACCTTTACGTCTCTTTGGAACACCTCGGAAAGCATGGTTTTCATAAAGAAAATCAGGTTTGAAATAGAAATATCCTTGTCAACCATCATGCCCTCCATCTGGAAGAAGGTGTTTTCGTGGCTGGCGTCGGTAGCCTCGTTTCTAAAGCAGCGGCCGGGGAAAATAGCCTTGATAGGCACACCGTTTTCAATCAAATTCTTTCCGTATTTTTTAAGAATTGCGTTTTGAGCCGCCGAGGTCTGAGACTTCAAAAGCTGGCCGTTTTCAAGATAATAGGTATCCTGCATATCTCTTGCCGGATGATGCTTTGGAATATTTACCGATTCAAAGCACTCATAGTCTGTAACAACCTCCGGATAGTCTTCAACGGTAAATCCCATTGAGCGAAAGATCGACTCGCACTGACGCTGAACCAGCGTAATCGGATGATACGAGCCGCGCGAAAGATCAACCGGGGTTGTAACGTCAAAATTAGGCATAGAGGCGATTTCGCGCTCAATTTCCTTTTCCTTTAGCTCGGCAATTTTTGCGTCGATCATCTCTGCAGCATTCGTCTTGAGCTTGTTCACCTCTGCGCCAAAGGTCTTGCGCTCCTCGTTTGAAAGGTCCTTCATCCCCTTGAGCAAGGAAGTAATGCTTCCTTTTTTGCCAAGGTAGCCAACCCTGATTTTGTCAAGGTCAACAAGGTCGTTCACCTGGTCAAGCTTCTTTTTGATCTCTTCCTTAAGCAGATCGATTTTGTTATCCATAAAAACCTCCTGTGTGCCGGTGGGCACTTTTTCCGCCTTTTTATAAAATGATTTTTTGGTAAAGCTTCATCAACGGCGGGATTAAACAATTTCCTGATAAATAAAAACCCTGCGCAGCTTTTTGATAACAAAACTGCGCAGGGACGAAAATTCCGCGGTACCACCCTGATTTTTGCCCAAAGGGGCAAACACTCTGCTGCTGTAACGGAGACAACCGTCGAAGCCTAATGATTTTTACTCGCACTGTTTTAAAATAAAGGCAATACCGCATAATTCAGGTGTGCGGATTGCGCAGTAAGATTTTTCGGCAGAGTGTACAAATAATCAGTACGCATACTGACGTATGGGTG
>CAJODI010000020.1 GCA_905233145.1 uncultured Ruminococcus sp. | reverse complement strand
ATAATCAGTGTGCATACTGACGTATGGATACTGATTTTTGGGCAGTCTGACGGAATAATATGCAAGCAAGGCGTGTGCCATGAATTGTGCGGTGTTGCCAATAGTATTAATGATCAATTTTGCCTTAATCTTGCATTAAGCTCTCTTTGCGCCTGAGGAAGCCTCAAATAAAACGGCATAAGCTCGGCGGCGGATTGTGTTTTTCCTTCGGAAAGCTTCTGTAGTGCCGCAAGCGCAACGGACGACGCCGTTTGAGTTCTTTTATTTTTAGGAGCTAAAACAACGTTCTGAATCTCGTTCTTTAAAAATTCGTATGTAATCTCCGCTCCGTCGCCGACAATAAAAATCTTTTCGTCTATTTGCCTGACCTCCGAAAGTAAATCCGAAAGCGACAGTGCTCTGTCATCGGTTAGACGTTCAAATTTTTCGCCGCTAATGCGAAACATTGCGTTATATACCTGAGAGCAACGCGCGTCCATAACAGCGCAAATCACACCTTCAGTTCCCAACAAATTGAAAGCCATACTCTCAAGAGTCGAGACAGAAACACAGGGCAGGTTATTTGAAAAAGCAAGTCCCTTGGCAGCGGCAACGCCTATTCTAACCCCGGTAAACGATCCGGGACCGGCATTTACAGCTATTGCGTCAACCTTGTCAATTTTTATTTCGGTATTATTTAGCAGCTGCTCTGTCATCGGCATTAGCGTCTGGCTGTGAGTCAGCGAGGTATTTATAAAAAACTCGCCTATTATTTTTTCCTCATTTGCGACGCAGACAGAAGCTGCCTTTGCAGAAGAATCTATAGCAAGTATCGTCAACTAAAATCAGCACCTTCAATTTCAAAAATTCTGCTGTCGTCATTTTCACCGCGCGAAATATTTATTCTTATGGCGTTTTCCGGCAGCGCTCCTTCAATATTTTCGCTCCACTCAATCACCAAAACGCCGTTGTCGATATAATCAAAAAATCCGGTTGAATACAGGTCGTCCCAAGTATTAACGCGATACATATCAAAATGATAAATTTTGAATTTTCCGCTGTATTCATTCACAAGCGCAAAGGTAGGACTGGAAACACCTTCCCGAACTCCCAAACCGGAAGCAAGACCTCTTGTAAATGCTGTCTTGCCCATTCCGAGACCTCCGAAAAAAGCAATAACCTCAGTACCCTTTAGCTTTTGCGAAAGCATTTCACCCAGCTTTTCGGTTTCTTCAACACTGTTTGTAACAAAACTGCTCATATCAAAACAGTCCCACGATTTTGCCGGTTTGGTCAACGTCAATATTGTGTGCAGCCGGAGCTTTAGGCAGACCCGGCATAGTCATGATTTCGCCTGTGTATACCACAACAAAGCCTGCTCCGTTTGAAAGGCTTACATTTCTCACAGTTATCTCAAAATCCTTCGGCGCGCCGAGCAACGCGGGATTATCCGAAAGCGAATACTGAGTTTTGGCAATACAAACCGGGAGCTTGTCTGCGCCGAGTGCCGTGACTTCCGCAATCGCTTTTTCTGCCTGAGCGGTATAATTAACTTTTTTAGCACCATAAATCTCAGAAGCGATTTTCTCGATTTTTTCTTTTATTCCAAGCTCGGCAGAATAAATCGGAGCGTAGTCAGAGGGCTTTTCACACGCTTCAACAACCTTTTGAGCAAGCTCTTTTCCGCCGTCTCCGCCCTTTGCGAATACCTCGGCAAGCGCAAAATCTGCTCCGTTTTCACGGCAAAAATCTTCTATATATTTTAATTCGGCTTCGGTGTCAGCATAAAATCTGTTTATTGCCACAACAACCGGCACATTGTACTTTCTCATATTCGCAATGTGAACGCCGAGGTTTACTATACCCTTTTTAAGCGCGTCAAGATTTTCGTTTGAAACCTCTGTTTTCGGTACACCGCCGTTATATTTCAACGCGCGGCAGGTCGCGACCAGCACGATCGCGCTTGGCTTTAAGCCTGCATAGCGGCACTTGATGTCAAGAAACTTCTCAGCGCCCAAATCGGATCCAAAGCCGGCTTCTGTAATGCAGTAATCGGCAAGCTTGAGCGCAAGCTTTGTCGCCCTGACGCTGTTGCAGCCGTGAGCTATGTTTGCAAACGGACCTCCGTGCATTATAGCAGGAGTTCCCTCGAGAGTCTGAACAAGATTAGGCTTGATTGCGTCCTTCAAAAGCGCGGTCATGGCGCCCTCAGCTTTCAAATCTCTTGCGTAAACAGGTTCTCCGGAATAGCTGTAGGCAACAAGAATTTTACCCAAGCGTTCTTTCAAATCACTGATATCGGCAGCAAGACAAAGAATAGCCATAACCTCGGAAGCCACGGTGATGATAAAATGATCCTCTCTGGGAACACCGTTGACCTTTCCGCCCAGACCCACAATAATATTTCTGAGTGCGCGGTCGTTCATATCAAGGCATCGCTTGATCAAAATTCTGCGCGGATCAATCATAAGAGAATTGCCCTGCTGAATATGATTGTCAAGCATTGCGCAGCAAAGGTTATTTGCGGCAGTAATAGCGTGCATATCGCCGGTAAAATGAAGGTTTATATCCTCCATCGGAAGAACCTGAGAATAGCCGCCTCCTGCTGCTCCTCCCTTGATTCCGAAAACAGGACCCAGCGACGGTTCTCTCAGAGCGATCACAGCTTTTTTGCCGATTTTCGCCATAGCCTGTCCCAAGCCTGTTGTGATTGTAGTTTTTCCTTCTCCTGCCGGAGTAGGATTGATCGCGGTTACCAAAACAAGCTTACCGTTGGGATTATCCTTTACCCTTTCGGCAAGCTCGTCGGATAGCTTTGCCTTATATTTTCCATAAAACTCAAGTTCATCTTCGTTGATCCCAATTTGTGAAGCAACGTCCTTTATCGGCAAAAGCTTTGCCTGTTGAGCTATTTCTATATCTGACGGCATTTTGCGCACCTCCGAATTTTATCTTTTTTAATTATATCAAAACTGAGATTATATATTATTCTATTTTGAAAATAAAGGTTGATAAAAAGGATATTATTTAATATAATAATAATGATTCTTTACCAAATACTGCAATTATATGTGTTTAGGAGTTTATTTTGAGCAGAATATTTCAGATTACCGGCAACTTCCTCAAAAAAACCGACAAGCTTTTGTGGGCATTGACTGCGATTGCGGTTATTTACAGCTTGCTGCTTATTTCGAGTATGCAGCGTGCCGGAGAATACAATTATATGAAATCACAACTGTTTGCGGTGATTCCGGGTCTTGCTGCGTCGGTTGTGATCGCAGCAGCTGATTATCGAATTATAATCAAAAAATGGTACTTCGCCGCAGTTGCGGCAGCGATTTTGGCGACTTCGGTTTTTATTTTCGGAATCCGGGTAACGGGAACAGACGACACCGCATGGATCGTACTCCCGGGTGGGTTTACCATTCAGCCGTCAGAGCTTATTAAGGTGTGTTTCATTATCACTTTTTCCGCGCATCTTGATTTTTTAAGACGCAGAGAATATCTTCACACTTTGCCCGGAGTTATAAGCCTTCTGGTTCACGCGGCAGTTCCCATGGCAATCATTCATATTCAGGGCGATGACGGCACTGTTTTGATTTTCGGCTTAATTTTCCTTATAATGTCCTTTGCTGCCGGAGTTCAACTTAGATATTTTATCATTTTACTAACGTTAATTGCTGTTTGCGCGCCGGTAATTTGGAGCTTTTTTATGAATGATGAGCACCGCAACAGAATTCTCGCTCTGTTCGATATTGACGGAAACGCTTCAAACGATTACGGCTGGCAGCAATTTCAAGGCAAGATGTCCATTGCAGGAGGCGGACTGAGCGGAAGCGGACTCTTTCACGGACAAAGAGTAGAGTACGGAATTGTGCCTGAACAAGAAAATGACTTTATATTTACCGTCGCAGGAGAAGAGCTCGGATTCATCGGATGCGTCGCTCTGATGGCTATTTTGCTGGGGATTATTATAAAAGTGATCCTTAATGCGCAACGCTGCTGCGATCCAAAGGGCAAATCCGTATGTGCCGGAGTTTTTGCAGCTATTGCTTCTCAGTCAATTATCAATCTGGGAATGGTGCTGGGCTTTTTCCCGGTTATCGGAATCACTCTGCCGCTGTTCAGTTCGGGAGGAACATCGGCTTTGAGCACACTGATTTGCATAGGGCTGGTTCAGAGCGTTAGGTACCACGAAACGGACGATATGGATTTTTCTGCAATAAGACGCGGAAGCAAAACCAGATTCAGGCTATAATACAGGGCTTTGGCTCTTATAACAAGTTTATACAGTCATCTGATAAAACAAAAAGCACCGCGCGGATTCAGATTATATGAACCGCGCGGTTAATTTTTTAAGGTAGTACCACATAATTCGGGGTGCGAATCGTGCGGTGTTGCATTAAGGCAATACCGCATAATTCAGGTGTGCGGTATTGCCTTAATTATGCAAACTATTTTTCGGTAATTGTCAGATTAGCGTTATATTCACCATACGCCCAGCACTTGTCTGAATCACCGAACGTAAAGGTTACGGGCATTTGAACAGAACCGGTTTTTCCATTGGAATCTGTAGTATCAATAACCGCAGTTATTGAGCTTGCCTCCATATCCTCCAAATCGCTTTTCGGACCGATTACAGTGACCTTGATGCTCTGTTGAGTAACCTCAGACTTATACTTGTCTGACAAGCCCTTTACCGTGATGTGCTCAACATCAAAGGACTTGGAATCAAGCGCGCTCAAGTCAAGCGTCACTTTTGCGGTTGTTGAATTGCTTATATTCTTGCAATCCGAAGGAATGTCAATTCCCAGTGATTCAAAGCTTACTTCTTCATTTTTCAGCGTTGCAAAGTCAATCGCCTGAAGATTAACAGATTCGGTTTTTTCAAGAATGTTTTTCGGTCCTGCAAGGAGGATCGACGAAGGCTTGACAGAAATCATATCGTCACTTATATTAAGTCCCGAAGGCTTGTTGGTAAACACCGGCTTGACAGAAACAGTCTTTTCGGGCAGAACAGAAACCGTTGCCTTTACCTTGGTTATATCCATAGTAAGCAAATCGGTGTCAAGCTCATATCCGTCCTTGTCGTAGACAACAATATCAGTATCAACGGTTACGCTGTCAGTGAGCGTTCCGCCGATTTCTGCCACGGCAGCTACCCTGTCAATTTTTGCAATTTCGGTCTGAGGACCGGATACGTTGATCGTTTTTGCCGAAAGAGTTGTTGAAGCATAGTAACCGTCTGCAACCTTGTAAACAACGTTCTCCTGAAGCTGAAATCCGGTTTCTCTGAGATAATCAACAGCAACCTTGATTGACGACGGAGCAACAGCAGATGTGATCTGAAATGTGCTCGTCGGATTAGTTTTTGCCGCCGAAACCGGAAGCGAATAATCGCCTGCGGAGTCAATTGTGTTTGCGGCAGCGGTTACGGTGATATCAGATTCTTTAATCGCGCCCAAGGTAGCTCTGTTGCCTGTAACGGTGACAGAAGCAGTTTGCTCCTGACCGGAAAAAATCATTAGTCCGGCATTCATCGCTTCGTCCGAAAGCTCAATTTGAATTGGGATTCCGCTGACAGTGACGTTTGTGTCGTTTGAGGTTCCATAGCTCATGTAGAGCCAAATTGTCATCGAAATCAGCACCGAAACAATAAACATCACCTTATTGTTTGAAAGGAAGCCATTGAGAGTGAATTTTTTATTCTTTTTCATTCTTCACCCTCCATTTTCTTCGGAAGCGCGAATTGTCATCATCCTCAAATTCATCAAGTAAAAACTCGTTGAGCTTGGTGATGAGCATGTCGTGTGTAAAATCACGCATAAGAACACCGTTTATTGCAAGAGAAATCACTCCGGTTTCTTCACTGACAGTCAACACAACAGCATCGCTTTGCTCACTGATTCCGAGAGCAGCTCTGTGGCGAGTGCCAAGGTTGATATCAACGTTCTTGTTGTCGGTAAGCGGAAGTATACAGCCGGCAGCATAAAGCTTGCCGTCGCGGATAATGCAGGCTCCGTCGTGCAACGGAGCTTTGTTAAAGAAAATGTTTCCGAAAAGTGCCACAGATGTTTCTGCATCAATAATAGTACCCGTCAAAGCTATATCAGAAAGCATGGTTTCTCTTTCAAACACAATAAGCGCGCCGGTTTTTGAACGAGAAAAAAGCATCGCGGTATCGGCAGCGTCCTGAATTGACTTTTGAATTGCTTTTTTTTGCTCATCGGTTTTTCCTCTTTTTTGCAAAATCTTGATATACTTTGACCAAGTGTTGTTTCTGCCCATCTGCTCCAACGCCTTACGTATCTCCGGCTGGAAGATAATTGCGATAAGCACAACAGCTGCCTCAAAAAATGCTCTGAGCAGTCCCGAAAGCATTACAAAGCCAAACAGAGAAGAAATAAAATACACAACAAACAAAACCAGTACGCCCTTTAGAAGCTGCACCGCTCTTGTTTCTCTGACAAGTCTGAAAAGTCCGAAAATAAGAAGGGCGATTGCCAAAATATCTATTATATCTCTTATTTGAATTGTTTTGATGATTGAAAGCAAATTATCAAAAAAATCCAAGGCAAAGCCCCCTTCCTTTAAACTGCTCTTTTATTTTACCACATTTAGTAACTAAATTGCAACCTATTTTTTTGAATATTGTAACTTTATTAGCGCGATTACCTAAGGAAACCTATAATCAATTCCTTGATGCACATAATCAAGAAATCTTCACAGCATAATCTTGCCAAAACACCTTGAAATACGTCAGTATACCTGCGACGTTTTGACAATATTATCCTAAATTAATCAGTTCACATACTGACGGAATAATATGCAAGCAAAACACGCGCCTCAAATTGTGCGGTGTTGCCTTATGCAAGTCTTTTTATACATTCGGCAAAATAATTCACCTGCGCCTGAGTTGTAAATGCTGATACAACAGCTCTCACAGTACCCTTGTCGTCTGTTTTGAACGACTCATGTGCAAGAGGCGCACAGTGAAGCCCCGACCTGACCGCGATATTGCAGCGCTCACTCAAAGTCCGGGCGACTTCCTCACAATCCATACCATTGATATTGAACGAAATAACCGCAACGGACTTGGCTTCATCCGGCTTTGGCGCATAAAGCTCAACACCGGGAATACCGTTAAGTTTTTCATAAAGATTTTGAGCAAGTCTGATTTCAGATTTCATTATTCTTCCCGGATTTTTTGAGATTACAAATTTTACGCCCTCATTTAGTCCTGCTATGCCCGGCAGATTTGGGGTTCCGCTTTCATATTTGTCCGGCAGAATATCAGGCTGCTCTCTGCTCAGCGACAAGCTGCCTGTACCGCCCTGAATCATGCTTTCCGGGGTTTTCTCTGTGTTGATAACCAAAACTCCGGTTCCCATAGGGCCGTAAAGCCCCTTGTGACCTGCTGTGCAAAGAAAATCAATACAGCTATCTGAAAGTGAAATCGGAACCGCTCCTGCGGTCTGTGCAGCGTCAACACAGAATGGAATTTCGTATATTCTGCATAACGCACCTATTCTTTCAACAGGCAGCTTAACTCCAAAAACATTTGAAGCGTGAGTGCAAATCACAAGCCTTGTATTCGAACGTATAGCCTCTCTGAAATTATTAATAGTTTCTTCCTCGTCATACGAAAAATCGGCAACAGAAAAGCTTATCCCCTGCTTTTTCATAAATTCAAGCGGCCGCACCACGGCGTTATGCTCCAAAGAAGAAATAACCGCATGATCGCCGCTTTTGAGCATTCCCTTTATCACCGTATTTAGCGCGGCAGTACAATTTTGGGTGAAAATCACATTTTCCGGTTTTTCTGCTCCGAAAAGCTTTGCTGTGTTTACCCGGCAGTCATAGATCAGCTCGGACGCCTTAATCGACATTTTGTGTCCGCTTCTTCCGGGATTTGCCCCATACAGTCGCATTGTCTGATTCATTGCTCTGATTACCGAAGGCGGTTTCGGAAATGTTGTGGCGCCGTTGTCAAAATATATCACGAAAAATCCGCGGCGGAAGTACCGCTGAATGGTATCCTTTTTTCTTGTAACAGAGAAACAGCCCTATCCAAATCCGAGCTGACAGACAAACTGAAGCCGCAGTTCTTTTTTCCTGGTTTTGACGGAGTTCGCACAAGCTTTGACTGTATTCCGGCACTTTTGAGAATATCACGCGCCTTAAGCGCAGGCGTCATTGAACCAAATATAATTAAATTATCCATATAATTCACCCTTTATAGTTTTATTATATTCTATTCAAAACAAAAATAATGTGTACAAAAAAGCCGAAAATACTGCAAGGGCAACACCAATACTTGCGGCGTTGCCCTTGTCCATAATAAATAACAAATTATTTTTGCTGACTATCTCTGAGTTTTTTGCGCTTTATAACCTTAAGACGACTGAATTCCTCTCTGTCCTTTTCGTCCAAAGCGTCTGTAATAAATTTAACGGTTTCTTCAAAGCGCGGAATCATAATATTTTTCAGCGCGTTGGCACGTTTTTGGGTTTTTTTGATCGAAACCGCGAGTCTGTAAACGCTGTTTTCAATTTCGGCTAGCTCCACTGTGAGCACCTTAACCCTTGTAAAAAGGATGTAAACCTTGTCAACAGCTGAGTTTGTCGTCCTTGTTCCGTAGTGAAGAAAATTGTGCTTTTCCGTTTCGTCCATCGTCAAAATAGGAATTTCAACGCCCATTACGCTGCGCGATTCAAGATGAAGCCCGTTTTCAAGAGGTACGGCGTTTGAGATATCCTCGCAAAAGCCGTTGGTGATATTAGCGGTTTGCAGCGCGATATATGCTTCTTCATATGCGCTGTCGATCTTCTTTTGAATCGTATTGGCATGGTCAATCAGGGTCATCATCTCGCGAATAAGGATGTTACGCTTTCTGTCAAGCAGCTCGTAGCCGTTCTTTGCCAGCGCGAGAGATTTTTTTGCATTCATCAGATTGCCTTTTGTCGGCACTGCCTGTACAGCCATAAGCTCACCTTCTTATCCTTTGTAATAGATGTCGAGCACAGCGTCGTCAACGCGGTCCAGCTCTGATCTCGGAAGTGTTGAAAGCAGTTCCCAGCCCAAGTCAAGGCTCTGCTCAATGCTTCGGTTTTCGGTAAATCCCTGATTGACAAATCTTGATTCAAAAAGCTTTCCGAATTCAATATACTTTTTATCAATCGGCGACAATTCCTCTTCTCCGATTACCGATGCCAACGCTCTGGCGTCGATAACCTTTGCATAAGAAGCAAAAAGCTGATTGGCAAGCGGTTGGTGATCAGCTCGCGTGTAGCCCTCGCCTATGCCGTCCTTCATCAAACGCGAAAGCGACGGCAAAACACTGACCGGAGGATAAAGCCCCTGACCCTGCAAAGCACGGTCAAGCACAATTTGTCCCTCGGTAATATATCCGGTAAGATCGGGAATCGGATGAGTTATATCGTCGTTAGGCATTGTAAGAATCGGGATTTGCGTTACCGAGCCCGGATGACCCTTTATCATTCCGGCACGCTCATACAGCGATGCAAGATCGGAATAAAGATAACCGGGAAAGCCTTTTCTGCCGGGGATCTCTCCCTTTGAGGATGAAAACTCGCGCAATGCCTCGGCGTATGCCGTCATATCCGTCATAATTACAAGGATATGCATATCAAGCTCAAAAGCAAGATACTCGGCTATTGTCAGCGCACACCTTGGAGTAAGGGTACGCTCTATGATCGGGTCGTTGCTCAGGTTAAGGAGCATAACTACTCTTGAAAGCACGCCGCTTTCTTCAAAGCTTCTGCGAAAATATTCGGCGACGTCCTTTTGAACGCCCATTGCGGCAAAGACAACGCCAAAATTGCTGCTGTCGGCTCCGCTGATCTTTGCCTGGCGAACGATTTGTACTGCAAGGTCGTTGTGAGTCATGCCGGAGCCTGAAAAAATCGGCAGCTTTTGACCTCTGATAAGAGTCATCAGAGTGTCTATTGTAGAGATACCGGTGTTGATATAGTTTTTTGGATAAACTCTCGAAACCGGGTTGATAGGTGTTCCGTTGATGTTAGCTTTTTTTACAGGAAAAATATCTCCCAGTCCGTCGATTGGTCTGCCCGCGCCGTCCAAAACTCTGCCGATGATCTCGGGAGAAAGCGGCATTTCCATTGGATGACCGGTTAGTCTTGTGCGTGTATTTTTGAGGCTGATTCTTCTTGTTCCCTCAAAAACCTGAACAACAATTCTTTCGCCCTCGATCTGCACTACCCTGCCCTGGCGAACAGAGCCGTCATCAAGCTTTATGTCAACAATTTCTTCATTGGAAACGCCTTTTACGCCGTCCATTACAATCAGCGAACCGTTGATTTCTTTTACGCCTACATAATCAATAATCAATGCGTTTCCTCCTTACTGTAACAGCGCACCGAGCTTTTCGTCGATTTCGCTGAGGTAATCGTCAAACATTTCAAGCCTGTTGTTTGGAATATCGTACTTAATCTTTGTAAGCTTGTCAAAAAGTCCAAGCTCAATAATTTTTGAAATAGGAATTTCGCGCGCAACAACCTCTTTTGCTTTTGCATGAAGATGAAGTATAACCTTCATCATCAGCTTTTGCTTTTCGAGCGGAACGTATGTATCCTCGGAATGGAAGGCGTTCTGCTGCAAAAATCCGACGCGGATAGCTCTTGCTGTTTCGATAACAAGCTTTTGGTCGTCAGGCAGAACGTCCGAGCCGATAAGCTTTACGATCTCCATCAGTGAGCTTTCTTCTTGAAGCAGTGCGCTGATTCGGTTTCTGTATTCAATAAAATCCTCGCCCAGGTTTTCTTTAAACCATGGATCCAGATCGTTAAAATACTCGCTGTAGCTGTTGATCCAGTTTATAGCCGGATAATGTCTGGCATAGGCAAGCGACTTGTCAAGAGCCCAGAAAACTCTGGTGAATCGCTTTGTATTCTGAGTAACCGGTTCGGAAAAGTCCGAGCCCTGAGGAGAAACCGCTCCGATAAGAGTAACAGAGCCTTCTTTGCCGCTGAGAACATCGGCGCGTCCGCCTCTTTCGTAAAACTCGGCGAGTCTTGAAGGGAGATAAGCCGGGAAGCCTTCCTCCGCAGGCATTTCTTCAAGTCTGCCCGAAATCTCACGCAGAGCTTCCGCCCAGCGCGAGGTTGAATCAGCCATCAACGCAACGTGATAGCCCATATCACGGTAATATTCGGCTAACGTGATTCCGGTATAAATTGAAGCCTCACGCGCCGCAACAGGCATGTTTGAGGTGTTGGCGATAAGAACTGTTCTGTCGGTCATCGGACGGTTTGACTTTGGGTCAATCAGTTCCGAAAACTCGTCCAAAACCTGGCTCATTTCGTTACCGCGCTCACCGCAGCCAACATATACGATGATATCGGCGTCACACCACTTGGCAAGCTGATGCTGGTTCATGGTTTTGCCTGTTCCGAAGCCGCCCGGAATTGCAGCGGTGCCTCCCTTGGCAATCGGAAAAAGCGTGTCCATAACACGCTGTCCTGTGATAAGGGGAATTGACGGCGTGAGTCTTTTTTTAACAGGTCTTGCCGTTCTGATCGGCCATTGCTGACAAAGCTTCAGTTCGTGCCTCTCGCCTAAATCATCCTCGATCACCGCAACGGTGTCAAAAAGCTTATATTCACCGTCGGGCTTTACTTCCTTTACAACTCCCGAAAGACCCGGATGAAGCATAAGTCTGTGCTCGATGATTGGTGTTTCGGGAAGCGTAGCGTAAATCTGACCGCCCTCAAGCCTGTCGCCCTTTTTTATTTTCATTGTAACAGTCCAGTGTTTTTCAGTATCAAGCGAGGAAACCGAAGCTCCTCTGCTTATAAAAGCTCCGGATTGCTGCTCGATCGCCTTTAGCGGTCTTTCGATTCCGTCGAAAATATTATCAATGATTCCGGGACCCAAAAGCACGTTCATCGGTGCGCCGGTACCGGTTACCGGGTCACCGGGCTTTAGTCCGGTCGTTTCCTCATAAACCTGAATAGTAGTCAGGCTGTCGGTGATTCCGATAACCTCACCCACCAGATTTTGAACACCGACGTGAACCATTTCCATCATTTCAAAACAATCGGCGTTTTTAACGGTGACAACCGGACCGTTGATTCCGTATATAGTATTGTTGTTCATTTTATTCATCTCTTTCGGTTCAGAAGGTTCAAAGCACGGAAAGCGCGGCATTTTCAACAAACCATTCGCGCTGTGCTTCCAGCTTGCTGTCAAGGGTTTCGTCCGCAATTATACTCATACTTTCGCAGTATCCCCTGATTCCGCCGATTTTTATGGTCTTGTCCGTTCTGATCTCAGCTCCGGCTTTAAAACAGGCTTTAATTTTTTCCGCATTTGAAAGGTCGCGCTCGTTTACATAAAGCACACAGTCATTATTTCCAAAAAGCTCCGCGATTTCACGGGCGCTGTTCAAAAGCTTGGCAGAATATTCGCCTGAGCTTGTAAATTCAACCAGCCTTTCGGCAGAAAGCTTAAAAATCTCGTCAACCATAGCAGAACGCTCAATAAAAAGCTTTCTTTGCCCCTCCTGAGTTTTTTCGGCGAGCATAGCTGTTTGCTCATTGAGCTTTTTCTGAAGCCTTTCCTGAATCAGACGACCGCTGTCAAGCTCCGCTTGCTGCTCAGCTTCCTTCAAACGTTCTGTCTTGAGCTGCTTTACCTCGCCCTGCATTGCGGTTTTGTTCGCCTCGGCATATTTTTTTATAGCCTTTAGAAAATTATCGGTTTTATTCTTTGGCATAACTTACCTCTCTTCGTGATATAGCCTAGAGCTTAACGCCGATCGCGTCCTGAACGTATTTTGTAATACTGTCCTTGGTTCTTCCGTTGCCGTGACGGTCCGGAATTTCAACTATCAGCGGCTTTTTACGGTTAAGCTTTAGATCGTAAACAATGTCCGGGCAAAGAGAAACAAGCTTTTCTGTCATAAGAATAACAGCTATATCTTCTCTCTCAATAGCTTTTGTCAGCTCGCGTCTTACCTCTTCCTCCTCGTGGACGACCACCCCGGGGATCCCGGCAAAGCGCATACCCATCTTGGTGTCTACATTATCACTTATTAAATAAAATTTCATAATTATCACTTAGCCTATTTTTGAGAGAATCATAATAGAAATAAGCATACCGTAAAGCGCGATACCTTCGCCGAGAGCAACAAAGATGATTGCTTTACCAAACGCCTTTGGATCCTCACTTGTCGCGCCGATTGCCGCCGGTGCTGCGTTTGCAACCGCGATACCGCCGCCAATACAGGATAGTCCGGTTGCGGCAGCCGCTCCGATAAACGCCATTCCGTCAGCTCCGCCGGCTGCGGCTGCCGCGGCAGCGTCGCCTGTAGCCGCGCTTACCGCAAACGGACAAACCATGCAGATTGCGAATACCGCCGCGAACGAAGCAAGCTGCATAAGCATTGTCCTTTTTCTGTTTTTTCCGAGCGAAACCGCCTTGACAGCGATAAGCACCGAGCTAATCAAAAATACAACGGGCAAAGCCATAAAAATAAAATCAAAAACTGACATAATAATTAACCTCCAAAATTAATCTGTAGAAATTTTAACCGGCTCAAAGGGTCTGCCTTCACCGGAATAAAAACGGCTGAACATTTCGTAATATTCAAGTCTGAGCACCTGAATGGCAACAAGCAGCGCCTCAAGCACAATAACAAGCGCGTTGCCTATGACAACAACCGCCCAGTAGCCTATTCCGCCAACCGTTTCGGCAAGCACGAACACAACCAGCATCATTCCGGCGTGAACAAGCACGAACGCGCCGACACGCAAAAAGCTCATGGTGTTTGTTACATAGCTTAAAAGAACCTCAATTGACTCAAAAAGATTCTCTACAATATATCCGCCCCAGCTTTCAGGCTGCCAATCCTTTTTACCGTTTATCAAATCGCCAAGCGGCTTTGAGAAAAAGATAAAAATAAACGGAACGACAATCAGACCGATAATATACGGCAAGGTCATAACGTGGATCCCCATAAACATTTCGGCGGCAAGCCCAAAAACGGTTGAACCGTAAAACAGGATTCCGGCAACTCCGCTTGTTCCGAACAATGCGCGTCCGTAGTCCCTTTGTCTGATTGATGTATAGACGTTTAAAAACATAGCGACTATAAGCAAAAATACGCCGATACCTATCGCGCCCAAGATAATAACATTAGTGTTTTGCGGAGCCATAACTTCAATCGGCTTTTCTTTAAACCCAAGCATTCTGAACAACGGATTGAGCTTATCCTCAAATCCGAACAGGCTTCCGAATATCGTTCCGAATACCATAGCGGATATTCCGCACGGAAACAGGATTTTACCAATTTTCATCTTTTTGAGCTTCCACATAAGCAAACCGGCGATCGCCAAAACAAATCCCTGTCCTAAATCGGCAAACATGATTCCAAAGATAATAATATAGGTAATCGCTATAAACAGCGTGGGATCGATTTCGTTGTATTTTGGCACGCCGTACATTTCGGTATAGAACTCAAACGGTCTTGCCAAAAAGCAGTTTTTAAGCTTGACAGGCGGATTCTTATCCATTTCTTTTTTTGCATTGGAAAAGTCAAGCTCAACACTTTTTATTCTTTTCAGTCTTTTTTGAAGCTGCTTTTTGTTTTCGGACGGCACCCAGCCTACTATAATAAAGCTGTTGCCGTGCTGCAAAGCCTTTCCTCGGATTCCGGCGTATAAATAAAGCTCCTCAAGCTTTGAAAGGCATCGCGAGAGCTGCTCGCCGTTTTCCTTAAAGTATTTTTCAAAGCTATTATTTACTTCGTCTATCCGCGCTTCAATAATAGGAATTTCTTTTTTGTAGTGCTCGATTTTTTCACCCGGAGTTTCATTATCACCCACCAAATCGGCAGGCTCAAAGTACAGCCCCTCAAAAATCTTGTCGATTTCAACGACCTTATCCTTCGGCGCAAAATATACGCCCCAGCAATGGGTCTTGTCCTCGGTACACACAGCAAAGTCTACATACTCGTTGTCCTTGTATGCCTCAAGCTTTTGCACGCTGTCCTTGGGCAGCCTGCCGAATCGAGCTTTTATGTACCTCATCTTCAAAACCTTTTCCAGTTCAACATCAAGCCCTGAAAAATGCTCTGCGACGCTGAGGTTTTTCTTTGTCGCTTCAAGCTCAGCCTCGGCAGCAGCCTTTTGTTCCAGCAGCGCGTCAATTTCCGCTGTGGCAGACGAAGAAATCCCCTCCAGCTCTTCAAACGAAGGATTGTAATCACTCACGTCGCTAAGCGATATACTGCGCTTTGCCTGATTCAAAGCAGCTTTAAGATTCGTCAAAGGCTCGGCGTAGCTGTTTTTTGTTTGAAGGTGCGTAAAGCCCTGAAGGTCGCTGTAAAAATTGCTGACCTCATCAGGGTGAAACACGCCCGATTCACCAAGAACGGTAATTGCCTCGTCGATGTGTTCCATCAGTCCGATAACGTTCACCGCCTGCATTGATGATACTGCCAAATTCAAATCACCTCTTTATATCATACCAAACGTTATAAAGCCGTTTGATGATATCTCTACTGTCAGTCAACGAATTAACAGCGACTGAATTGTTTTTTGGTCTAGCTGATATCTTATCCCCTCGATCAAGCTGATCACGTTCATCAGCTCTGTTTCAGAGAGAAACATAAAAGAAATCATCACAACCGACGGATTATTTGAAAAATGTATATTTTTCTTTGCAAGTCTGTGCTGAACCCGCGGGCTTATATCTCCTGCATAGTTATAGCCTATCTTGCCTATCATTCTTCCGCTGCCCGTGCTCTGCATAATCTGAAAAACCTCGGCAGATGACTGCGCCTCGCACATCTTATTGATCAGCTTTGGGCTCAGACTGCTGAAGGCCGGATTCATATTTGCTTTTATGACCTCAGGCGGAAGGTTATAGTATTTTTTCAGTCTCAAGATCCTTGAAAAAATCCCGTAATCATTTATAGTCCTAAAAAGCGTCAAAAGCTCCTGATGCTCTTTGCCGACAGTTTTTTTGTCAATAAGCTCAAACATATGCTCAAAAACACGTGTATATAGCTTGTTCTCCATATCGGATACCGGCAGCCTGCCCTTTTCGTCCGGCTTAAAGACCCTGAGGACTTCATAATACGAAGTCTTTTCGAGTGAAGAAAGAAATTCATCATAATCATGCGCGTTCGCAAGCTTATTTACGTCAAGCTCGGAATGCTTTGACAAAAAAGCAGGAAACTGAAAAATGAATTTTTCGGTAGAATTAGAATTCAAAAGGATCAAAAACCGAATTATCTGTTCTACCTCGGTCTTTTCTATATAATATTGCGAAAAACCGGAGCTTACGCTTGAATCGTAGCGGCAGAGAGAATCAAATTCATTAAAAAGGTACTGTCTGAGCAAAAGCTCCAGTCTGCCTCTGTGAACGTCGCGCTCATTGACCTCCGAAAGAACCGAGGCGTAGTGAGTGTGCGACTTAAGATAAACCATAACCTCAGCGACGCTCTGACACGCAAGGATGTTTGAATAGTCTCTGTCTGTCAGAAAATTTCCGTATTTTGCCCTTGCTTTAGCCAGAACAGCATAGGAAGTTGATGACATAAAACCACCTCCCTTATCAGCCTGTAACGCGACTGACGATTTCGTCAACCCAACCGTCACGGTTTATTTCATAATCAGATTTGAGCTTTATAAGGGTAGATTCCTGTTTTGCAGTAACCTCCCTGAGCTTTGCAGCGAAACGTTTTTCAATCTGAGCGTCGTTTTTTGCTATCTCTCCCTGAGCGCCGTCCATATACTTTTTGTATATATTAGCAGCCTCCTGCTCAATTTTTTGCTTTTCTTCCTCGGCTGCCCTTCGGTTGGCTTCTTCAAGCTCTTTGGCTTTGCTGTCCGCCTCAATTATTCGTTTTATCATGTCCTGCATTCTTCTCACCTCCGATATAACGGAATATAAGCGCAAGTATTATTGGATATTAAATCAAAGCAGCATAATTACAGTGTACGCCGTACTTAAATATAATTTTACGGCCGAGAAAAAATGCTTTAGGCAATACCGCATAATTCTGGTGCACGGATTGCGTAGTCAGATTTTTCGTCAGAATCAGTGTGCATACTGACGTATGGATACTGATTTTTGGGCAGTCTGACGGAATAATATGCAAGCAAGGCGTGCGCCATGAATTGTGCGGTGTTGCCTTTAAATTTCCTGCACTTAAATCATTCTGCATTGCCTTAATATTCTATCACTAAAAAAATAAAAAATCAACTCCTTTTGATTCCCCTTTAGCAATGTTTGCTGATAAATGTGTTGGCGTTATATTGTAAATGCGTCTAAACTTTTGACAAGGATTTGTTACGGTTTTCTTATAAAAGCAATGACAGAACATCTGTTTTTAACGTTCTGCCATTAGTTTTTGGTATTTTGTTTGTTTATACTAAACTTAAAGATTTTACGAAACTATATTAAGATTCATTATCAAATCCAGGTCAACGTATCCGCTGATTCCGCTTACACGACCAGTTTCACTGTATTGCCATATGTCGCAAACCTCGGTCGGGCTTCCGTTCCATTCGGCGTTCCAAATCGAATAGCCCTTCAGCGAGCTGCGATTGATTTTACGGTACAATACGCTGGCGCTGGCATACACACCCGGACGAAAGCCTCCGCTTTTGATAATTTCGCCAAAGCTCAGCGCAAGCCCGGTCACATCAGAGGCAGACTTTTGATTAACAATGTATTCTTCCTCAATATCACAGTAAACCGGCATATCAAGATATTTGCCCTTGAGCACATTAAGACACGCATTAGCTTCCTTTGCGGCCCCGTTGGGAGTGCTTGCGTAAAGATACCAGTAAACGCCAATTTTCATACCTGCGGCACGTGCGTCACGGTAATATTTCTCAAAACGGTTATCCTTGGTTTCGCTGAATCCGGCGCGCAAAATCACGTATTCAATACCTGACGCTTTCAGCTTGTTAAAATCAACATTATCACCCTGCCAGGTTGAAATGTCAATGCATTTTGCTGCGCTTCCGGAAACTGTTATTTTAATTGTATGTGTCTTGCCGTTATAGGTTTTAACGCTGATTGTTGCCGTTCCTTCTGACATTGCCCTGATTTTTATTCCGTCATAGCCCACACTCTCAATTTTCGCAACCTTAGCGTCGGAGCTTGAATAAACAAGGCTTAACGAAAATGCGTTTGTTCCAAAATCCGGACTGACGCTGATAACCTCACCGACCTTTGCAGTTCTGTTTGAGCCAAGCGATACAGAGTTTGGCAGAGATTTTACAGTTACATCGCAATAGGTTTTTACACCGTTTGAAAGCTGACAATATATTCTTGTACTGCCTTGCGAAACGGCGGTCATAAGTCCTCCTGCCTCAGCAATCGAAGCAATTTTTTTGTTCTCGGAATAATAGCTTCTGTAATAAGCGGCGCAGCCGTCCGGTACATAGCTGTCAAAATCAAAGCTTTCACCGATTCCCAATGTGACCGACGTTTTGTTGAGCGACACGGAGCCTGCCATTTTCCTGACCTTTACAAGACAATACGCGCGCGCGCCGTTTTTCGTTGAGCAATTTATTCTCGCCATTCCTTCGCTGACAGCGGTAACAATTCCGCTTTGTCTGTCAACAACAGCCACGGAAGGATTGTCAGAGTAAAAATATTTATAAATAGTAAACTCATCCTTCGGAAGGTAACATTCAAGACGATATTGCTCGCCGATTCCGAGAGTCAGAGTTTCTCTGTCAAGAGCAAGTGTCGTTGCTGCCTTTCCCACGGTAATGCGACAGCCGGCCCTTAACCCATTTTCGGTTGTGCAGTAAACATCAGCTGTGCCCTCGCCGATTGCTTTGATGATCCCGTCATTTGAAACCTTGACAACATTGGAATCCGATGACGAATAATAGCGGTAAAAAGCCACTTCGCCGTCGGGAATATGACTGATCAAAGTATAGGTTTCTCCCACTCCCATCTTGGCTGATTCAAAATCAAACCAAATTGAAGAAGCCGGGGCACATACCCTTACAAAGCAGGTGGTTTTTACGCCGTCGTCAGTTTCACAGGAAATCACAGCGGTACCTTCTCCTACCGCCTCAATTACTCCGTCAGACGAAACAACAGCAACGCCGGGATTGTCCGAACGAAACATTCTGTGAAAAGCAGCCTCTTTTTCGGGAATAAAGCATTTTAGAGCGTAACACTCGCCTATTCCCAGCTTAAGGCTTGCGGTGTTGAACCAAATCGCGGACGCCGCAGGAAGAACCTTAATCCGACATTTCGCTAAAGTTTTTCCGGATGTCTCACAGGAAATATTCGCAACGCCCAAATCAAGAGCAAAAACATCTCCGTTACGGTTGACGTTTACAACCGAAGGATTGTCTGAAGTAAATGTATAGTCGCATGAAGGCAAATTTTCCGAACAAAGGCTTTGAATTTCGCCTAAACCAAGCTCAAGTTCTGAATAATCAAACGAAAAATCGGGTTCATCAGTATTATCATCTTTATTTTCAGCTGATTCAATGGGAATAGTAATAGATTCGGTAAAATCTGTCGCATTTTCAACCTCAGCAGTGGAATCTCCCGAAACGTCCGAAGCATCGGAAACAGTTGTTTCTTCAAAAACGGTTTCCGCTTCCGTTGATACCTCTTTTATATTTGTAGGTTCAGTTTGAATAAAAACATCTGTTTGTTCATAATCAGTAGTTTCTTCCGCTTCAAAAACTTCTGAAACGATTGTTGACTCAGCTATTTCCACAACAACTGTTTCTTCTAAAAAAGAAGTTTCAGCTTCATAAGGTATGTCCGAAGCAGAAGTAGTCTCAACAGGCTCCTGATAAAGCGAGGTCGATTCTTCCGGCAGGGCAATCTCAAACTCAGTTGGCTCAATACTTTCATAATTTTGAACATCTGTTTGATTAACAATGGGTTCAGAACTAAAATCCTGTAACAAAGTTGTTTCAACTAATACTTCGGAAAATACTTCTGAGGTTGATTCACAAGTAATATCATTAACAAATTCCGAATTAGGCTCTGATGAAGCTTTCTGTATAATATCTTCTGAGTATCGGGGATTTATCGTTGCATTTTCCAAATGATCTTGAACAGAAGCATAGTTTTCCTCAAAACCTTCGTAAGAAACACCTGTAACAGCTTGTGAGGTGAAACAAGTGCATAAAATCATTATTGAAACAATCGAGGGAATTATTCTTTTAAAGATTAACATTATATCCTCTTTTCCTGAATAAAATGAGGTATTCTTCTAAATATAATTCTAACATAAGGTTGTATTTTTTACAAGCATAATTTTGAGATTACACATATGAAAGCGAAAAGCTAAAAGGCAATATAATATCAAAGGTGTTCAACGTCGAAATCAAGCAGTTTTTTTATAGTAAAAAACATCTTGAAATTTGTGAATTAATGTATTATAATATATAAGTAATAAAAAATTAGAATATTTTACTGATTTTGTGTTAATATTACTTAATCTGGCCGCAAAGCAATACGCTTTGCTTAAAGAATAAAAATTTATTTTAAGGAGAGGAAAAAATGAGATTTCCAAACGCTTATCAAGGTGTAAAAAAACTTTTCACCTCAGAAATTCTTAACATCATTGCCGGTTTTCTTTTATTTATCGGCGCAATAGCTGCAGTGATCGCCGGTGCCGGCGTTGCCTCTGCCGCAAATCAAGACGCCCTCACAGGTACTCAAACTGCTGCTATTCTGGGTGGCGGAGCAATAACAGCCGTATTTATGGTAGGAGGATTTGTAATATCTATAATCGCCTATATTATGATGATTGTAGGTCTTAACAACGCGAGAAAAGACGATTCTAATTTTAACAACGCTTTTATTTTTGTATTTGTTAGCCTCGGTCTTAGTGTGCTCAGCAGCTTTATTCCCGGAACCTTTGGACAGATTGTTGGCAGCCTTTCTTTCTCAGCTCGCAACACTGTTTGTAACAATATTTATCATTTTGGGAATCCGCAGCCTTGCAATGCAGCTCGGAAACCATCAAGTTGAAAACAAGGGCAAAACAATTCTTTATATAATTGCTGTAGTATATATTTTAGCGTTCATTGCAAAATTGATTGGAACCTTTGCTACAACTGCTTCGGCTATACTCGCTGTAGTTGTACTTGTTCTTGATATTATCGGCTATATTATTTTCTTGACCTATCTCGCACAGGGAAAGAAAATGCTTGCATAATAATATTACTTTTGAATTAAATATCCGCTAAACAAGGGGCTGTCGTCAACATACGGCAGCCCCTGTAGTATTACCGAAAAATATAAAAAACTGCTGCTCATTGTGGTGGCATATCACACATGAGAATAGTATGAATCAACTCCGATACTCTTGTCAGAATTTTGCAAAAAACGCAGAACTCGGGAATTCCTTGTTCTGCGTTTAATTAATTCTATATTATCTATATTAAAAATATAAGTTTATAATCAGTCGATCAAATCAGCGTAAAATTTATTTCTGCTAATCGTGTTTTCTCCGTTTACTGCCGCGGTGAACACCTTTTCTGCGTTTTCCATAAGCAATTCCGCACGGTTAGCGCCGCATTTGGCTGAAATAGTCCTGTAGGCTTCTCTGAAAACCTCGGGCGTATTGTGCTTAAATGAATGAGCGTCCGAGCCGAGAATATCAATCAAACCGCCGCTTATGTATTTTAACAGCTTTCGCTTGCGAAAATACGAAGCTTTTTCCGTGTAATTACCGATATTTGACTGAATCAAAATCCCCATTGATTTAAGCTCTTCGATAATTTCCGGTTTGCTCATTAGTGTTTCATAACGTTCAACGTGAGGAATCACAGGCATAACGCGGAAATTTTCAATTAGCATATAAATCTGCTGCATTGTTTTATTTTTGAACGAGGCAGAATACGAGAATTCTGTCAAAATATATCTCGATTTGCCGTATGTAATGTCGTTTAGGTTGGTATTGTTAAACAAAAACGGTGTTACATAAACCTCTGAACCGAGCACAACATTTACACCCTCGGGAATCTCCGGTAAAAATTTGCTGAACGCGCTGTTTCGTTCGGTTACAAAATCTTCAAGACTTCGTTCATTTGTGTAAAAATGCGGAGTAAGGCAGATGTTCGTCACCCCCTGCTTAACGAGTGAATCTATTAAAGCAAGGCTGTCCTCCACAGTTTCCGCGCCATCGTCAAAATCAGGAAGAATGTGGGAATGCATATCATATAAAGCCATAAATTTTCCTCATTAAAGCGCAGCGCAGACAAGGTCTCCCATTTCTTCGCAGCTGACCTTGTTCATGCCGTCCTCATAAATATCGGGTGTACGGTTTGTTTCAAGAGTTTTGGCAACCGCAGCTTCAATAGCTTCGGCAGCTTCGGGTTGGCTGAGCGAGTAGCGCAGCATCATGGCAACCGAAAGAATTGTCGCAAGCGGATTGGCAATCCCCAAGCCTGCAATGTCGGGTGCGGAGCCGTGAATAGGCTCATAAAGACCAAGCTTGCCCTCGGATAGACTCGCGGAAGCAAGCATACCGATTGAGCCGGCAATCATTGAAGCTTCATCGGAAAGAATATCGCCGAAAATGTTAGAGGTAACAATAACGTCAAATTGCTTTGGATTTCTTACAAGCTGCATTGCGCAGTTGTCAACATACATATGATTTAGCTCGACCTCGGGATATTCCTTTGAAATTTTTATAACGGTTTCTCTCCAAAGACGAGAGGATTCCAACACATTTGCCTTGTCAACACTGGTAAGCTTCTTGTTTCTTTTCATTGCAAGGTCAAACGCAACCCTTGCGATTCTTTCAATCTCGGGCACAGTATACATCTCTGTATCCCAGGCTGCCGGCTGATTTTCAACTACTTTTCTGCCGCGTTCGCCAAAGTAGATTCCGCCTGTCAGCTCGCGAACAATCATAATATCCATATTGTCGCCGATAATATCGTCTTTGATCGGAGACGCGCTTTTAAGCGGTCCGAAAATAACCGACGGGCGAAGATTAGCAAACAATCCGAGCGCGCCGCGAATGCCCAAAAGCCCTGCCTCGGGTCTGTTATTGCCGGGAAGCGTATCCCACTTTGGACCGCCTACCGCTCCCAAAATAACGCTGTCGGAAGCCTTACATTTTGCTACAGTTTCATCGGGAAGCGGAACGCCTGTGGCGTCGATTGCGCAGCCTCCGAGCAATGCCTCGTCATATTCTACGCCGAAGCCGAACTTTTCTGCTGCCTTGTCAAGCACCTTTACCGCTTGATCAACAATTTCCGGTCCGATTCCGTCGCCCTTAAGTAAAGTTATTTTGTAGTTTGCCATATATCATATCTCCTTAGGAATATTTTACATTTTTATTCAATTTAGCTCATCAGCAAATCTTCTGATTTTTGTTTAGGAATAACGTCAAAGACCTCGCACACCTTGTCCCTCTGCCAAAGCATAGGAGTGATTCTTACAGAATATCCGCAGCCGTTTTCGGTTGTCCATTCAAAAGGCTTGGCCTGCGGAAGCCCGTACACAGCAAGAAGCGTCATAATAACTCCTCCGTGTGTAACGATCACGCTTTCTGTCGTGCCGGTTTTCATCAAGCCCTCGACAATACTTTCAAAAATTTTGCATATGCGTCTTACAAAATCAGCGTTGCTCTCACCGCGCGGCGGTTTTACTGAATTATCACCCGCAAGCCATTTTTTGAAATCTTCATCCTTGCTTAGTTCATCAGCGGTTTTGCCCTCCCATTCGCCGAAATTACATTCACTTAGGTTGGCGATAACAAGAGGAGTAAGCTCAGGATAAAGCACAGAACAGGTTTGGGTGCAGCGTTTGAGCGGACTTGTGAAAACAACCTTAGCGCCGGGATAGCTGTATTCAAAATCAAGCCTTCTTAAAGCCGCCTTTCCTTTGTCGGAAAGCGAAACGTCTGTTGTTCCTATGTACTTGCCCGAAAGGGTTTCATCAATCGCGCCGTGGCGTATGAAATGAATCACATAAGATTTCATAAATTTCTCCGCATTTATTTACAAATCGTAAAATTTATACTATACTTTATAGTAAATGCTGAATAAAGCTAAGCATTTACCGGTATTTTTCGTTCATTAACAGGTTTTCTTCCGTATATTATACTATTTTTTAAATTGAGGTGTCAAGGCTTGAACAGCGATTTTCCCAGAATTATTACTTTTTTGCGCAAGGAGCGCGGACTGAGCCAGAAACAGGTTGCGGCAGATCTGGGAATTTCTCAGGCATTGCTATCGCATTACGAAAAGGGGCTGCGCGAATGCAAGCTCGATTTTTTGATAAGAGCTGCGGATTATTTTGAAGTTTCAACCGATTATCTGCTCGGAAGAACCGTTCAGCGCAAAATAGCTTCGGTAAACGCTTCGGATATCCCGGACAGCGATGAGATCCGCCACCTGAAGGGAAATATAATTAATCAAATCAACCGCAAGCTTTTGATGAACACAACCACTGTTATCTTTGACCTGCTTGCCCAAATCGGTGATAAACGGCTTACTAACGCGGTTAGCAATTATCTTATGAGCGCGGAATATCAGATTTTCAGAACAATATATTCCGCAGAAGAAAACAACTCTCAAACAATGTTTTCGATCGACAGGCGAAGATACAAAAACCTCACCTCTGCTTCGATGATGCTTGAGCTTGAAGCAATCGACTTTATCATACAAAAAGGAGAAATCTCCCTAGCGCTTTCCCCCGATGTTATTTCAAATTACTTTGACAAGGGCGCATCCTCGCTGTTTAATCTGATACAGTTTTCAGAACGAACAATCAAAAATTCACTTCAGCAAAAATAACAGCGTTCGCTGTATAGGCAATACCGCATAATTCTGGTGCGCGGATTGCGTAGTCAGATTTTTCGTTCAGTGTGCATACTGACGTATGGATACTGATTTTTGGGCAGTCTGACGGAATAATATGCAAGCAAGGCGTGCGCCATGAATTGTGCGGTGTTGCCTATATTATTTCATTTACGAATAGTTTTCCAAAAGAATTAGGCAATGCTGCTTTATATAAAGCACAGCATTGCCTTTTTATACTATTCTCTGATAAAAAGCGGACAAAAATCTGCGGAAATCAGACTGCAAATATTATCTATTTTTTTGAGTTTAGTAATTCTAATTAGGAATAATGTTTTCAAAAGCAGTGTGCGCGGCAGTAATATCGGTGTTGCAGGTCAAAACAAAAAAATCAGAAAAAGAAATAAGTTTTTCAAAGTTTTCAAGCATAAGCACAGCCGTTTCTGCTTTGACTTTTTTAGCAGTTTGAAAATAAAGCCTTTGTATGATCTCCTTATTATCCGGGATTCTGACGGAATTATGCTCTCCCCTTTCGACAAACACGATCGCTCTAAGCGGATACGCTTCGTTAAGAGCAATCGAGCTTCCGCCGTCAAACGGAGTACCATAGGCAACCGCCTTGTCCTCATACATTCTTACTACAGGCTTGTCGTCATTCATAATATGAACCCTCTCGCCAAAGGCTTTGAGCCATAGCCGCGTATGGGTAGATTTTCCGATGCCTGAGTCCCCCGAAAACAGGTAAGCTCCGCCGCCGTAAATCAACGCTGAGGAATGGACAAGCATAGTCTGAAACCTGATAGCCTTTACATTAAACTTACAGCTATATGCAAAATTTTCAATAGCACCGATATTAACGCCCTTTACAGCACGCTTCATAAGGCTGTCAAGATATTCCTCGGAAACGCTTAGCCTGATATCCGTTTCACGGTCGCCGTCATAAATGAAAGGCTTGCAAAGCTGAATTGTATTTTCATATTTTGGACAAAGCTCGGTTATCAGACCGGCAATTTTTACTCTCACTTATATCAATCCAAAAGACAGTTAAATGTTTAGTGCTTTTGTAAAGCCGGTAAGCTCAAAGATTTCCATTACGTTGTCGGTCAAATTCTCAAGATACAGTCCGTCCTTGCCTGCCATAGCCTTGTGCGCGGCAACAACAACTCTGATTCCTGCCGAAGAAATATAATCTACACCCGACATGTCAAAAACCATTTTGTCACATTTTCCTGCGTTTTCATTAACAGCGGCTTCAAGCTCCGGTGCGGTTATAGTATCAACTCTGCCTACGATATGAAGTGTGCAGGTTTTTTCGATATTATCTACTGAAATTGTCATTGTAATTACCTCCGATTAATTATGCATTTATTAGAATTATTTTAAAAGCCTGTAAAGCTTTCGGCACTCTATTAATTTGAACAGCGGCAAACCCAGAATAAACAGAACGGCAAGCTCTCCAACAGCTACCAAGCCTCCCTGAATCAGGAAGTCGCCAAAATCAAAGCTCAAATTGTTGATAAAGAAAAAATCAATTTCAAATCCAACAAAAATTCCGTTCATAATCGCCGGCATTAAAGCCGCCGCTACCGGCATATTAAATAGCCTTACATTTCTGAGCGCATACATTGCAATCGTCGAAAATAAGCTGGCAAGCGAACCAAATATCAGGTCATACGGTCCAAGCGACGAGAGCGAGCTGATATTCGCGATTATACAGCCGATTGTAAGTCCCGGAACAGCCGCCGGTGTGAATACCGAAATAATAGTTAATGCTTCGGAAATTCTGAACTGAACCGCCATTGAAGCCGAGCCGGGAAACAAAACGTTTTGCAGAATAGTAATAACAGCGTATAGAGCGGCAATTACAGCTGCCCGAACAATAAAAATAATCTTATTGTTATTCATGTTCAATCAGTCTCTTTTGAAAATATATCTGTATGTATATTGTCATTAACGTGTGACCTTGTCAGGCTTTGCAAAGAAATTTGACGAAAAAACATCACGACAACTTATACTCCGATGATCGTGGCTAAACGCGCTCAAAGCCCTCAACTGCTAAGCCATGCTTTTTTGTATATTATACTACATTTAAACACAAAAATCTATATTTTTATAAATATTTTATGGGAATCTCTAATAATTCATTGTCGCGCAGAAGCACGGAAGATTTATGGCAAAATATTGTCAAAACGCCGCAGATACACCGACACATATCAAGAGATTTTTGCAAGATTGTGCCGTGAAGGTTTCGTGCTTATGCGCGGCATAGTTTTATACTATTCTCTAAATGTAATTTGTAATACAGTATATTCCGACAAGCCCCACAACCAAAAAAAACACGAACGCCAGATGCCTAAGCTTTTGTTCCCACAAGAGTCCGATAAATTCACGAATAAAGGCGTTTGGAAAAAAATAAAGCTTGGTTTTGGCAGATAAGCCGCTAAGCTTTATTTTAATGCGGTTTGCAAGAGTGTAGCCGCGAAAAACATGGTAATTTGTCGTTGAAAAAGCAATATTTTCACTCTGAAAAGAATTTGAATCATTTTCGATTACTTTCTTTGAGAAAAGCAAATTCTGATAAGTATTTACCGATTTGTTTTCCATAATTATTCGCTCACCGGGAATTCCCTGAGTTATCAAATAATCTCTCATGCTCTGCGCTTCGCTGATGATTTCATCGCTTCCTTGTCCGCCCGAGGGAACAAAAACAGAGTGTTTGCCGGTTTTTAAAAATTGCTCGCGCTCAAATTCAACAGCACGGTCTATACGTCCCTTCAAAAGCGGCGTAGGAGTTCCGTCAGGACGAATAGCGCAGCCGAGGATTATAATATAATCCAGATTATACGGCGGCTTATATCTTGTACACATCACAGCACAGAGCATTGTTGACAAAAGCATACACTCAAAATAACAAAACACAAAAGCAAACGCAATGCTCAGCAAAGTTGTAAAATGATATGCAAGATCGTTTTCGTAGCTTACGTTGCTGTTAAGGCGAAAAATCGTCCATATCCCTCCGAGCAATGTAACCCCCAAAAGGATACCGAGCAAATTCATAGGTCTAAAGCCCTCCTTGCGTACAAGTTGAATATTACTTATCGCAAGTGCAACAGCCAGGAAAAGAAGCGGCATAAGCGTTACCTTGGCAAACAATGTTCCGGTATCAAAAAAGATTCTTATTATATCTCTAAACGATAGAAGCATTCCGAATCTGGTATTGTGCCGCCATTCATTTAAGAGTATATATGAACAAATCAACAGATATATAATAAGACCGCACCGCACAACCATCGAATAAGAAAACAAGCCCTCTCTCTGCTTTTCCAAAACAGAGAAAATCATCGCTATTCCGACAATCAGCATTGTACCGGCAAGCATGATTATAAGGCACTCTACGCCGTCAAAGTAATTCAGGGTCCTGTTATAGACAATTCCGAACGGCAGGGTCACAAGACTATATGTATTATCAATCGGATTTGAAATATTGCTTTCGTATCCATCCGCAAACGAATCTGTGTTTATGTCAAACTGAAGATGAAGCGTATCCCTTCCTGCGCTGACGCTTTCTGTCTCAACGGTAAGCAAAATATCGCCGTCAAAGGGCTTTTCATAAAACGATTTTACTTTTATTGCTCCGTCGCCTACTGTTGTTGCTTTGGCGGAACCGGGTATATATTCCAAGGTACTGACTATAAGATAAACAGTGTTAGTTTTACCCATAAAAAGCATATAAGACATACAGCCCGTCAGAAAAAATAAAAGTACGGTCAGCGGTATGATAATTCGCGTTTTAATCAGCTTGTGTTTAGTTTTCATAATATATCCTCTGTGCGATAAAATTGAAATCAGGACATCACCGCACAATTTAGGGCGCACGTTTTATTCCTTTAAGCTGCCCAAAATGTGTCAAAAATTTTTACTGTCACTTTATTATACTATATCGTAAAATCAAAATCAAGAATAATACAAAGCAAAGCATAAACAAATAAAAAGTGCCTGTGAGCACTCTCGCCCGCTTATATGAGCTACACTGATAACAATAACGGTGATCAACACCGGAATCAAGCAGTTTCCCGTAAAATAAAAGCAGAGGCGACTTTACATAAAGTGCCTCTGCGAAAATATAGCTGTGTCAGGGAATTGGCAGAGCTATCCCTAAAGCATACGTTCAATTGAATCAAGCTGAAGCTGAGTTGCCGAGCTCATTACTCCGTTCAGGAAAAGTACGTTTGAAATTCCGTTATCATTACAAAATTCCTTGAGGTTTCCGTTCCAGCTTCTGAAATCAATCGAATAAACCTCGCTGAAATTATAGGTAAGATACGGTGTAAACGCGTTGCCGTAGCTCTCGTGAATAATAGCAATCTTTTCCTTTGAAGCCGCCTTAGACGAGCTTTTGATTACCTCGAGCGGATTGTCGCCGTACAGGAAAACGCTGTAGGTATAATCTCCGCCTGTCGCACCATCATAGTAGCAACTTTCATATTCATTTGTGTTGCCGTCGGAATCAGTGATTTCGGCCGGAACAGAATACGGGAACTGCCAGTAATGTACGTCGTCGGAAGCAAGCGGAACAGACGACATATTATTAAACGTTCCGGTAAAGCCTTCGATTACCTTTTCCTCACAGTCATCAAGTGAAATTGGTTTTAGATCCGCGGTTTCGGCAAACGCTTTGTACGCGTAATATGCGCCCAAGCCTGTCCAGTGATGATCTGAATTAAAGTAAATATACTCATTGCAATGTCTTGACAGCTCGTTATATACGTTGATCGGCACAACGTTTTTGTCCATTGCAAGATATCCTGCCTTGACATAATCAAGCTGTGAAAGCGTGGTAACAGCAGAATCATCGCCGCTTTTGAACCTTTCCGGCAAGCCAAATTCAGTGTGATTTGGTACAATCATCGAGTAAGTCGTAATCTTCTTACCTAAGGTTTCGGCTGCCTTGTTCATAAGCTCCGCGTATCTTTGAGCCATCTCTTCGGTTCCGTAAAACAGTTCAAAGCCTTTTTTGTCCCAAACGTAAATTCCGCCGGAATCCTGTCCCGTTGATTTACCGTCATCCTTGATATCCGGCTTTTCATATGTGAAATTAGCCGGATTTTTTAAATCCGGAGGAGCAGTTGTCGGCTCAACAGTTGTTTCGGAAACTGTAGTTTCCTGAGATGACGAAGAACCGGAAAACGCGCCTATAATGAGTTTAAAAATTGAAGTGATTAAAAATATAGCAAGAATCAGCAAAAGAAGTAAAACTGAAACAATAATAATTCTGTTTCTGGTTCTCTTTTTGTGAGTTACGCGCCGGTTATAATTACGGCGCTGCCGATATCTTTCGTATTCATAATTATCCACTTTATTACCCTGTTATCCCATTAAAAAGCCGCGTCAATCACATCCATGATTGAATTGTAGTTATCGGCAACAACCATAAATACAAAATTTTCCTTCTGGGTAATACCGCACTTTTCAATCAGGTCAAGTTTTTCCGGGCTGTATGATGAATATGTGCTCTTAATTGAGGTGAATCTTGCGTTAAGTGCAGACTTGATTTTTCCTGCACCGCTTTTGTCTTTAGCTTCTACCATTACAATCTCAATCGGAGCTTCCGAAGTATCTGTCTTTATCTCCGCAGCAAACTGCTTTACGTCGGATTCTGAAATCAAATAATACTTGTAAAGCTCAGCCGTATCCTTGATTTCGGTAAGACCTGCAGTTTCATTTGGATATTTTGTGTTGACTTCTGTGAGAACTGCCTTCAGATCAACTTGCTTTGCAGAACAACCTACAAAAGCAAACAGCGTTACGGCAACCGCCAATACAATTGCGATACATCTTTTCATAATATTATCTCCTTTAAAATAAATTTATAGTCGCAGGCAACGCCTGTGATTATCATTGTCATAAATATACCTAATACCATTATCTAATAAAACTCATTAAGGCAATACCGCATAATTCAGGTGTGCGGATTGCGCAGTAAGATTTTTCGGCAGAGTGTACAAATAATCAGTACGCATACTGACGTATGGGTGC
>CAJODI010000019.1 GCA_905233145.1 uncultured Ruminococcus sp. | reverse complement strand
TTCCGTTTACGGCGACTACACACACGTAATCTTTGTTCGTCTTAACAACGAAGGCAACGAGAACAACTTCGTAAAGGGCAACGCTTGGAACAAGACAGCTGATCTTAAGATCAGCGACCTCAACGGCGTTTACACAATCAACGGCTGGGAGCTCGAGGTAGAGTAATCTAAACTTGTTGAAATTAACTTAATTCATATACAAAACCGATTCACAAAACGTGGGTCGGTTTTTTGATTTAGCGCTAAATTTTCTGGAAAGTCGCGATAATATTCTGTTTGTCATTTTGTACAAAAATCATGTCTTCGATTTGTATAATATAAACAAGGCTCCGATTTAAATAAACTTTTCAAAAAAGTGTTGACTTTTTCGCTATTAGGGTGTATCATAGTTACGCACTCAGATGAACAACCGCAAAACGAGTTGTGAGCTGAGCAACACAAAAAACAAAAACAAACAAAAAACAAAAAACAAAAAACAAAAAACAAAAGGAAAATTAAAGGAGAAAACAATCATGAAAAAATCAATCAAAACAAGAATCATCAGCATTGCAACAGCAGCACTTATGACACTTTCACTTGCAACAGCAACAAGCAGCAACAATTAACGGTACACAGGCAGTTGCTTCGCAAGGTCAGAGAATCAATCTCAGCGTTAATCTTTCAAACGAGTGGAAGAAGGACGGAGCTCACTTTGGCGCATACTTCTTTAACTGCGTAAACGGCAACAACACTTGGGCAAAAGTAGATTGCAGAGGCTACATGGGCAACTATGTAAGCGTTGAAGGCGACTACACACATGTAATCTTCGTTCGTCTTAAGGACACAAACCTTGACTGGTCAAGCGCTTGGAACAAGACCGCAGACCTCAGAATCAGCGACCTCAACGGCAGCTACACAATCAACGGCTGGGAGCTTGACGCTAACACTCAGGCTGCTGCACCGGCTGCACCATCATATAACGCAAACCAGGAAATCAAGCTTAATGTTAATCTTTCAGACGAATGGAAAACATACAGCCCTCGCTTTGCAGCATACTTCTTTAACTGCGTAAACGGAAACAGCACATGGGCAAACGTAGAGTGCAGAGGCTACATGGGCAACACAGTAACAGTTAAGGGTGACTACACACACGTAATCTTTGTTCGTCTTAACAACGAAGGCAGAGAAAACAACTTCGTAAAGGGCAATGCTTGGAACAAGACTCCTGACCTCAGAATCAGCGACTACACAATCAACGGCTGGGAGCTCGACGTAGAGTAATCTAAAGCAAAAACTTAATTCACACATACAAAACCGATTCACAAGACTGTGGATCGGTTTTATACTAATCTCAGATAAAAGTGGGCAAAGATTGTCTATTTTTTATTTGAGTTTAGTATTAACTATATTTATATAGAATTCTTCGTTGCGCTTTTAATGAATGTACAATCAAATAACTGCGTTGTTGAGTTTTAATTGCTTATAACCTTGACAAAGGTAAAAAAATGAGTATATTTATTATTAGGTGTTCCCAAATATGATAATAATTAAGGATAAGGAGAATCAAATGGTAAACAGACAAATCAGAAAAATATCCAATACGAGTTCAATCATGCTTTTGATTTTTGCAGGATTGATGTTCTTTTTTTCGGTAGCAGCAGCTGTATACACCGCTATTGCAGGAACAGGCGCGATAAAGAGAAACTCAGATGCTATTCTTTTGGCATCTTTTGTTTATCAGTTTGTTTTTGCCGGTTCGCTGTCGATGCTGGCGTTCTATCTTATCCGCCGGGGCAACACCGGGCTGAGACTGGGACAATTGTTTTGCAAGCCCCAAATGTCGGCAGGCTGGATAATCAAGTGGATAATAATAGGCATCAGCATGACTTATCTTGCAAATTTTGCCAACCTGCTTTTTGAGTTTTTGCTAAAAAATATAATAGGGATCGACCTTCCCGAGGTGGATTTGAATTTTGGCAGCGACAGTCCGCTGGGCATGTTCACAACGGTGCTTTCAGTGTCGATCCTCGCGCCTGTTTTTGAAGAGCTGATGTTCAGGGGCGCGGTTTTGAGAAACAACGAGGTGCTGGGGCAGAAATTTGCAATTGTGACCTCGGCGTTATTCTTTGGAATGTACCACATGAACCACAGGCAGATTTTCTATGCCTTTGTTATGGGTTTGTTTGCAGGCTTTTTGTTTATCAAAACCCGTTCTATTTTCCCGTCGATGATAATGCATTTTGTTTTGAACTCAATTTCCTTAGCAGTCATGCTTATTTCCGGCAGCACGGATATAACTCCCGAGCAGATTCCGGAAACCCTGCAAAGAAATCCTGCCAAGGTTGCAGTGGTGACCCTTGTGGGACTGACGATATTCTGCATACTGATTTTGGGAGTTGCGCTGATCATCGCCGAGTTTGCCCGAAGGAGCAGCCGCGAAAAGCTCAGACTCAGAAAGGGTATTTTCAACGTCTCGACCGGCAAAAAGATTTTGGTGTATTTTACCGCCCCGGCAACAATTATGCTGCTTTTGTATTTGATTTTTATGACTACAGCAAATACGGTATTGAACAACGCGCTGTAAATTTTAAAAAATCCCTCGATTTTGCGTACTGCGCAATTATCGGGGGACTTTTTTATCGAAAGCTAATACTAAACTCAAATAAAAAATGACAATCTTTGCGGTCTATTTTCCGCAATACTTCGTTGTCGTCCTTGCAAGGCGACAGCCTTGCGGCGTCCTTCGCCTCGTCTTGCGAAAAATATCCTCACAAATCTTTGTCCACTTTTTATCTGAGATTAGTATAAATTATTTTATTTTTAATCAAATCAGGTTTCCGAGGTGTTAAGGATCGGACCCAGCTTGTTTCTCGGAATCGAGAACGCAACATTGTTTGCGTGATCGCCGACTCTTTCGAGAATAGTTAGCATATCAAGGAAAATCGTTCCTTTTTCCGCGGAGCATATGCCGCTGTTCATTCTTCCGATATGGTTGAATTTATAAATCTTTACGTAGCTGTCAAGCGAGCTTTCGGTCTCGATAACTCTTTTTGCAATGTCAAAATCAAGCGCCTGAGCGTTGAAAAGCGAAAGCCCATCCTCAATCAGCATTGTTACAAGGTTGTCAAGGTGATGGAGTTCTTTGTTGGCTTCCTCGGAAAAGTGGATTTTTCCGTCGATCATTTCCTTGGCGTGCTCGGTTATGTTTTCGGCGTGGTCGCCGATTCGTTCAATATCCTGAATTGCCGAATACATTACACCCATTGTTTTTCGGTCACTGTCCACAATGTCAAGACCGTTGATTTTGACGATATAGCTTGTGATCTCGTGGGTGAGATAGTCAATCACCTTTTCGTTTTTCTGAACCTTTTCAATCAAATGAGCGTCCTGTTCAAAGAAAGCCTTTATCGCATAGTGATAGTTCTTTCTGGCAAGCTCGCCCAGTCGTTTGCACTCGTTTTCAACCTGCAAAACTGCCATAGGCGGTGTTTTGAGAATACGGTTGTCTAAGTAAACCGTTTCCATTTTTTCTTTGTCATCGTCAGCATCGGGCAAAATCAGCTTGGTCAGCTTGATGATAACTCCCGAAAGCGGCAGGAAAACAACGGTTCTGGCGATGTTAAAGGCGATGTGGACCGCGGAAATCTGAGCCGCGGTTTTGCCTGTGAGGAAGGGGATTGACTCAGCAACCTTTACGACCGAGAACGGCGTAAAGTCCAGAACCATGACAACGCCCGAAAACAGCAGCGCGGCAAACAGGCTGGTCAAAAAGTTTGAAAGCGCGACCTGCTTTGATTCGCGGTTTGCACCTGCGGCAGAAAGAAAAACAGGCATACATGCGCCGACGTTCATACCAAAGATAACGTAAACGCAGTCGGACAGGCTGACAACTCCGCTCATGCCCAAAGCCATCAAAATACCGACCGAGGCAGAGGAGCTTTGCATGATTCCTGTGAAAATCATTCCAACCAAAAGTCCGAGCAATGGATTTGATAATGCCGAAACAGTATTTATAAAAATCTGAGATTCCTTAAGAAAATCAAAATTCTTGCTCATGATATCCATACCCATAAACAGGATACCGAAGCCTGCGGCAATTTGTCCGTAATAGCGGTAGTTGTTCTTTTTGGCAAAGGTGATGACCGCCGCGCCCACAAAGGTGAAGATCGGAACAAACGCCTTGATATCAATCGACAGGAGCAGGGAGGTTGCGGTCGTACCGATTTTTGAACCGAACAGAATGCCGATACTCTGATAAATATCCATCAGTCCGGCGTTTACAAAGCCGACAACCATTGCGTCGGTCGCCGAAGAACTTTGAATAACAGCGGTTACAAGCAAGCCTACCATCATGGCGATGAATTTGTTGCTGGTGATTTTTTGGAGCATGACCCTGAGCTTGCTACCTGCGGCGAGCTCCAAGCCCTCGCCCATGTATTTCATACCAATCAGGAAAAGACCGAGTCCGCCTAACGCCATGATGACGTTTAGAATAATCCCGTATGTATCCATACTATATCTACCATCCTGTTTTTTATAGGTGTAATTGATAAAATACACCAAAATAATTATACCACAGACTTAATGATTTTTCCATACCTAAAAGGTTTTTTTACAATGGTGTTTTTTAGCCATACACAAAGCAGAGCAAAACAAGCTTTTGACTATAAGCCAATAGAATTTTGCTCAAAGCGTTATTTCGGCAACGTTTCGGAGATATAACATCACTAAAAACACACAAAGGCAACCCCACATAATCAAGCGATGTGGGGCTGCCGTTATAAGCTGCTAAAATACAAAGGTCAGCAAAAGCATAGCCAAAAATGCAATTATAGTAAGCGGAGCCGAAAAGAATACCAGGGTCTTTTTCCATGCGCCGTAGGGGAATTCGCCCTTGCTGAGCTCAAGACCATTTCTCTTTTTTACTGTATAAGAAATTGCTTGATCCCGCCGCTGAACATGGTCGTCATTATCGACATAGTTCGTACAAGCGGACGAGGGTGTTCTTCGCCACTTTTTAACGATTTGTACTATAAGCATGATGGGACCGGCAATAAGCAGAAAAGCTAAAGTCAGAAATGTCAAAGCCAGTAAAACCGAGAAAACAGGCTGCTTGTGGAACATTGCCTTTATCATAAATTCTTTGTCGCTTGCCGAGAGTATGGAGCCGATATGAGCATGTGAAAAATCCATTAAAAAACTAATAAAATTGGTTAAGAAATGAATAAACATAGTCGAAGCTATTGAGCCGGTTTTCGTAAAAATCAGGCAAAGCAGAACTCCTATCATTGAAGCATTGAAAACCTGCCCGGTATTAATGTGCCACAATCCAAAAGCTGTTCCGCTGACAACGGCAGCAAACAATTGACCCATCGGTTCGTTATTCCTGTAAATCGTTGCTCTGAACAAAAGCTCCTCAAAAAACGGCGCGAACAGCACGAGAGGAACGGTATAAATGATCCAAGCCACCACCTCGTTATTTTGGGAGAATAATGCTTCGTCCATCGAGCCGGTCGATTCCTCAACAGTAAAAAAGCTTGACATTATCTTTCCGAAAAGCTGAGCAGAGCCGATGCTGATAACTGCCCATTTTAAAACCCAGCCCTTCGATCTTTGTGATTTGCCGAAGGCGTCGCGCAGTCTTAGTCCGTTTTGGCGGTTGAGACACTTGTAATACAGCAGGAGCAAAAGCGGTATCGTAACCAAATAAACCATTATATATTTTAGTGAGTATACAAACAGTGCGTTCTGCCATATTGAACCGTAGCCACCTGCTTTGAACATATATTTTAATAAGGATTGACCTGAGAGCACAACAGCAAAAAATATGACCAAAAGCAGTGAACCGCTGTTTGAGATTCTTCTGATTTGTTTGTTTATTGCTTTTTTATCCATTTTATCAGTTTCTTTCTATCATCAAAAAGCTTTGGGGTTCAAGAAGCACTTTTCCGCACGAAATCCCTCCGCCGCCGAGAGAATAAATTATTTTTCCGTCAAAAGCCGCGTCAAGCTCTGCTTTTTCCGCAAGAGGGTTAAAATACATGGCAAGCCTTCCGCGCTTGTAGTAAAACGGGAGCTTTCCTTCCTCATAAACAAATTCAAGCTCGCCGTTGCCCTGAAGCTCGGCGTATTTGTGCCTGAGCGCAATCAAGTCTGTAATGACCCTATAGATGCTGTCGGGGTCGTCGCGCTGATTTTCAACAGTCGGTGCGTCCGGGCTTTTATCAACCGGAAGGTAAGGCTCGTCGCTTGTTGAAAATCCCAAATTTTTGCCGCTGCTCCACTGCATAGGCGTGCGCGAGCCTGTTCGGGAGAAGCCGCCCTCCTTGCTTACAAGGTCGTCCTGATAGCGCATACCCAGCTCGTCGCCGTAATAGAGGAAAGGAACGCCGGGCATTGTAAAGATGAACGCATTGACAAGCTTTATCGCCTGTTTGTCAAGATATGCGGTAACTCTCGGCATATCGTGGTTGTTGGTCATAAAGCTGATGTAGCCGTTTTCCTTGGTTTTTTCATAATTGGGCAGATATTCGTCCGCAAACGCCTTTAGATTTCCGCGTCCGTTTGGATTAAACACCGCTTCGTCGCCCCACATGCCATAGCGGAACAAGCGGCTGTAGCCGTTGCCGTAGTGGTCAAGATAAAAATCCATGTGGAAGCCGGCGTTATTGATCGCGCGCTCGGGATGACACCACTCTGCAACCATTGCAGCCTCGGGATACTCGGAATCGAGCATTTCTCTTATACCGCGCCAGATTTTGGCTGTGGCGATTTTTTCGTCGTCGTTTTTAACAAGCGAATCAGCCATATCGACTCTGAAGCCGTCCGCGCCCTTGTCGAGCCAAAAACGCATAATATCCTTTATCGCCTCTGCGGTTTTCAGACAATCCGGATGATCGGGCGGAAGCTGCCATTCGGGATGAGTGATGTTATAAAAGCCATAGTTGAGCGCGGGCTGAGAGCTGAAATAATTTACGAGATAGTTGCCGTTTCTCTCGCATATTCCGCACATCATGCGATACTGCGGAGGAGCGTCCCAAACCGTTTTGGTAAAAATGTAGCGGTTTGAAAGCTCGCTCTGAGCGGCTTTTTTCGCCTCCAAAAACCAAGGGTGAGTGTCCGAGGTGTGTCCGGGAACAAGGTCGAGCAGGATTTTTATACCCATTTCGTGGGCTTTTTTAAACAGCTTCTCTAAATCCTCGTTAGTTCCGTAACGCGGCGCTACTTTTTTATAGTCGCGTACGTCATAGCCTGCATCCATAAACGGAGAGTCATATACAGGGTTTAGCCAAATAGCATTACAGCCTAAATCCCGGACATAATCAAGCTTTTCAATTATTCCGTTAATATCTCCTATTCCGTCTCCGTTGCTGTCATAAAAGCTTTGGGGATATATTTCATAAAAGACAGCGTTTTTGAGCCAATCCGGCATAAAAATCAACCTTTCATTGTTAAATTTGAATACACTGCAAAAATCTGCGTAAAATCATAATACCATTTTTGGTTTGGTTTGGCAATATAATTTGAAGCTTTTAGCACATATTTTTCCTTTAAAAATCAGTTGCGCAATTTGGTTTTTTATCATATGATGATAGTGTATTATGTATGGGAGGGCTAAGCATGACGGTCAATAAGCTTGCGGATAACAGAGTACTCATAATTTTGGGCGGGGACGAAATGAAAAGCTACCGGCTGGAATTTGAAAAAATGAGTTTTGAAAATTCACATTCGCGAAGAGTAATGATGCGCCTGATTCAGGTAGCCTGTCGCAAATCCGGTATTACAACAACAGGGAAAAGCGTTAGTGTTGAGGCGTTGATGCTCAGTGAGGGTTGTTATTTATTGATGACTGTTGAGCACAAAGCAAAAAGCTACAGATTGAAAAAAAGCAGCGGAATCTGCTGCAAATTTGAAAACGCTGCTTCTTTGATGAACGCCGTAGAAGCTCTGTACCGCGAGGGATTTTGCTGCAAAAAAAACTCACTGTATGAAGCTGACGGCGAGTACTATATTATTTTTGATTATCCGGCTCTTCCGTACGCAGCAAATCGAATTATATGTGAGTATTCGTCATTAAAACGAAATCCGATTTATATTTCAAGAATTAAGGAAAACTGCAACCTGATTTGTGCCAACAGCGCGATACAGCAGATCGGCGTGCATTTGGTTTAGTATTATCTGAAAATAGTAAAAAACGGCGCAGACCATGCTGCGCCGTTGATGCGTTATTAAAAATTGTATTAAGCAGAATTACTTGAGTTCTACTTCTGCGCCTGCCTCTTCGAGCTTTGCCTTCATAGCCTCGGCGTCTTCCTTTGAAACCTGCTCCTTGAGAGCCTTTGGTGCGCCGTCTACTACAGCCTTAGCTTCCTTAAGACCAAGACCTGTTACCTCACGGACAACCTTGATAACAGCGATCTTGTTTGCGCCTGCACCCTTGAGGATTACGTCAAACTCTGTCTGCTCAGCTGCTGCTGCGCCTGCGTCTGCTGCAGGACCTGCAACTGCTACTGCGGCTGCTGCCGATACGCCAAATTCATCCTCTACAGCGTGAACGAGATCTGAGAGCTCGAGCACTGTGAGGCCTTTTAATTCTTCAATAATAGCTGTGATTTTCTCTGAAGCCATTGTTATTTACCTCCGATATTTTTAAATAGTAATAATTTTGATTTGTCGCAGCTTATTCTGCTGCTTCCGCAGGAGCTTCTTCAGCCGGAGCTGCCGCTTCCTCTGCTGCCTTGGCTGCGAGACATTCCTCTACGCCGCCTTTGTCAACAATAGCCTGAGCAACACGTGCAAAGGCTGCGATCGGCGCCTGGAACGCACCGAGTACGTTTGCGAGAAGAACCTCTCTTGTGGGCAGCTTTGAAAGTGACAGGATAGTATCCATGTCGATAACCGCGCCGTCAAGATAACCTGACTTGATCTTGAAGTTGTCGTGATCCTTTGCGTAGTTGCAAAGAATTCTTGCAGCCGCAGCATACTCGCTGTCGCTTGTTGCAAGAGCTGTTGTGCCTTCAAGTACAGGCTTAATGTCCTCAAGACCGCATTCGTCACATGCGCGGGAAAGAAGTGTGTTCTTAACTACAGTGTACTTTACGTCGTTTTCACGAAGCTCTTTTCTGAGCTTTGTGTCGTCCTCGGTATTGATACCCTCGTAGCAAACAACCACACCTGTGATCGAATTCTTGAGTCTTTCTGTGAGGTCGGCAACAATGGCCTTCTTCTGCTCTAAAACACTCTGACTTGGCAAATTGTTTCACCTCCGATAAAATTGATTATCGCAGTTCAAAAATAAAGCCGTCCGAGAAAAGCCTCGGACGGCGCAAATATACAATAAGTAAATTTGCATCTTCCTCGGCAGGCGGGCGAATCGCCCTTACGCGTGAGCACCTGCTGTCTTTAGAACAGCGAAATTTATATTTTAACGCGTTTTGCGTTAAAAACTGGTATGATGATTATGCTCCGAACTTTGTCGGGTTGAGTCTTACGCTCGGACCCATTGTTGAAGCAACGGCAACTGAACGGATATACTGTCCCTTTGCAGCGGCAGGCTTAGCCTTTACAACTGCGTCCATAAGTGTGCCGAGGTTTTCCGAAAGCTTCTGAGTGCCAAAGCTTACCTTGCCGATCGGGCAGTGGATAATATTTGTTTTGTCAAGACGATACTCGATCTTACCTGCCTTGGCTTCTTTAACAGCCTTAGCGATGTCGGGAGTAACAGTACCTGCCTTGGGGTTTGGCATAAGACCTCTCGGGCCGAGGATCCTACCGAGACGACCAACAAGACCCATGCAATCGGGAGTTGTGATAAGAACGTCAAAGTCCATCCAGTTCTCCTGCTGGATCTTCTGAGTCATGTCCTCTGCGCCAACGTAGTCTGCGCCTGCTTCCTTGGCAAGCTCCTCGTTTGGTCCCTTACAGATAGCAAGAACTCTTACGTTCTTACCTGTTCCGTTAGGGAGAACAACTGCGCCTCTAACCTGCTGGTCAGCGTGACGGCTGTCTACGCCCAGCTTGATGTGAAGCTCAACTGTTTCGTCAAACTTGGCTGTTGCTGTTTTGATAACAGTGTCAAGAGCCTCGTTTACTTCATATAATTTGGTTCTGTCAACGTTTTTTGCAGCGTCAACATATTTCTTACCGTGTTTCATTACTTTTCCTCCATAATTAGGTGGTCAAACGGATTTTCCTCCCACCCGGATAATTCAAAAGTTTTGGCTTATTATCAGTCAGCGACTGTAATGCCCATGCTTCTTGCTGTACCGGCGATCATGCTGGCAGCTGCCTCTACAGATCCTGCGTTAAGGTCGGGCATCTTCTGCTCGGCAATTTTCTGAATCTGCTCCTTAGTGATGGTCGCTACCTTTGTTTTGTTCGGAACGCCCGAACCGCTCTCAATACCGCAAGCCTTCTTAAGAAGAACAGCAGCAGGCGGAGTTTTTGTAACGAAAGTGAATGAACGGTCTGCGTATACTGTGATTACAACAGGGATGATAAGACCGATATCATTTTTTGTACGCTCATTAAAATCCTTTGTGAACGCAACAATGTTTACGCCGTGCTGACCGAGTGCCGGACCAACAGGCGGTGCCGGAGTAGCCTTTCCGGCGGGGATTTGCAGCTTAATTAAGCCTACAACCTTCTGAGCCATTGTGTTTGCACCTCCAAAATTCGTGGTAAATTGCGGAACGCCACTTTGTAGGGTCCCTCCCACAGGGAACCCAAGGTTCCCAATAAAAAGCCGTATGGCGATTTATTTTAAGTTATTCTTCAACCGCTTCCGCCTGATTAAGCTCAAGCTCAACGGGAGTCTCGCGACCGAACATTGATACGGTTACGCGAACGTAGTTTTTGTCGGCGTCAAGTTCTTCTACAACACCGACGAAGTCCTCTAGCGGACCGTCAATAATTCGTACCGAATCGCCCACAGAATAGTTGATTTTGACGCTTCTTTGCTCAACGCCCATTCTGTAAACCTCTGCGTCGGTAAGAGGAACGGGCTTTGATCCCGGTCCGACAAATCCGGTGCAGCCGCGAATATTGCGGACAACATACCATGTTTCATCGGTATAGACCATCTTTACGAAAACATAACCCGGAAAAATCTTTTGTTCAACTTCCTTGGTTTTGTCGCCTACAGTTTCGGTGACGGTTTCGGTGGGAACCTTAACGTCGATAATCATATCGGTTAGCTGTCTGTTCTCAGCGGTGGTCATCAAATCCGCTGCGACCTTGTTTTCGTAGCCCGAATAGGTATGCACAACATACCATTTTGCTTCTGTCTCAGGCATTATAACCGCATCCTTTCGTTAGGTTTAAATAACGCTTTAGGCAGAAGTGTTCATAACCAGACCAAGCAAAGCATAGAGACCCTGATCAAGAGCAAAGATAAAAATGCCCATTACGATGATAACTGCCATTACTACGCCGAAGTTTCTTGTTGTCTGACTAACAGACGGCCAGGTTATCTTCTTTAACTCACCCTTACAAGCAGAGAGGTACTTAACAAGCCTTTTAAAAGCTGAGGGCTTGTTGCTTTTTTTGGCAGGCTTTTTGTCAGCTGCTTTTTTCTCAACAGCCTTTTTTGCCGTGTCTTGCTTTTTGTCAGCCATAATGTACCTCCTATTACTTTGTTTCCTTGTGAGGAGTGTGTTTCTTGCAGAAGCGGCAGTACTTGTTCATTTCAAGTCTGTCGGGACTGTTCTTTTTGTTTTTCATTGTGTTGTAGTTACGCTGTTTGCACTCTGTGCAGGCCAATGTGATTTTTACTCTCATAACGGCACCTCCCGGTTTTTCGGAATATTTTAGCCTCCCTCAATAGGGCACAAAAATAAAGCCCCTTTCAGAGGTAGAATAATTTTATCATATTGTAAAGCCTAAGTCAAGAGTATTTCGCGATTTTTGTAATTTTTTTGAAAGAATTCAAGCCTGCTGCTTGCTCAAACCTCCTGACATCAAACAAAAGAAGCAGCTGAGCTTGGCGCCGTTTCTTTGATAAAAGCGCCGGCGGGCACTCTTGCCTGCCTATCCAAACCGCGCTGATAACAGCAACCGTATTCAACGGCAGGTTCGAGCTGCTTTCAATATAGTAAAAAGGACACCCCTAAAAATCTGCCGATTTTCAGAGGTGCTCTTAACATGAACCTGCATTATTACTTCTGATCCATAAGAGTTGAAAACTTTGAAGGAGTTTTCTTTTTTGGCTTTTCAGGCTTGACGGTCTTACCCTTGAACTTTCTTGCCGCTTCTGCCGCTTTTTGCAAATCCTCGTTAAAGAACGGACAAAGTGTGTCGTAATCGGCGTCGTCAAGAGAATTCAGCAGAACGATTGTTATTACGCTTCTTGTGTCAACGTCGCCGTTGCCGTACTGAACGTTGAACACACCTGCAAGCTTTTCAAGTTCAGGCTTTGTTGCGCGTTTTATACATAAAGGAAGCTTGGGAGCTATATGCTCCTTTGCGAAGGTCGCGCCCCTGAAAGGAAAATAGCAGTCCTCTTCGTTTTTGATTTCTTCCTTAAGCTCGGGGAAAAAGGTCACAAAACGCTTTGCCAAAAACTTTGGATCGGCATTTCCGTCTTCTGACTTTTTCTGCTTTTTCTTTACCTGCTTCGCGCGCCTTATAGCCATTGTGCCGGAAACGCCCTCGATAAAGTCGTTGGCAATACTTTCGGCGTCCTTTTGAGTTGATACCGTATCGTCATAAAGCCAGGTTGACTGGGTTTTCCAGTCGTTGTCGGGACCCTCGTCCGTCATTGCGCAGGAGCGCAGGACCATCTGCTGCTTATCCTTGTAGTATACAACAGAATAAGCAAGATTTTGACTTGTAAACAAAGCAACAAGCTCGTTGTCGCTTTCGGAAGCAACCTTTTGTTTGGTATAGCCTGAACCGCTGAGCTCGGCTTCAACCTTGCCGGCAATTAAATCAAACGCCTTTGTATATTCCAAAATAATCTTCCTCTCAAATTGTATGTCCTGACTATTATACAATTAATATATTAATATTTCAAGTTTTTATAACAAATTTTTAAAACGTGTTTTTTAAACCGAGTTTTTTAAGCCGAGCAGGAAGCTCGGTGATGAATAATAAAAGGCAAGGCGCGCCATGAATTGTGTGATGTTGCCTTAATTTGATTGCAACATTTAAAAAGTATTACAATTTAATTTGAAAATTATATTTTATGTCTATAATTTCGTAATGTTTTTCTTTCTTTTAAAGCTCACCCTCTTGAAACAAATTCCGTATTATGGTATGATAAACGATATATATTATTAGAAAAAGAAGGTTTTGCCATGCAATCCGACAATGCCATCGGAGTTTTTGACTCGGGCTTGGGAGGTCTAAGCGCAGTCAAAGAATTTATGCGCGTTCTCCCAACCGAAAAAATTATTTACTTCGGCGATACCGGCAGAGTTCCTTACGGAACCAGAAGCCGCGAAACAATTAAAAAATACGCGTTTCAGGACGCGGCATTTTTACTGGAACACAAAGTCAAAATGATTGTTGCCGCCTGCGGAACCGTCAGCTCGGTTGCCGGTGCGGATTTGGAAGAGGGTCTTCCGGTTCCCTACACCGGGGTTGTAAATCCCACCGCCTACGCAGCCGTCCGAAAGACAAAGAGCGGCAGGATCGGCGTGTTGGGAACTTCTGCGACAATAGCAAGCCACAGCTACAAACGCAGGCTTGAAAAGCTTAATCCGGAGCTCGAGGTTTTTGAAAAGGCGTGTCCGCTTTTTGTCCCCTTGGTTGAAAACGGAATTATCAGTCCCGATGATCAAATCACCAGACTTGTCGCAGAAAGATATCTCGCCGAGCTAAAGCACAGCGGTATTGACGCGCTGATTTTGGGCTGTACTCATTATCCGCTGCTCAAAGAGGTTATCTCTGACTTTATGGGAAGCGGAGTAGAGCTGATAGATTCCGGGCGCGAAACCGCGGTTTATGCCGCCAAGGTGCTAACGGAAAACAATCTGCTATGTGATACGCTCAGTCAAAAAAGCCCCGAATTTTATGTGAGTGACGCGCCCGAGGGCTTTGAAAGTGTTGCCGGACTGTTTTTGGGCAGAGATATGGGACACACCGTTACACAAATAGACATAGAACAGTTTTGAGAGGACGCTGCAATACAAATGGCTAAAAAGGAAAATTATCTTATTTCCATAATCGGAGTGCAAACAGTAGATGGTGAATCCGATCGGGTTGAGGTTATTACAACCGGAAATTTCATGAAGAAGAATGACCGCTATTTTGTCGGCTATAAAGAGTATTCCGGAGAAGAGCCGCTGAGCCATTATGATAATCTCATAAAGGTTGACGGAGACGTTGTCACGGTTTCCCGAAAAGGAGAAATTCGTTCCCAGTTGATTTTGGAGCTTAACAAACGTCATCAATGCGTTTACAACACTCCCGCAGGCAACATGACAATAGGAGTTTTTACCCGCTCGCTTGTCAACCACCTAACCGAAAACGGCGGAATGCTTGAGGTGAACTATACTCTGGATTTCAATTCCGACATGGTAAGTGAAAACAGCTTTAGAATAAAGATAGAAAAACAAACAAATGAGGGTTAAAATATGGATATGTATTCAAAAACAGTCCTCGGACTGAAAAACGCGATAAACGCAGCAATTGAACACGCGATTGAAAAGGGCGAGCTGCCAAACGCCCAGCTTCCGGACTTTATCATCGAGGCACCTGCCAACACTGCAAACGGAGACTTTGCTACAAACGCCGCAATGGCAGGCGCAAAAGCGTTTAGAATGCCTCCGTTTAAAATAGCTCAGGCAATTACCTCTAATCTCAGTCTTGAGGGAACAATGTGCGAACGCTTTGAAACCGCGGGCCCCGGATTTATCAATTTCTTTTTGTCAAACGAGTTTTATTCGGGTGTAATTAAAGAAATCCTGGACGATCCGGAGGGCTACGGCTCTTCTGATTTTGGCAAAAACGAAAAGGTTATGGTAGAGTTTGTTTCCGCAAATCCAACCGGACCTATGCATATGGGCAACGCCAGAGGCGGCGCGCTGGGCGACTGCCTTGCGGCTGTGCTGAAAAAGGCAGGCTATGACGCGTACAGAGAATTCTACGTAAACGACGCCGGTAACCAGATTGAAAAATTCGGCGCATCACTTGAAGCAAGATATTTGCAAATATATAAGGGAGAAGAAATTGTTTTCCCCGAGGACGGCTATCAGGGCTCGGATATTACCGAGCTTGCAAAAGAGTATTCCGCATTATACGGCGACAGGCTTTTAGACGCAGACAGTGCGGAGCGCAAAAAAGCCCTTGTGGACTATGCCCTGCCCAAAAATATCTTAAAAATGCAGGAGGATATGGCAACATACAGAATCCTTTACGACAAGTGGTTTTTTGAAAGTGAGCTGCACAAGAGCGGCGAGGTTGCTGAAATCGTTGACCTTTTAAAATCAAAGGGACTTACCTATGAGCAGGACGGCGCGGTTTGGTATAAGAACAAAGAGGTTTTGACAAAAAAGCTGCTTGCAGAAGGCAAAACTCAGGAGTATATCGACAATTTGGAGCTAAAGGACGACGTTTTGATTCGTCAGAACGGAAATCCGACGTATTTTGCGGCGGATATCGCGTATCACAAAAACAAATTTGATCGGGGCTTTACAACGCTTATTGACATTTGGGGCGCAGATCACCACGGTCACGTTATGAGAATGAAGGGCGCGATGGACGCAATCGGCTATGACGGCAACAAGCTGACAGTTGTGCTCATGCAGCTTGTAAAGCTGGTTAGGGGCGGCGAGCTGGTCAAAATGAGCAAGCGCACAGGCAAGGCTATTCAGCTCCGCGATTTGCTCGAGGAAGTCCCGGTTGACAGCGCACGTTTTCTTTTTAACACCCGAGAAGCAAACACTCAAATGGACTTTGACCTTGACCTCGCGGTAAGTCAGGACAACCAAAATCCGGTTTATTATGTTCAGTATGCTCACGCACGTATTTGCAGCATTTTCAAAGCTCTTGAAGCCGACGGTATAACTTCGAGAGCCTGCACCGAAGCGGAGCTTTCAATGTTGACCGCTCCGGAAGAAAAGGAGCTTATAAACCACCTGGCACTTTATGTAAACGAAATAATCAGCGCGGCAAAGGACTACGATCCAACAAAGATCACGCGTTATGTAACTCAGCTTGCAACGCTGTTTCACAAGTTCTATAATGCCTGTCGCGTAAAGGGTGACGACGAAAGTCTAATGCAGGCAAGACTCGCGCTCTGCGGCTGTGTAAGAGCAGTGATAAAGAACGTTTTTACTATGTTCAATATTACATGTCCGGAAAGCATGTGATGACTTAAGGCAACACCGCACAATTCGCGGTGCACGCCTTGCTTGCATATTATTCCGTCAGACTGCCCAAAAATCAGCACTTTCTCCATGCGATAACATCACAATATTTTTAGGAGGGAATACAATGAAGAAAGAAGTGAAATTTAAAAGTGTAATCAGCCTTATTCTAAGCGTAATTATGGGGGCTTCCGTTTGCACTTCCGTGCCGCTTTCGGTAAGCGCGGCTGAAGCATCATATGCTTCGGGAGCTAGGACCGACTGTAAATTTACGGTTCAGCCGCAAAGTAAAATCGGCACGCCAAACGCGACCGTAAGCTTTGAAACAAACTTTGCGATCGTTAAATGGTTCGATATATATCTTGACGGAAAATACGCCGGATATCAGTCTGTCAGCGACAGTTCAAAGCGAAGCTTTAGCAAAAACCTTAAGTGCGCCGACGGAAGCTACACAATTCGTGCTTACTGGGGCGAAGGCGACGGAGAATATGTTGAAAGCAATCCGTTTAAAATCACCAACGGCTGTAAATTTACGGTTCAGCCTAAGACTAAGGCAGGCACGCCAAACGCGACCGTAAGCTTTGAAACAAACTTTGCGATCGTTAAATGGTTTGATATTTATCTTGACGGAAAATACGCCGGATATCAGTCTGTCAGCGACAGTTCAAAGCGAAGCTTTAACAAAAACCTTAAGTGCGCTGACGGAAGCTATACAATTCGTGCTTACTGGGGCGAAGGCAACGGAGAATATGTTGAAAGCAATCCGTTTAATATTTCCAACGGCTGTAAATTCACGGTTCAGCCTCAGACTAAGGTAGGTACACCGAACGCGACTGTAAGCTTTGAAACAAACTTTGCAATCGTTAAATGGTTTGACATATTTCTTGACGGAACCTATGTCGGATATCAGGCTGTAAACGACAGCTCCAAAAGATCGTTCAGCAAAACTTTAAAAAATGCTTCCGGAAGCTATACGATCCGAGCTTACTGGGGTGACGGCGACAACGAATACATTGAAAGTAATCCCTTTAAAATAACTAATGGTTGTGAATTCACGGTTCAGCCTCAGACTAAGACAGGCACTCCGAACGCGACCGTAAGTTTTGAAACAAACTTTGCAATCGTAAAATGGTTTGACATATTTCTTGACGGAAAATACGTTGAATATCAAGCTGTAAACGACAGCTCCAAAAGATCGTTCAGCAAAAATCTTAAGTGTGCTGACGGAAACTATACAATTCGCGCTTACTGGGGCGACGGCGACAACGAATACATTGAAAGCAATCCCTTTAAAATAACTAATGGCTGTGAATTTACGGTTCAGCCTAAGAGCAAGCCGGGCACTCCGGACGCGACAATCAGCTTTGAAACCAATTTCTCTGTTTGCAAGTGGTTTGATATTTATTGCGGGGGAAAATATGTTGGATATCAAAGTGTAAGCGACAGCGCGAAGCGCAGCTTCAGCAAAACGCTTAAAGTAGCCGATGAACCGTATTTTATCCGTGCCTACTGGGGTGAAGGCGACGGTGAATATATTGACAGCAAAAAGTTTTTTGTCGGAAATATGTTCCCTTCTTCCTGTGAAGCCAAAATCAAGGGTTGGGTAAAATACTACGGAGACACGCTGGAGGCGGACATAAGCGGAGATGAAGCTGATTTAGAGTTTATTGATTTCTCAAAGCTGCACTATCAGTGGCAGACCTCCGAGGATCGCGAAACATGGAAAAATGTTACAAACGGAAACCGTCAAACAATAGAAACTCCCTCCTCAGGCACAAAAGTGATTTATTACCGAGTTGTGATCACTTCAGATGTACTGGATGACAGCCTGACAAGTCTTCCCCGCTCGATTAATATTGTTTCAAATGTTCAGTACCCGATAGAAGGTACGGTAAAGGCTCAGCAATCCTCGGCCTATGAAACGGTATACAGTCCAAGCAGTATTAATCCAGTCAAAGCGACCTTCTATAACAAAATCGGCAAAGAGGTACTTGACGGAATCGCCTCATATCGCTGGCAAAAAAGTGTTGATAATATACGTTGGGAGTATATCCCCGACGCGACAGAAAGGGAATATATGCCTACAGCTAACGATGAGCTGTGCTATATTCGCGTTGAGGTTACTGCAAAATATACTGTAGGCGAGCTTTACAGCGTGCCAAAGCAGGTATCCTATGTTCACAAGGACCATATCGTTTCGTTTGATACTCAAGGCTACGGCAACACAATCCCGGATAAACGTGTGATTCGCGGCCACGAATATTATCCTCCGACTCCCGAGGACGAAAAGTATCTTTTTGACGCTTGGTATCTTGAACCAGAGTGCCTGCACAAATATGACGCCAAGCAGGTTGTAACTTCTGATTTTACACTATATGCAAAATGGAAGGACAAAACCATTGTAAAGGGCTTTGATATCAAAATCAACGAACCGAAAGTCGGAGAAAAACCGAATTTTTCTACAAAAATGGACGATATGGAATGCTTCGTTGATACCACAAGCTCCAATTCTCCGCATTATATCAGAAAAGGCGTTCAATGGATCGACATGACAGATGCAAACGATCCGGTTTGGCTGACAGAGGATGACTGCTTCGCTGCAGACCGCGTGTACTGCGTATTGGTAAATCTCAATTCCCGGTATGGATTCAGATTTTCTTACGGAAACGAAGAAGAGCTTTCGACAAACGCTTATGTAAACGGTGATTCATCCGATTCGCTGATAACAGTTTTTGAGGATACAAAGGCTTTGGTATTCTATCGCTTTGAGCCGTTGCTTGGCGGAGAAATCCAAGAGGCAGATTTGACTGTTGAAGCTCCAAACGCAGGCGGAAAACCAAAATTTGCCGCTCGTATTGCCGGCGAGGGTTGTATGGTCAGCAATTTTTCAGATAACGACAATGCTGATGAATTCACTAAAAACGGTGTACAGTGGATTGATGAAACAGATTCTGTAATACTTACGGAAAATGATTCCTTCAAGCCCGGACATACTTATTCAGTGAAGATCAACCTCATGACAGAGAAAGAATACAGCCTTGAAAAAAATGCTTCTGACATTAAAATAAACGAGCTTCCGGCTGATTTGACGGTTGCTGAAAACAGCAGAAGCGATTCTTATGTTTTATACACCTTTACACCTGTCCCTTACATAAAATATCTGGGCGATGCAGACGGCAACGGAATTGTTACCATTGATGACGCTACACTGATTCAGCTTCATCTTGCCGAGCTTGCACTGATCAGTGAGGATAATATAAAAGCAGCGGACATAAACGGTGACGGAATAATTGATGTTAATGATGCGACCAAACTGCAAATGTGCCTTGCGGAGCTGGACGATTCTTATCCGATAGGAAAACAGCTCTAGACATCCGCACCATTGAACAACAGTTTAGTTGAGACCTATAATACTAAACTCAAATAAAAAATAGACAATCTTTGCGGTCTAGTCCTTGCAAGGCGACAGCCTTGCGGCGTCCTTCGCCTCGTCTTGCGAAAAATATCCTCGCAAATCTTTGTCCACTTTTTATCTGAGATTAGTATAAAACAAAAAGCAAAGGATGTATGTATTTTGAATTTGAAATTCAATAAATTGTGCATGATTTTCATATCCCTGCTTGCTGCCGCGGCAATGACTTTATCCGGCTGCGGCAGTCGGGAAGCTGCGGAAAATTCCGCCGAAGTAAAAACAATTTGGGCAACATCGGATTTGCAGGCTAATCAAGCGGCAACAGAAGAGAAAAAGTCCGCGCGACTTTCAGAAAACGATATCGAAGTAAACGAAACGATATCTAACGACGAGGATGGCGGACACGCGATTGTTGCCGACGACGAAAGCGCGGATTACAGCAATGTTCTTGTAACCAAAACAGGAGAAGCCGAAGGCGACGAAGCGGATTTCTATGGTGACAACGCCGCCATCTTAGCCCAAAACGGCGGCACGCTGAATCTGAGCAATATGGTTGTCAAAACAGACGGTACGCACGCAAACGGAGTGTTTTGCTACGGTGACGACACTGTTATAAATATTTCCGATTCCTATATAAATACAACGGGAAACTGTTCGGGAGGTCTTATGACAACAGGCGGCGGCACAATGAACGCCAAAAACCTGACAATTGAAACCTCCGGCAATTCTTCGGCAGCGATCCGTTCGGACAGAGGCGGCGGAACCGTAAACGTCAGCGGCGGCTACTACGCCACAGGCGGAACAGGCTCTCCGGTGATTTATTCAACAGCAAATATAACTGTAAGCGACGCGGAAATGGCTTCCGCATCCTCGCAGGGAGTTGTGGTAGAGGGCAATAATTCCGTCACACTTAACAATGTCACACTCACCGCTGACAACAACACGAAAAACAGCGATAAATCAGATTATTTTCAGGCGGTTATGTTATACCAGTCTATGTCGGGCGACGCTTCTCAGGGGATTTCATCGTTTACTATGAACGGAGGCAAGCTTGTCAACAAAAACGGCGATGTTTTCTTTGTGAACAACACAGCTACAGAAATCAATCTTGATAACGCGGCAATCACCAATGAAGGCGACGGAGTTTTTCTCAGAGCTGCGGCGGCAGGTTGGGGAAAAGCCGATTTAAACGGCGGTTTGGTTAATCTTAACGCCTCCAATCAAACAATCACAGGTAATATTTTGGTTGACGATATCTCTTCGATGAATTTGTATCTGAAAAGCAATTCGTGCCTGACGGGAGCTATTAATCCCACCGGCAACGAAGGCGAGGTTTATGTTGAGCTTGAAAAGGGTTCAACATGGTCGCTGACCGCAGATTCGTATATTTCTTCGCTGACATGCACACCAAACTCAATAAAGCTAAACGGACACAAGCTCTATTTGGACGGAAAAGAATATGCCGAAGGTAAAGCCTCTCAGGGTACGGCGGTTTTCATAAGCGAATCTATATCTGCCGATAAGCAAGAAACAACTTCAGGCAGCGAAGCTGATTCAAGCGTCAATTTGCTGCAGGATATCCCGACGGAGGGAAGTAACCCGGACGAAGATCCGCACGAGCGTGACGGCGGCGATCCGCATGAAAGAGGTTTTCAAGACGAAAGCAGTTCACCTGAAATGGATTTGCTGCTGAATCCCAACACCGCACAATTCGCGGCGCACGCCTTGCTTGCATATTATTCCGTCAGACTGCCCAAAAATCAGTCCCCATACGTCAGTATGCGAACTGATTATTTGTACACTCTGCCGAAAAATCTTACTGCGCAATCCGCACACCCGAATTATGCGGTATTGCCTTAATTTTATTAACCTCTTTACAATTAAGACTTATTGATGTATAATTTTACTTGTTAATTAATTTTACTAATCGTTGCAGAAAATATCTAATAATTCAATTTTGCGCAGAAGCGCAGTAAATTGTTAGAGGTTCCCTATAATTAATCAGATAAGGAGGGTACGACACATGATCAGCGGAGCTGAGATAATGGTAAAATGTTTGGAGGCAGAAGGCGTTAAGGTCGTCTTTGGCTATCCCGGAGCAGCAATCTGCCCGTTTTATGATAAAATCTATGATTCGGAAATCAGGCATATCCTTGTTCGCCAAGAACAAAACGCAGCTCATGCGGCAAGCGGCTATTCACGTTGCAGCGGCAAGCCGGGCGTATGCGTCGCAACCTCGGGCCCCGGAGCAACAAACCTGATCACAGGCATAGCCACCGCCTATACCGACTCTATCCCGATGATCGCAATCACCGGACAGGTTCGCACCGATTTGCTGGGCAGAGACGTTTTTCAGGAGGCTGACATCACCGGAGCGTGCGAGCCGTTTGTAAAGCACAGCTACCTTGTCAGCAAAACAGAGGATCTGCCAAGAGTTTTTAAAGAAGCTTTCCATATTGCTTCAACCGGAAGAAAGGGTCCTGTGCTGATTGATATTCCTATAGATATTCAGACTAACGAAATCGAGAGCTTTGAATACCCGGGCGAGGTTAATATTATCGGCTACAAGCCCAACACAAAGGGTCACGCTGTTCAGGTAAAGCGTGCGATTGCCGCGATTGAAAAAAGCAAACGCCCGGTTATTGTAGCCGGCGGCGGCGTTCTCAGCTCGGGCATAAAGCCAAAGTTCCAAAGCTTTGCCGACAAGACCCGCATCCCGGTTATCTCAACAATGATGGGAATTGGGGTTATGCCGAGTGAGCATGAGCTTTATCTCGGAATGTTGGGTACTCACGGCAAAAAAGTCGCAAACATGGCTCTGCACGAAGCTGACCTTGTCATTGTCTGCGGCGCAAGGCTTGGAGACAGAGCGGTTGCTTCTCCGCACCAAATGAGCGAAAATACGACAGTTATTCATATTGATATAGATCCTGCCGAAATCGGAAAAAATGTTAAAACCGAAATTCCGATAGTAGGTGATATGAAAAATGTATTGAACATGCTCAACGAGAATATCGGCGACATCAAGGCACCCGAGGACTGGACCGAAACGGTTGTTCGCTGGAAGTCCGAATATTATCAGGAGCCGCCGGTGTTTGATGGCTACGTTGAGCCGCGCACGCTTGTCAGCCATCTGAGCGCGATGTTTCGGTCTAAGGCGATTCTTGTTGCGGATGTCGGACAAAACCAGATTTGGTGCGCCAACAACTTTAGAATTCGAGAGGGTAGGTTCCTTACAACCGGCGGAATGGGCACTATGGGATATTCTATTCCTGCCGCTGTGGGCGCAAAGTTTGCAAGACCGTCAAGAGACGTTATCGTGATTTGCGGCGACGGAAGCTTTCAGATGAGCATGAATGAGCTGGCGACAATTGCCGGAAACAAGCTCGGAATCAAAATCATAATCATGCGAAATTCACGTCTGGGAATGGTAAGAGAGCTTCAGGATATGCATTATAACAAAAGGCACTCCGCAACAATTTTGCAGGGCGACCCTGACTTTCTCAAAATTGCCGAGGCATATGGAATTGACCACGCTGAGGCAAACTCAAACGCAGAGGCAGAGGAAATTATCAAGGGTATCGTAAACTCGGACAAGCCGTTTATTTTGGTTTGCAACGTCTATCCCGACACCCCTTCAATATGAGGTTGAGAATATGCAGTATACGTTATCAATTCTTGTGGAAAACCAGGCAGGCGTGCTGTCAAAAATCTCGGGATTATTTTCTCGCAGAGGCTTTAATATTGACTCCCTCGCAGTAGGAGTGACAAACAATCCCGGTGTTTCGAGGATCACAATCGTAGCCAACGGCGATGAATACGTTGTTGAACAGCTGGAAAAACAGCTTAACAAGGTGATTCCGGTCATAAAGGTAAAACGGCTTAACGAGGGAGAGTTTATCAGTCGCGAGCTGATTTTGATCAAGGTTCACTGCGCCGCCTCAAAGCGCGCCGAAATCATCAAAACCGCCGAAATAATGCAGGCAAAAATCGTTGATGTAGCGCCAAGCTGTGTAACTGTGGAGTACAGCGAAACAGCAGACCGCGTAAACACGCTTATAGATCTACTCAAGCCCTACGGAATACGCGAGATCGTTCGTACAGGTACGATCGCGATCGACAGGGGCACAGCCTCGGTTTCGGTTTAGTATATATTTACATTCAATCTACATTTCATATAATTAAATAGGAGGAAACTCAAAATGAAAGACTACAGAGAAAACATGAAAGCACCGATTTATTATCAGTCAGACTGCAACCTCTCGCTGCTCGACGGCAAGACTATTGCAATCATAGGCTACGGCAGTCAGGGACACGCTCATGCGCTCAACCTCAAGGAGAGCGGCTGTAACGTAATCATCGGACTTTACGAGGGCAGCAAGTCTTGGGCTAAAGCAGAGGCTCAGGGCTTCAAGGTATTCACAGCGGCAGAAGCTGCTAAGCAGGCTGACATTATCATGATTCTTATTAACGATGAGAAGCAGGCTGCAATGTACAAGAACGACATCGAGCCAAACCTCGAAGCAGGCAATATGCTTATGTTCGCTCACGGCTTTGCGATCCACTTTGGTCAGATCGTACCTCCTGCAGACGTTGACGTAACTATGATCGCTCCCAAGGGACCCGGTCACACAGTAAGAAGTGAGTATCAGGCAGGCAAGGGTGTTCCGTGCCTTGTTGCGGTTGCTCAGGACGCTACAGGCAAGGCTAAGGATCTCGCGCTTGCATATGCTTTGGGAATCGGCGGCGCAAGAGCAGGCGTGCTTGAAACAAACTTCAGAACAGAAACAGAAACAGACCTCTTCGGTGAGCAGGCTGTGCTTTGCGGCGGTGTTTGCGCGCTTATGCAGGCAGGCTTCGAGACTCTTTGCGAGGCAGGCTACGATCCCAGAAACGCTTACTTTGAGTGTATCCACGAGATGAAGCTTATCGTTGACCTTATCTATCAGTCAGGCTTTGCAGGTATGAGATATTCAATTTCCAACACAGCCGAGTACGGTGATTATATCACAGGTCCAAAGATCATCACAGATGACACAAAGAAGGCTATGAAGAAGATTCTCTCCGACATTCAGGACGGTTCATTCGCAAAGGAATTCCTTCTTGATATGTCACCGGCAGGCGGTCAGGCACACTTCCGCGCAATGAGAAAGCTCGCAGCAGAGTCTCCGGCAGAGACAATTGGTGAGGAAGTCAGAAAGCTTTACAGCTGGTCAGATGAGGACAAGCTTATCAATAACTGATTATTATAAGATTTATAATAAAATCAAGGCTTCAAACGGTTACCGCGAAAGCTCACGGTAACCGTTTTTTTAGATTGGCAAATAGTATAGGCAACACCGCACAATTCATGGCGCACGCCTTGCTTGCATATTATTCCGTCAGACTGCCCAAAAATCAGTATCCATACGTCAGTATGCACACTG
>CAJODI010000018.1 GCA_905233145.1 uncultured Ruminococcus sp. | reverse complement strand
CGCGTGCTGCGCCGGCGCGATCCTGGGCTTTTTGGTATGGAATTTTCACCCGGCAAAGGTGTTTATGGGCGACACAGGTTCGCTGTTTTTGGGCGGACTGGTTTGCGGACTCGCATTTGCGGTTGATATGCCGATTCTTTTGCTTCCGCTTGGAATCATTTATCTTTGCGAAATGTTTTCCGTTATGCTTCAAGTCGGATACTTCAAGCTAACTCACGGAAAACGGCTGTTTAAAATGGCTCCGATCCATCATCATTTTGAGATGTGCGGCTGGAAGGAAGTCAAAATCGTTGCTGTGTTCAGCGCGGTTACCGCGATTTTTGGATTGATATCATTTTTACTCGTAATGTTCGGCGTATCCTGAGCCGACAGTAGTTTTGACAAAGGAGGGGAACGGCTATGGCACCTCACAAAAGAATGATTCTAAAAGCAGACGTCAACAGGATTTATGACGAGGAATATTATTCCGAGCAAAAAATCCGTCAGGAGAAGTACTTTATTCGTCCCTCACAAAAGAAAAAAGCAAAAAAAGCCGGTTGGTTCTCAATCGGAATGGGAATTGACTTTCCGTTTTGCATAATTATCATGATTTTGCTGACAATAGGTACAATCATGATGTTTTCGGCTAGCTATGCATTCTCTTATTACACCCAGGGCAACAGCTATTATTACCTTTGGAGACAGCTTATTTTTATCGGTTTGGGAATAGCGGGAATGATAGTTATGTCGTTCTTCAATTATAACAAGCTTCACAAAATCGCTCCTATTGTTCTTGGAATAGCCTATTTTGCACTTGTGTTGGTTTTGATTTTACCCAGTAACGGCGTTAAACGCTGGATCCCGTTGGGAATGTTCAATATCCAGCCTTCGGAAATAGCAAAATTCGCGGTGATTTTGTTCTTTGCTCACTGGGCGAGCAAATATTATAACAAGATGCAGTTCGCGCGCTACAGCGTGCTTCCCGGTGTGCTGGTATTCGGAACAATTGCAGCCCTGCTGTTTTTGGAGCCGCACTATTCCGGTATTGTAATTATTGCAATGCTGACGGTTTTGATGTTGTATATCGGAGGTATGAAAGCCAAGTATCTTGTAATCGGCGGAGCCGCAATGGTTGGTCTTGTCCTTCTTTTGGCGATCAGCGGCGGACTTTCCTACGCTATGAGCCGAATGGACGGCTGGGGTCAGGCTTTGATATATACCGACGAGGAAATGTGGCAGACCACATGGCAAACAAGAAATTCGCTATACGCAATTGGTTCAGGCGGACTTTGGGGCTTGGGCTTGGGTCAGTCAAGACAAAAATATCTCTATCTTCCCGAACCTCAGAACGACTTTATTTTTGCAATCGTTGTTGAAGAGCTCGGATTGATCGGAGCGACAATGGTGCTGCTGATTTTCGCGCTTTTGGTTTGGAGAGGAATCACACTTTCTTTGAGAGCAAAGGATAAATTCGGCAAGCTGCTGGGAATCGGACTTACATCTCAGATTGGAATTCAGGTGGTGCTCAATATTTTGGTAATCACCGACTGGCTGCCGAACACGGGTATCAGCCTGCCGTTTTTCAGCTACGGCGGCTCCTCGCTGATTATGCTTTTGGCGCAGATGGGAATTATTCTTTCAATCTCGCGAACAGCAAATATTGAGCGTCAGTAAGCGGCAAGGCTTATTACAAAACTAACGAATCATAACTCTGGAGGCAGCAATGCGCGTATTACTTGCAGGCGGAGGCACCGCCGGTCACATCAATCCGGCTCTTGCCATCGCAGGATATATCAGAGAAAAACGCCCCGATACAAAATTTCTTTTTGTGGGCAACAAGGGAGGAATGGAGCAGAGGCTGGTTTCTCAGGCAGGCTATGAGATCAGATCGATCGTTATAAGCGGATTCAAGCGCAGCCTTTCTCCCAAAAACGTTGTAGAAAACGTAAAGACCGTAAACCGCACGCTGACATCGTCTGTTGAGGCAAGAAAGATAATTTCGGAATTCAAGCCGGACCTTTGCATCGGCACCGGCGGATATGTGTCGGGACCGGTAATCAGGACTGCTTCCAAAATGGGGATTCCGTGCGTGATCCATGAGCAAAACGCCTTCCCCGGAGTTACAAACAAGCTGCTTGCAAGGCGAGTACAAAGGGTTATGCTCGCTGTTGAAGAAGCAAAAAAATATTTTGACAAGGCAAACGTTGTTGTAACCGGCAATCCCGTCAGAGGAGAAATCCTCAGAGCCGACAAGGAGCATTGCAGGATGAAGCTCGGTCTTGACGAGCGGCCTGTTGTGCTTTCGTTTGGCGGAAGCCTCGGCGCAAAAAGGATCAACGAGGCTGTTGCCGATTTGGTGGCGCGCAGCGGTATTGACGGAAGGTATCAGCACATTCACGCCTACGGAAGCTATGGGGAGTGGTTCCCTCAGCTTGTCCGCGAAAAGGGCGCGCAGCTTGAGCTTTGTCATAATCTGGATATCAGAGAGTATATCGACAATATGCCGGAGTGCATGGCGGCGGCGGATCTGGTTATTTGCCGAGCCGGCGCGATTACACTGAGCGAAATCCAGGCAATGGGAAAACCTTCGATTTTGATTCCCTCGCCGAATGTTGCCGAGAATCATCAATATCACAACGCAATGGCTCTGGTAAACGCCGGAGCGGCGGAAATCATTGAAGAATCTCAGCTCAGCGGAGAGCTGCTTATGAAAAAAGCCGACGAGATGCTCTCAAATCCGGAAATATTAAAAAAATACAGTGAAAACTCACGCAAAATGGCGATTACAAACGCCAACGAAAGAATATATTCCGTGATCAAAAAACTCATGGGAAACGTTTGTTAGTTTGGAGTTTGGAGTGTGGAGTTTCGGTCGGGAAGATAGAATTCGTCAGAATAATACGTTTGCTCCCGACTTTATCAATATTGCTATATAATTCAGGTGTGCGGATTGCGCAGTAAGATTTTTGGGCAGTCTGACGAAACAATATTCAAGCAAGGCGTGCGCCGTGAATTGTGCGGTGTTGCCTATACAAAACACCGAATTTTAGCGGCGACCAAAGGTTGTTAAAATGGAAAACAAAACTAGATCCATATTGATACAATCGGGAACAAACGTGTTTTAAAATACATTTTTTCTGCTCGACATCAACTCCAAACTCCACACTCCAAACTCCACACTAAATTAGCTTCATCGGTAACAAACCGAAACACCCCTCATAGAATGTATAGGTATTCTATTTGAGAGGGTGTCGGTATGTCAAAGCTGATAATCAAGGGAAAGCAAAGGCTTGGCGGAAAGGTGAGCGTTCAGGGCGCGAAAAACAGCGCACTGCCAATACTTGCCGCAACTGTACTTACACGCGGAGAAAGTCTGATTTTTAATTGCCCTGTGTTGTCAGATGTTGAGGCTTCGGTTGGGATCCTTAGATATCTGGGCTGCGTTATAAGCCGGGAGGGTGCAACTCTGGTGATCAACGCCGACGGAATTTGCAGGTCTGATATCCCCGATGGTCTGATGCGCAAGATGCGCAGTTCAATAGTATTTCTCGGCGCGGTCCTTGCAAGAACGGGAAGCGCGAGGCTGTCCTTTCCCGGCGGCTGCGAAATCGGTCCGCGGCCGATTGATATTCACCTTTGCGCACTTCGCGAAATGGGCGCGGTTATAAAAGAAAAGCACGGATATCTTGACTGTACTGCTCCCGAAGGGTTAAAGGGCTGCAAAATTTCGCTTTCCTTTCCCAGCGTGGGCGCGACCGAGGATATTATGCTTGCTGCTGTGCTTGCTCACGGAACAACTACGATCACTAACGCGGCGAGAGAGCCTGAAATCAGCGATCTTGCCGATTATTTGAATAAATGCGGCGCAAAAATCTACGGAGCAGGCGAAGGCGTTATTGTGATTGACGGCGTCGGTTCACTCAACGGAGCGTGCCATACAATTATTCCCGACCGAATTGCAGCGGCAACCTTGATGTCTTGTGCTGCAGTAACCGGCTCGAGAATCGCTTTGACCGATGTTGTCGGCTCGCATCTTGCTTCGGTAATTCCTGCTTTTGAAGAAGCCGGGTGTACGGTTTTGTGCCAAAACGGAGAGATCGATTTTCGCGCTCCGCAGCGGCTTGATTCAATGAGGATCATCCGCACTATGCCATATCCGGGATTTCCTACCGACGCGCAGGCTCCCCTTATGACTGCGGCGTGTGTGGCAAAGGGAACGACGGTTTTTATTGAAAACATCTTTGAAAACCGATACCGCCACACCTCGGAGCTTGTACGTATGGGCGCGAATATTCGCACAGAGGGAAAATTCGCTGTGGTCGAAGGCGTAGAAGCACTTTACGGCGCGGCGGTTGAGGCAACCGATTTGCGAGGTGCGGCGGCACTTGTCGCGGCAGGCTTATGCGCGGAACAAAACACCGAAATCAGCGGAGTTAAATACCTTGAAAGAGGCTACGAAAATTTGGAGCTCACTCTAAGCGCGCTTGGCGCAGACATAAAGAAAATATAGGTGCCGGTGGGGTGCCGCTGAGGTGCCGGTGGGGTGCCGGTGGGCACTTTTATCCGCCTTTTTTGAAGTTTTATTTTTTGATAAACGTCATCAACGGCGGGTCAAAGGTTGTACCTGCGGAAAAGTTGAAGGTCACCTTTGCAATAATTTTAATATATCAGGTAAAATTGGCTTTTTCGGAAAAGTCCAAGGTTGTTTCTGCAATATTTCCGTGAGTTTATCTAACGTGATTTATTTATATTTGGTTTCTATCGGGCATCCGCCATATATTGAAAAACCGCACAATATTCACGAATAAAAAAACACGAATAAAAAACACGAATTAAAAAACAAGAAGTAAAAAAGGAGGATTATTTATGGCTCTCAGCCCCAAGGAAAAGAAAGAGCTTGCCAAGCAGCGCAAAAACACCGCAAAGCAGGCGCAGAAGTTCCATAAAGAGCAGGAGAAGAAAAAGAAATCCTCTGCAAAGCAGACAAAAAATGCTGCACAAAAGAAAAAGAAGCACAAGCCCGGAAGAATTGAGCAGGCGGTGATTGACCGCACAAAGGAGAATTACGAGGATATTAGCCGCGAGGAGAAATTCAGGCGCGAGAGCGACGAAAAGATTCGCAGCCTTGAGCCGCAGGATTTTGAGGACGGCTATTACATAGACGAATATGCCGAAATGCAAAAGCGCGAAAAACGCGCAAAGGTGATCCGCAAGCAGGAAAATGAGGTTATAAAACGCAACAAAAAGCCTCTGACTCAAAAGCAAATCCGCAGAAAAAGGGTGCTTATCTCTGTCGGAATGATTGCCCTTGTGTTGGTGATTGGCATTGTTTTGAGTCTTACGGTTTTGTTTAAAACAGAAAAAATAGACGTTGAAGGCGATGAGTATTATTATGAGGACCAAATTACCGCGTTTTGCGGAGTGAATCTTCAGCAAAATATTTTTATTGCCTCAATCCAGGCAACTCCCGAAAAGATTGTCGAAAATCTGCCGTATGTTGAAAAAGCCGAGGTGGGTGTTGCGATACCCGATACGGTTACAATCAAAATTACCAACGCTGTGCCATCTTATGTTATCAAGGACGGCAACAACTATCTTCTTGTCAGCTCAAAGGGCAGAATTATAGACAGCCTTACAGAGAACAGCGACAAATATCCGGAACTGACCTGCGGAGAGCTTAACGATAAAACCGTTGGAAAATATGTTGAGTTCAGTGACGAAAACATTCCGGATATTCTTGAGGATGTGGCAGAAAGTTTGCACAAAAACGAGGTTGAAAATATCACCGGCTTCAATGTTACGGATACTGCAAACATAACCCTGAACTATGATGACAGAATAAATATCAACATTGGACTTCCCGAGGATATCGACTACAAAATCAAAACCGCTGTTACGATAATTAAAGAGAAGCTTGACCCCAACAATACCGGCGCGGTTGCAGGAACGCTCGACGTTTCAACCTGCAACACAAACCGCATGTCACACTACAAGCCTGCCGAAACCGCTGTTCGCCCGGTGATTGCTACTACCACCGCTCCTGCGGAAGCTTCTGAGCAGTCTCAGCCCGACAACGGCAGTCAGACCTACGATAATAATTATTATTACGAGGAGCCATACGACGATCAGGCTTATTACGACCAAAGCTATGATTCGCAGGTGTATGAAGACCCAAATCAGGACAACCAGGTATGGTGGACGCCCGAGCCTGAGTATTCGCCTCAGGAGGAGCCTGTATATTCACCGGAGGTAAATGACGCTGCCGGCGCACAGGCTTGGGAATGATTCTGTATACCCTCGAAAAAGCATGTCATAATAATAGGACGCACACACCGGCGCGCCATCATTCACCTGATTTTTTAAAAATAAAATCAGGAAAATTTAAGAAAAAAGGACAAAAGCATTGATATTTTTGCAAAAGTATGTTAATATTGATTATAAATATTATAATACGTAATTATGCGTTTTTTATTAAACGGGAAATTGCTTGATCCCCTGTTGAACATTGCGCCGTTATCGGTGCGGTTCGGATAGGCGGGCGAGAGTGCCCACCGGCACTTTTTACTTTATAGTAAATGACTTTTCAAGGAGGAAGTAAAAATGGCGTTTGAAATGGATATTGAGCTGGAGTATATGCCGAAAATAAAAGTAATCGGTGTCGGCGGCGGCGGCGGAAACGCTGTAAACCGCATGGTAGCTATGGATGTAAAGAATGTTGAATTTATAGCAATCAATACGGACGAGCATGTTTTAAGACTTTCAAAGGCTTCACAGAAGATTCAGATAGGCGAGAAGCTCACAAAGGGCAAGGGTGCAGGTTCAATGCCTGCAATCGGCAAGGAAGCGGCAGAGGAAAGCAAGGACGAGATCGCTGCGCTCCTTAAAGATACAGATATGGTATTTGTCACCGCAGGTATGGGCGGCGGAACGGGCACAGGAGCGGCTCCTGTGGTTGCAGGAATCGCCAAGGAAATGGGAATCCTCACCGTAGGCGTTGTTACAAAGCCATTTGCCTTTGAGGGCAAAAAGAGAATGACTCAGGCAGAGCAGGGTATAGCCGAGCTTTCTGCAAACGTTGATTCACTTATTATTGTTCCAAACGAGAGATTAAAATACGTTTCAGAGCAGAGCATTACCCTCCAGAACGCGTTTGCAATCGCAGACGATGTGCTTCGTCAGGGTGTTCAGAGTATTTCCGACCTTATTCTTCTTCCGGGTCTTGTAAACCTCGACTTTGCCGACGTGACCTCGGTTATGAAGGACGCAGGCTATGCTCACATGGGCATGGGTTCTTCCTCGGGCAAGAACAAGGCTGTTGAGGCTGCTGATATGGCAATATCCAGTCCGCTGCTTGAAACCTCAATAGACGGCGCAAAGGGACTTATTATTAATATCACGGCTTCTGCCGATGTAAGCCTTGACGATATTGACGCGGCTTCAACAATGATCAAGGACAAGGTTTCGGATGACGCAAACATTATCTGGGGTGCCGTTATCGACGAAAAGATGAACGACGAAATGAGCGTAACCGTAATTGCCACAGGCTTTAACGCCGACGGAGAGGTTGCAAGACCAAAGACGGTCAGCGACAGCGTTATCGTAGATACTCCTGATGACAACGCGTCCAAGGCGACAAAGGATAAGACAGATGACGATGACGATACGTTCTATGACATTATGTCTATCTTTAATAAATAATTTGAAATAATAATTAAATCAACAGGCTTGGTGCAAAACTGCATTCAAGCCTGTGCTTTTTTAGGTTTATTCCAACTATTAACAGAGAGCCTTTTTGTTTTTGGAGCGGATGATGTGTTGTGTGTATATGCATTTTGTTCTTCTCGTCTGATGGGCTAAAAACAGTCCGCAGGACTGTTTTCTTAACGCTCGCCTTCGATTCCCAATCCGCTTCGCCAAAAATAAAAAGCACCCTTATTGGGTGCTCTTTATTTTTGGAGCGGATGATGTGTTGTGTGTATATGCATTTTGTTCTTCTCGTCTGATGGGTTCAGTTCTGTTGGAAATGATCATCTGCGCTCTCGCTAAAAACAGTCCGCAGGACTGTTTTCTTAACGCTCGCCTTCGATTCCCAATCCGCTTTGCCAAAAATAAAAAGCACCCTTATCGGGTGCTCTTTATTTTTGGAGCGGATGATGGGAATCGAACCCACACGATCAGCTTGGAAGGCTGAAGTTCTACCACTAAACTACATCCGCAACTCTGCAACGAAATATATTATAGCATTATTTCGCTGCATTGTCAAGAGTTAAATTGCTTGCAAAACAATTTCATTTTCATTTGCGCTTACGTTTATCGCGCTGAGCGGAGTTTCTGCGTCAATCATGGCAGAAGCGATTTTTTCCTCGACTTCGCGCCTGATTGTGTTTCTCAGGTCGCGCGCACCGCTGCTGCCCTTGCAGGATTTGTCCGCAAGATATTTGCACGCACTTTCGTCAAAGGTAAAGCGAATATGCTTTTCTTCAAGCGTCGGCACGTATTCGTTGAGCATAAGCTCGGCTATTTTTACAAAGTCTGCCTCTTGAAGCTGGTTGAATACAATAACCTCGTCAACACGTGCAAGAAATTCAGGACGCAAAAACTCGGAAAGTGCTTTCATAACCTTGTCCTTTGAGGCTTCCTCGCTGGTTTTGCCAAAGCCCAGCGCGCTGTCGCGGCTTGTTGAGCCGGCGTTTGAAGTCATGATAATTACGGTATTCTCAAAATTAACAGAGCGTCCGTGCGCGTCGGTTACCTTGCCTTCATCGAGAATTTGCAGTAGAATGTTCATTACATCTGGATGCGCCTTCTCAATCTCATCAAAAAGAAGGACCGAATACGGGCGGCGGCGTACCTTCTCGGTTACCTGTCCTGCTTCGTCGTAGCCCACATATCCCGGTGGTGAACCTATAATCTTTGACACCGAATGTTTTTCCATGAATTCGGACATGTCAAGTCTGATAAGCGTTTCGGGCGTATCAAAAAGCTGCTGGCTCAGCACCTTTACAAGCTCGGTTTTTCCTACGCCCGTAGGTCCGACAAATATAAATGATGCCGGGCGGCGGCGCGGTGATATTTGACAGCGGCTTCTCTTGATTGCCGAAGAAAGGGCTTCAACTGCCTCGTCCTGCCCGATTATTTTCTTTTTCATTTCTGCTTCAAGCTCGCTGAGCTTTGAAAGCTCGTTCTCTCGGATCCTTGAAGCCGGAATTCCTGTCCAAAGCTCAATAACCTTGGCGATATCCTCCTCGGTCACCTTTGCGGTCAGCTCGTCGGGATTGATCTTTGAAAGCTCGCTGTCAATTCGGGCAAGGCTTGTGTTCACCTCGGCAAGCGCCTCGTAGTCAACCTGCTCTGCTGTGGTCAGCTCTTCCTTGACAAGCGATAGCTTTTGCTTTTCTTCGTTTAGATTGTCGTATTTTTCCATGGTCTTGTTTCTCAAGCTGGCACAGGCGCAGCTTTCATCAAGCAGGTCAATCGCTTTGTCGGGAAGGAAACGGTCGGTTATGTATCTTTCAGACAAAATAACGGTCTTGCGTACAATATCGTCGTCTACAATAACTCTGTGGTGCTGCTCATAATAATCCTTAACGCCTGCAATAACCTCGATTGTCTGGGCAATTGTCGGCTCGCCAACCTTTATCGGCTGGAATCGGCGTTCGAGCGCGCTGTCTTTCTCTATGTATTTTCTGTATTCGTTAAAGGTTGTCGCGCCGATTACCTGAACCTCGCCCCTGGACAGAGCCGGCTTGAGTATATTTGCGGCGTTCATTGTGCCTTCGTTGTCTCCTGTGCCGACGAGCGAATGAACCTCGTCTATAAATAGGATAATATTTCCGCTTTCCTTGATTTCTGCGACGAGACCCTTGATGCGGCTTTCAAACTGTCCTCTGAACTGGGTTCCGGCTACAAGAGAGGTCAGATCCAAAAGCTGAATTTCTTTGTTTTTCAGCCTCTGCGGTACGTTGCCCTGTGCGATTCTGAGCGCGAGACCCTCGGCAATGGCGGTTTTACCAACGCCGGGCTCACCGATAAGGCAGGGATTGTTTTTGCTGCGGCGTGAAAGAATTTGAATTACGCGCTCAATCTCCTTGTCTCTGCCTATAATACGGTCGATTTTGCCGTTTTTTGCCTTGGCAGTAAGATCCTCGCAGTAGAGGTTGATATGCTTTCTTTTCTTTTCCTTTTTATCCCTTTTCTGATTTGGAGCGGAAGCTGAGCCGTTTTGAGCTTCACCCGGCTTTGCGCCGCCGAAAAGATTATTGAAAAACGCGGGGAATGCCGGAGCACCGTGAGAAAAATCGTCGTCTTCACTGCCGCCGGAAAAATCGTCCATTTGCTCGGCAAGATTATTTGCGCCAAGCTGCTCCATAAGATTTGACATATCTCCGTTTTCGCCCATATTTTGCATAAGAGTGTTCATCTGATCCTGAACGTTTTCAAGATCTTCGTCAGAAATGCCCATTTTGTTGATCAGGTCCTCAACAGGCTTGATTCCGAGCTCGCGCGCGCAGGTCAGGCAATATCCTGTGGTCGGCGCGTCTTTAAGATTATTATTTGAAACAAAAACGACTGCCTGTCGTTTTTGACATCTGCTGCAAAGCATAAATCTTCTCCTTTTAATTTGAACAATTCAATTCTTTGTTTTAGGCGCAATACCGTACAGTTAAGCAGTGCGTATTGCGCCGTCGAATGTGCGGTGTTGCTTTAACGATATATTAATACATAATTAAAAAAATTACAAGCATATTCACAAAAACTTCACGTTTGTGCTGTTTTAAGAGAAATACTGCACATAGTTGACCGGTTTTACTCCTTTTGGCTGTGCTCTTTTACGAGCGAAAAATATAGCTTCGCATACTGAAACAGCGCGAAAAACATTGTAAGGGCGGTTACCAAAATCAGTGTAAAATCCAAAATCGGGTTTTCGTAACCGAACACAGCTTTTAAAAATATAATAATTCCTACCGAAAAATAGAACACTACAGTTCCAAGCTTGCCGTACCATTTTGCTGCCGGGGGAGTTATGCCTTTCTTTACCAAATCCATGCCGCCGAGAATCATAAGGGCGTCCTTTAGCAAAAGCATAATAAGCAGCGGAATGATTTTTGGGATTTTGATTGCCATACATATCACAACCGCAAAAAGCGTCAGCTTGTCGGCGATTGGATCAAGTATCTTGCCCAAAGAGGTGACCTGGCCTAGCTTGCGTGCCAGCATACCGTCAAAGCAGTCCGTCAGACCTGAGATTCCTATGCATATTGCCGCGATAACAAGCTTATCATTAAGAAAAAAGTACATAAAAGGGGCAATGAGTATGAATCTGAGATAGGTCAAAATATTTGGTATTGTAAACAAATCTGAGGGCGTAAAACTCCAGTTTTCCTTATCCATATTGTTTCCTCGCTAAATAAATAGGCAAAAAAAGCGAAATACCGAACCGTTGATAACAGGAGATTCCAGCACATTCGGGTTCGCAAAGGTCATTATAACATAAAAAACATTGGTTGAAAAGAGTGTAACAACAATTCCTTCAATTGCTCCGAGGATTCCTCCGAGAATTGAATTTATCTGCTTGATTACAGGAAGCTTGAACAGCACAAGCGCGTGCTTTATCAGCTTTTTTACAATTAAAAAGATTATAAAAAACAAAATTACAGACAGGATTGCCGCGAACATGAGAATAATAAGCTGCCCGACAGACTGCTCAATCGCTGCCGCCGCGTTAGATGAAAAGCTTCCGCTGCCGCTGATTTTTTGATAAATACTCTGCGGATCCGAGCCAAAAAAACCTCCGAAGAACCGCAGCATACCGTTTATCCAGCCCGGTGCGGCGTCAAAGCAATTTTGCGCGGCGTAGTCAACGCCCTGGCTGCTGATTGTTTTTTCAAGATTGTCGAGAATTCCCTGCCTGATAAAAGATTTGTATATCAGCTCGGAAGCTGCCGGAGCAAGATATCTTGTCAGCGTGAGAGATATTATCAGACCGATAAGGTTAAGCAGGGATTTTGCAAGTCCTCTGGAAATTCCCATTACAAAAAATGCAATGATTATCAGTATAATTATAATATTAGCAAGCATTTATTCACCCTGATTTCTCGTCGCCGTGTCAGGGGTGGCGGGGTTTGTAAAGTCTATATATCTGATCTGGTTTATGCTCAGCACATAGCCCTTGACATCGGAGGTAAGTATAATACGCTTTGACCCTGCTCCGGCGTCGCAGGAATATATGGTAAGTCCGGTTTTTGATTCGTATCCGTAGACGTTGTTGCCGTCGAGAACCGCGATAGTACCCTTGTACATCGAAATTGACTCTGCTCCGTAGGCGGTATCTATGCTGGACGTTACTTCACCGTTGTCATTATAGCTTATGAGCGTGCAGCTTCTGCCGTCACCGCTTTTTGAAAGCGCGATAGCAAAGCTTTTGGTATCGGGATTAAAGCAGTAGTTGGCAAGCGGCTTGTCCTCGTAGCTGAGCTCAATATAGTTTTCGTCGCCGGGCTTGATGATATATGCCGCAGCTCCGCCGATCAGCGCGATTCTTGAGGAGCTTATGTATTTGCAGTCAGAAACATAGTCCGAACTGATTTCGTATTTTGAAACAGGCTCTTCCTTTGTAAAGTCAAGAACATAAACTCCGGTTTTTATTTTTCCTCCGTCGCTGGTTATTCCGCAGACAAGACAGCCCAAACCGTCCTGACGGAGAGTTACGGTGTTGATATAGTATTCCGAAAAAGAGTATTTGTAAATTCTGTTGTTATCCTTGTTGAATACCTCAAGCTCGCTGAGATATCCGTTGCCCTGTTCCACCAGGCAATACGTTCCGTTTGAGGCAATGTCGCCGTTATAAATTGTTCCGCTTGTTTCGCCGTTGTGTATGTTTTTGTCAAAGCTTTGGAGCTGAAAGCCCTTTTCGCCCAAGCCAAAGGTAAGATAGCAGTTGTCCGCAGCTTTGAGCATGGGTCTGGTGTAGCGAAGCTGGACGTTGGCAATCTCTCTGCCTGTGGAGTTAAGGGTGATAAACGAGGTGTCAGAGGCGTAAGCCACGTGGTTTTGATTCACCGAAAAGTTGCCGGGCTTTACTTCAGTTCCCACAAGATTGACAGGATATCCCTCTCCGGCGTTGCCGAGAACGTCATAGTTCCACCATACGGAAATATTGTCGGGGGTGAGCTTTTCGCGGTTCGCAAATGCGAAAACTATCAGCCCCACAGCCAAGGCTATGCAAATACCGATTACAATTTTTTTGACAGCCTGAGGAGAGATGTCGGTTTTTTCCTGTTCATAGTCCTCAAGCGGCATATCCTCATAGCTGATAACGTCGCGGTCGCTGTTTAGCTTGCGCTTTGCATATCGTGCGTGAGAGTATTTTTTGCTTTTAGGTTTAAAAGATTTTCCCATTATAAACCCCTTTATCAGAGAAACGACTATAGGCAGCACAAAATCCTTAGCGGCATATGCTCTGCTTGATTTGTGAGAAATTGCTTATAGAACGTCGCCGTAGTTTACTCTGTTGAGATACAGACCGCAGGCAGGAGCAGTCGGTCCCGCAAACGCTCTGTCTTTTTTTTCTATTATATCCAAAATCCCGTCGGCAGGTATTTTTCCCTGCTGAACTCTGAGCAGTGTTCCTACCATTATCCTTACCATGTTGTACAAAAAACCGTCTGCTTCAACCGTCATCGTCACAAGCTCGTCTGCTCGTGTGACCGAGAAAGCCTTGACTGTTCGGGTCATGTCTCCCTTTTCACGGTTATCAAGGGTGCAAAACGAGGTGAAGTCGTGACTGCCGACAAACGCCTGCGCGGCGGTGTTGAGCAGTTTTGTGTCGATTGGATATCGGTAATGCAGCGCGTAGCCCTCCAAAAACGGACTGCGAACCTCACTGTTCCAGATTTTGTAGATGTATTCCTTGCTTTTGCAGCTGTAGCGCGCGTGAAAATCCGCGCTGACCTCTCTGCAATCGTTTACCGCTACGCTCAGCGGCAGCCAGCGGTTGAGTGCAGCCTTCAGGCGTTCGGGCGGAATAGGATGCCCGGTTTTGAGACTCACGCAGTACATATTAGCGTGTACTCCGGCGTCTGTTCGGCTGCAGCCCTTGATCTCAAAGCTGCCGCCTATAATTTTTTCGGCTGCGGTTTGCAGTGCTTCCTGAACGGTGTAAGCGTTTTGCTGGATTTGCCAGCCGTGAAAGCTTTTTCCGTCATATGAAATTGTAAGCAGCAAATTTCTCAGATTGCCGGCTCCAGGAAGATATTGCATAAGATTACTCCGGTGATTACAAGCCCGAGCACAGCAAATGAGATGAAGTCGCGCGCGGACAGGTGTATTGATTTCATTCTGGTGCGTCCGTCGCCGCCGTTGTAGCAGCGACATTCCATCGCGGTCGCTATTTCATATGCGCGTCTGAACGCGGAGACGAACAGCGGAACCAAAATCGGGATCAGCGCGCGCACGCGCTTTGTGATCCCTCCGCTCTCAAAGTCGGAGCCGCGTGCCTTTTGCGCCTGCATGATCTTGTCGGTTTCCTCGAGCAAGGTTGGAATAAACCTCAGTGCAAGCGACATCATCATAGCGATTTCGTGTACAGGAAAATGCAGGACCTTCAGCGGCTTCATCAGCCTTTCGATCGCATCCGTCATTTCGGTGGGAGAGGTGCTAAAGGTCAGGCACGAGCTTGCCAAAATCAGACAAACAATTCTAAGGGTGACAAAAATCGCCCTGTTGATTCCGTTTTGGGTTATTTTGAATATCCACCACTGCCATATCGGTTCGCCCGACCCGTAAAAAAGGTTAAGCAGCGAGGTTATCAAAACAATTAGTATTATAACCTTCAGGCTCTTGAAATAGAACTTGAAGGGAACGCCGCTGAGCGCTACAAACAGCACGGTAAAGGCTGTTGTAACCGCCAGCGAAACAAAGTTAAAGGTACAGAAGATTATTACAATATATGCCGCGAACATCACAAGCTTTGCCCTGGGGTCCAGCCTGTGGATCAGGCTTTTGGCGGGAAAATACTGACCAAACGCAACGTCTCTTACCATATTTTCCCCTCCTTTTTCAAAAGTCGGGAAAGAACAGAGAACGCTTCGTCAACCGTCAGGATCCCATCGGGAATATCAAAGCCCCTGTTCTTTAGCTCCTGCATTATTTTTGTTATCTCGGGTACTCTCAGTCCGATTTGTTCAAGCTCGGCTCCGTGAGAAAAAACTTCTTTGGTTTTTTCAAACATCACAAGCCTTGATTTGCTCATAACCATTATGCGGTCCGCAACACGCGCAATATCCTCCATGCTGTGAGATACCAGCAAAACGGTGTTTTTGCGCTGCTTGTGATACTGGATGATCTGGCTTAAGAGCAGCTCTCTGCCCATGGGGTCAAGTCCGGCTGTGGGCTCGTCGAGCACCAAAACGTCGGGATCCATTGCTATAACTCCGGCAATCGCGGCTCTGCGCTTTTCTCCGCCCGAAAGGTCAAACGGAGATTTTTCAAGCAGCTCGGGCTTTAGCCCAGTAAAGCTTGCTGCGGAGCGAACGGCAAAATCAAGCTCGTCGCCGGTTTTTCCCATATTTGTCGGACCAAAGGCTATGTCCTTGTATACTGTTTCTTCAAAAAGCTGATATTCGGGGTACTGAAAAACCATTCCTACGCGAAAGCGGATTTTTCTGATTTCCTTTGGCTTTTCCCAAATATCCCTGCCCTCAAGAAGCACCTGACCGTCGGTTGGACGAATAAGCCCGTTGAGCATTTGAACAAGCGTTGATTTTCCGCTTCCGGTGTGTCCGATAATGCCCACAAGCTCACCCTTGTTTATGCTCAGGCTTACGCCGTCAACAGCGCGTTTTTCAAACGGCGTGCCCTTGCCGTAGGTGTAGCCAAGACCCTTTAGCTCAAGAATGGCGCTCATCTCAGCACCTCCTCAAGCGCATTTATGCAGTCAGCTGCGTTGAGCGGAATAGAGCCGACTTCAACTCCTGCGCCTTTGAGCCGATACATCAGTTCGGCGGACTGCGGAACGTCAAGGCGGTGCTTTTTGAGAAGCTCAACCTGAGAGAAAACCTCGCCGGGCGTGCCCTCTGTCAAAATTTTTCCGCCGTCCATAACAATAACCCTGTCGGCAAGCACAGCCTCGTCCATGTAGTGCGTGATCAGCACAACCGTCATATCTCTTTCGCGGTTGAGCTTTAAAAGCGTAGACATAACCTCGCTTCGTCCGTTGGGGTCAAGCATTGCGGTCGGCTCGTCAAGCACAATGCATTCGGGCCGGATTGCCAAAATTCCGGCTATTGCCACTCTCTGCTTTTGACCGCCCGAAAGCTTAAACGGAGCGTGCTCGCGGTATTCGTACATTCCCACAGCCTTAAGCGCGCTGTCAACCCTTTTGCGGATTTCCTCAGGCTCAACGCCGAGGTTTTCGGGACCGAACGCCACGTCCTCCTCAACAATGCTTGCAACAAGCTGGTTGTCGGGATTTTGAAGCACAAGACCGACCTTTTTTCTTATATCAAAGGTTTTGTCTTCGTCGGAAGTGTCGTCAAAATCAACATAAACCTTGCCGCTGTCCGGCAAAAGCATTGCGTTAAGGTGCTTTGCAATTGTAGATTTTCCGCAGCCGTTGTGACCGATAACCGCCACAAATTCTCCTTTTTCAACCGACATCGAAACGCCGTCAACGGCTCTTGGCGCGTTTGGCTCGGTTTCAATATCTTCGTAGGAGTAAACTACGTCCTTTAGGGTAATAAAACTCATTTATAAGCTCCGTTTGAGTATCCTGTAAATTTAATAATTTGGTATCACGGCGTCCAAATTGAGGTTGAGCCGCAGGGCAAAATCAGACCTGTATCCGAAACTCTCAGTCCGATTTCGCTGCCCGAAACCTTGCCTCCGAATTGCTTTTTTATCATTATATTCAGCAAGTAGTCCATAACTGCCGGCGAAAGTCCGGTTGTGTATGAATTAAGTATAAAAAACTCGGGATCATCGCTCAAAACCTGAATACAAACGTCAACCAAAGAATAAAGCTGTTCCTCGAGCTTCCATACCTCGCCCCCCGGACCTCTGCCGTAGGACGGAGGATCCATAATAATTCCGTCATATTTGTTGCCCCGGCGAATTTCGCGCTGAACAAATTTTACGCAGTCGTCAACCAGCCATCTTACCGGCTTGTCGGCGATTTTGCTTGACTGCGCGTTTTCCTTTGCCCACTGCACCATGCCCTTTGAGGCGTCAACATGACAGACCGTCGCGCCTGCTTTCATGCAGGCAAGGGTCGCGCAGCCGGTGTAGCCGAAAAGGTTGAGGACCTTTAGCGGACGGTCGGATTTTTCAATTATATCTGCCGCAAAATCCCAGTTTACTGCCTGCTCCGGAAAAACTCCGGTGTGCTTAAAGCCCATCGGCTTGATGTTAAACACCAAATCGCGGTAGCCTATTGTCCAGCGGTCGGGAACCTTTTTGTAGGTTTCCCAGTGACCGCCTCCCTTGCTTGAGCGGTGATATCGGGCATGAGCGTTGTGCCAAAGCGGATTGCTTTTTTTGCTGCTCCAGATAATCTGAGGGTCGGGGCGGATAAGGATTATGTCGCCCCAACGCTCCAGCCTCTCGCCGTCGGAGGTATCAATCAGCTCATAGTCCTTCCAGTTTTCCGAAAATCTCATTATGACAGTCTTTCTCTTACAACCTGAGCTGCTTCCTCGGCAAGAGTCTGGATCTCGCCGAGATCCTCGCCCTCAAGCATAACTCTTACGAGCGGCTCTGTTCCCGAAACACGGATAATGATCCTGCCTCTGTCGCCCAGAATATCGCTGACGCGCTTGATCTCAGCCTTGACCTCTTTGTCGGTATAGAACGCAAGCTTGCCCTCGGGACTTACATTAACGTTGATAAGCACCTGCGGCATACGCTGCATGATTTTTGCCAGCTCAGAGAGCTTTTCGCCGGTGCGCTTCATAATGCTGAGTATCATTGCGCCGGACATCTGACCGTCGCCTGTTGTTGCGTAATCAAGAAGAATAATGTGACCGCTTTGCTCGCCGCCTATGTTGTAGCCCTCGCGCAGCATTGTTTCGAGCACATAACGGTCGCCGACCTTGGTAGAAACAAAGGTCATTCCGTTGGCTTCACAGAATTTGTTAAAGCCCATGTTTGTCATTATCGTGCCAACAACCGCGTTCTTTTTGAGCACGCCGCGGTTCTTCATATCATTTGCACAGATCGCGATCAGATAGTCGCCGTCAACAAGGTTTCCGTTTTCATCAACGGCAAGACATCTGTCGGCATCGCCGTCAAAGGCAAGACCGCAGCAGAGCTTGTGCTCGCGGACATAAGCCTGAAGTCTGTTGATGTGAGTTGAACCGCAGTCCTTGTTGATGTTTACTCCGTCGGGAGCGTCGGCAAGCAGATGGATCTTTGCGCCGAGCTTCTTAAAGAGCTTTTCGGCTGTGCGCGAGGACGAGCCGTTTGAGCAGTCCAGCGCGACCTCCATGCCCTCCAGATCGCAGCCGATAGAAGCGGCAACGTGGTCGATATAGTCATCTGCGGCTTGTTCGTTATAAATAACCTTGCCGATGTTTTCTGCCTCGGCAATAGCGTAGGGGATAACGTTGTCAAGCACGATACCCTCGATCCTGTCCTCAAGGTCATCGGGGAGCTTTGTGCCCTCGGAGCTGAAAATTTTGATTCCGTTAAATTCAAACGGATTGTGAGAAGCCGAAATCATGATTCCGGCGTCAGCCTCGTATTTTTTGACGAGGTAGGCAACCGCGGGGGTGGGGACAACGCCCAAAATCTCAACGTTCGCGCCAACCGAGCAAAGTCCGGCAACAAGCGCGCCCTCGAGCATGTCGCCCGAAAGCCTTGTGTCCTTGCCGATAAGCACCTTTGGATGTTCAACCTCGCCGCTGATAAGAACCATTGCTGCGGCTCTTCCTATATTCATTGCAAGCTCGGCGGTAAGCTCCCTGTTAGCCACGCCGCGCGCGCCGTCTGTTCCGAACAGTCTTCCCATTTTTAAATCCTCCGTAATAAATATTTTATTGTTAAGCTGTATTTTTTAATGTTATCAAATTTATTCGCCGAAAAGGTTTGGCTGAGTCACCGCGCCGTTTACCGTGCCCTTTGGAAAATCATATCCAAGGTGTCTGCACGCTTCGGCTGTAATGCACCGTCCTCTGGGCGTTCGGCTCAAAAAGCCGATTTGCAAAAGATAGGGCTCGTATACGTCCTCAATAGTCACAGATTCTTCGCCGATCGCCGCCGCAAGGGTTTCAATCCCCACGGGACCTCCGTTGTAAAAGCGTATAATTGCCTCGAGCATTCTTCTGTCGTTGCGGTCAAGCCCCAACTCGTCAATTTCGAGCTTGTCCAGTGCGGTTCGCGCAGTTTCAAGCGTTATAACGCCGTCGGACATAACCTGCGCAAAATCCCTTACGCGCTTTAGCATACGGTTTGCGATTCTCGGCGTACCGCGCGAGCGCGAGGCAATTTCTATAGCGCCGTCGTAGTCGGTTTTTATTCCTAGGATCCCGGCGCTTCTCATAACGATTTTTGCAAGCTCCTCGGGAGTATAAAGCTCCAGCCTGAGCACAACTCCAAAGCGGTCGCGCAGCGGAGCGGTAAGCTGGCCTGCGCGCGTGGTCGCGCCCACAAGAGTAAACCTCGGCAACGGCAGGTGATAAGAGGTTGCCATCTGTCCCTTGCCGGTTATTATGTCGATTGCAAAATCCTCCATCGAAGGATAAAGAATCTCTTCAACCGCACGGCTGAGGCGGTGGATTTCGTCAATGAAAAGCACGTCGCCTTCGTTAAGGTTAGTGAGCAGCGCGGCAAGGTCGCCGGGTTTTTCGATTGCGGGACCCGAGGTGATCCTCACGCTAACCCCAAGCTCGTTTGCGATTATTCCGGCAAGCGTAGTTTTGCCCAGTCCCGGAGGGCCGTAGAGCAAAACATGGTCAAGCGTTTCGTTGCGTATTTTTGCCGCTTCAATAAAAACTCTGAGGTTTTCTTTAGCCTTGTCCTGACCGATATATTCATCGAGGTTTTTCGGACGCAGCGGATTATCGGCTTCCGCAGAATCTCCGGGTATTTCGGAAGCGTCAAGTATTCTGTTTTCAAAATCAAATTCATCTGTAAACGCGCTTTTGCTCATTTCAGGGCTCCTCTAAAAATTCACTGTTGTTCAGAGATGCGGATATTTTATAGTAGATTTTTGTCAAAACGACGATATTATACTGACGTATAACGAGGAGTTTTGGCAAGAATATGCTGTGAAAGATTTGTAACTATGGGCAGCAATGAATTTTTAGAGGTGCCCTTTAGTTTCTTCCCATCTGTCTAAGCGTCATCGCAATAAGCTGCTCAACAGGCAGCGAGCTGTCCAGCTTTGCCAGCACTCCTGCTACGTCTGACGGCGCGTAGCCCAAAACTCCCAGCGCTTCGATCGCCTTGGGGACATTTCCGACTCCTGCGCCTGCTGCGCCGTAATTTGTGCTTGAGGCTTGTGTGCCTTCGGCTGAGGATACCGAGAGCTTGTCCTTTAGCTCAAGTATGATTCTCTGCGCGATTTTTTTGCCTATGCCCGGTGCGCGGGTAATTGACTTTATATCATCAGTCGCGATCGCCATTGCAACCTGCTCCGCAGTCATAACAGAGAGCACCGCAAGCCCTGCCTTTGGACCCACTCCGCTTACGCTGATCAGGGTTTTGAAGGCCTCAAGCTCGGCGGTCGTCGCAAAGCCGAAAAGCTCCATCGCGTCCTCCCTGACGTTTAGGTATGTATAAAGCGTGACCTCAGTGTTGAGCCTGAGGGCTTTGAGGGTATTGACGGTGGTTTGGCAGTGATAGCCTACGCCGCCGCACTCAACAACCGCGCCCGAGGGCGTTGTATGAACAAGCTTTCCTCTGACGGAATATATCATATTTTTGTCTCCTGTTGTTGATTCCTTAGCATAGTCATCTTAAGCGGCGAGCCGGCAGCCTGGGCGTGACAAATCGCAATTGCCAGCGCGTCGGCAGTGTCGTCGGGTTTTGGAATTTCTTCAAGCTTCAAAAGCCTGCGCGTCATTTCCATAACCTGCGGTTTTTTTGCTTTTCCGTAGCCCGTAACCGCGGTTTTGACCTGCAAGGGGGTGTATTCAAAAATCGGAATACGCAGCTTTTGCGCAGCAAGCAGGGTAACGCCCCTTGCCTGAGCTACGTTGATCGCGGTTTTTTGGTTGGTCTGAAAATACAGACGCTCAATTGCCAGCGCGTCGGGACGGCAGCGGTTCAAAATCGCGAAGATTTCGTCGTAAATGTATTCAAGCCGTTGATTAAAATCGGTGTGAGCCTCGGTTTCAACCGAGCCGTAGCCCAACGCCTTGTATGCGTTAGCCCTAAAGCTAATGGCTCCCCAGCCCACTATCGCGTAACCCGGGTCGATTCCAAACACTACCAAATAAACACCTCCGACAAAGCATCCGGCAGCTGACGTCATTCGTTGCCTATAATCCTATATAGTATATCACAACTGAGTGTATTTAGCAATAGTTTTATCATTCATTCAGTCGGCGCGCTGTCAAAAAAACCATCGGATTTTAGTACAACCGAGCCGCCGTCGTATGTAAGCTCCAGCTCATTTCCCCGGGGAGTGTAGGCAAAACAGTAGTTTTGACCGATTTCGGGCATAAATATCACAAGATTATCGTCATCGGCAAGATATCTGCCTTGTATAACGGTGGTTTCATCTCTGCTTTTTATAGCAAGCGTCGCGGTATCCTCCGAAAAACTGAGACTTACCTCTGCTCCGGATTCAAGAACCGCGCTTCGGCTGCAGGAGATAAGCTCGGAAACCCTTCCTGAAACATCGGCGGCGCAGCCCGAAAATGTGAGCGGCAACAATATGAAAAGAATGGCGGCGACAACTTTTTTCATTTTTTTCCTCCCGATTATGCTACAATAATTGATATTCAAAAAATAAACGTTTTATTCTTTACAATGTTGTTATAATTCTTGAAAAGCAAAATAATTTTTGCTATTATTGAAACGTTTGAGAGGTGAGAGCTTTGCAAAGGGAAATTACCGAAAAGCACAGCGTATTTGAACAAAACGGAGAGGTCATGTGTGCCGGCTGGGCGCGCGAGCCGCTCTTTGAATATAATAAGGCACAAAGCAAGTCGTTTTCAAATCACAGCTTTCACAGCGGCTGTTTTGTCAACAATTCCGAGGTTTCACTTTATCTTTCCATAGAGAGCTCCGGACATGCTTTTCGTGTAAAAATCGCGGTTGCGGATTTAAAGCGCGGAGGCGTGCTCTGCGACTGCGTTGCCAAAAAACAAATATTTCGCGGCGCGTCTGCTCCGTTTGAGGACGACGAATTTTTGTATTCCGACAAGAGGCTTCAAATTTTGATCAAGCAGGATGAGCAAGGCTTCAAAATTGCCTGTGATTTTGAGAAATTCGGTTCGGGAAAAAAGCTCTCGCTGCGGTTAGGCCTTGAAAAAATTTATGACGAATCTCTCAGTGAGCTTGCTCCCTTTGAGCGTAACCGCCGCTATTATTATCTCAAAATTTTTGCGCCGCAGTATATTGCCTGCGGAGAAATCATGGTTGGAGGGCATAAATATATCCTTGACGATGCTTCGTCGCGCGCATATATTGACATGGCGCGATTCTCAAAGCCCAGACTTCACAGCTATCAGCGGTTGAGCGCGGATTCGGTAATCAATGGCAAACGCTTTTCGCTTTGTCTGGCAAGCAGGGTGGGAGACAACCGCTACGGCAACGAGAACTGTTTTTTTGTTGACGGCAAACTGGAGAAGCTTTCGCAAATTAATGTTGGGGGCACAGCCGGACGGCTTGACCGACCGTTTTATTTCAGCGCGGGATATTCGGCTCTTGACATCACCTTCAAGCCGTTTACAATCAACGGTGAGCCAATGTGCGCCGATATGGACAACACAAGCGTTCTGTTCGGCAGGCTCTACGGCGAGATAAAACGTGCTGATTATGACAAACCGCTTGTCCTTGACAACACCCAGGCACACTTGATTTTTCATGAATTCTAAAAAACGGAAATGCAGGCGATAATAGCTTACATTTCCGTGTTTTTTAACTTATTTTATTTTGTGTTCTCATCCTTTGCGAGTCTTGCCATAATTGCGATCGTGGTCAAAAAGCTTATCAAAAGATATAGCAGCAGCGCGAGGGTCGAGCCGATGTCCAGGAAATTGATCGTGACGATCATCAAAATTGACAAAACGCCCAGCATACAGCAAAACAGGGAAACAATGTTTTTTAGGTTGCGTTCCTTGTCCAGCGCGCAAAAAAAGAAGCCGACAATCGGGATAATGAAGAAAATCAGATAAAACGGCACATAGGCGTGCATTGCGTCTTGTCCCAAATCGAAGCTTGCGCCCATATACGCAAGCATGTCCGGTACCGTTCGGTATATATATTCGTCTGCGTTTTCGGGATTCGGTATCCGAACGTAGGTGAAGGTGCAGAGCACAATTTGTATCAAATACAGCACGCACTGGGCGATCCTTAGATTTTTTCTTGTTTTATTTTCGGGAAGCTTTTGCATTATTGTCCTCCGGAGAATTCAGTGTAATATGTATTATATCACAAAAATTTGCATTGCACAATAGCGAAATCTATGTTAAAATTAATAAATAAATAACTCCTAAGGAGATGTTTTTATGAGCTATATTAACGAAAGTATTATTTATAACATTTATCCGCTGGGTTACTGCGGAGCACCCAGAGAAAACGATTTTAAGCTTACCTACAGACTTGATAAGCTCTACGCAAGTATTCCTCACCTAAAGAGCATGTCGGTAAACGCGATTGTTTTCAATCCGGTTTTTGAAAGCTCGCGCCACGGATACGATACGATCGACTACAGAAAAATCGACTCCCGTTTGGGCGACAACCAGAGCTTTAAAAAGCTCTGTGACGAGCTGCACAAAAACGATATCCGTGTTTTGCTTGACGGAGTTTTTAACCATGTCGGCCGAGACTTTTTTGCCTTTAAGGATGTTCAGCAAAGGCTTTGGGATTCGCCGTACTGCGGCTGGTTTCAAAATCTGAATTTTGACGGAAGAAGCTCCAAGGGCGACCCGTTTTGGTACGAGGGCTGGGCAGGTCACTACGACCTTGTAAAGCTCAATCTTCACAACCCTGAGGTGGTCGATTATCTGCTCGGCAGCGTGCGCTTCTGGATCGATGAATTTGGCATCGACGGACTCAGGCTTGACGCTGCGGACTGTATAGATCTGGGCTTTTTTAGGGAGCTAAGAAGAATTTGCAAGGAAAAAAGTCCTGATTTTTGGCTTTACGGCGAGATAACCCACGGAGACTACAACCGCTGGGCAAATTCCGAAACCTTGGATTCCGTAACCAATTACGAGTGCTACAAGGGTTTGTATTCCAGCCACAACGATCACAATTATTTTGAAATCGCACATTCGCTCAACAGGCAGTTTTCATACGGCGGAATCTATCAAAATATCTATACCTACAACTTTGTTGATAACCACGACGTAAACCGAATCGCCAGCGAGCTTCACGACAAAAATCACCTTTTTAACATCCATACGATGATGTATACAATGCCCGGAGTGCCTTCGATTTACTATGGCAGTGAATTCGGAATAGAAGGAAAGCGCACAAAAGGAAGCGATTACGAGCTGCGCCCCTGCCTTGACCTTGACAACGTTCCTAACGCCAATTATGATCTGTACAATCACATTGTAAAGCTCGGCAAGGTTAGGCTTGCCCTTGAAGCGTTAAAGTACGGTCGCTTTGAAAACGTGAATATAATGAATGAAAAGCTGGTTTACAAGCGTTTTACCGACAATCAAACAGTGTTTGTTTTGTTCAACCTGACTGACCGCCACGAGCGTTTGGGCTTTGATTCAAGATGCAGCGCGAAGGTGACCGATGTGCTCAACGGCAACGAGGTGTTTGACGCGAACGGCTGGTGCGAGCTTGATATGCCGCCTTATTCTTCAAGGATTTTGGTGGTGAACGACGGCAGCTTTAGGTTGGATATTGACGCGGCGGATCAGGCAAAAGGTCCCGAAGGCACAGCCAAAAACACCGACGCCTTTTCCGTACCGGATATCACCCTCGGAAAATACCGACACTTTAAGGGCAACGAATATGAGGTCGTGGGCTTTGCGACCCACAGCGAAACCGGCGAAAAGCTGGTGATCTACAAGTCGCTGCTTGATCCCGACGAGGTGTGGGCGAGACCGATAGAAATGTTCGGCGAGACGGTTTTCCGCGACGGAAAACAGGTGCCGCGCTTTGAAAAGCTCGGTTGATCTTAGTAATAATCAATTCAATAACAAACGCTTCCGTTGCCGGTATGTTCGGCTGCGGAAGCGTTTTTGCGTATTTGTATTGTGCAGTCCGTTTGTCTGCCAAAGCAAAGAAGAGGCTGCCGCTTTTGCGACAGCCTCAAATAAGGTTTAATCAGTATTATTGATTATAATTAGTTGAATTATAATACAGCGTAAATATCCTGACCGACAAAGCCTGTGCCTGTCTTGAAGCCTGCGAGATACTTCTGAATGCATGTTACGTCAAGTACGGATACTCTTCCGTCACCGTCAACGTCAGCAATGAACTTCTGCTCGTCTGTAAAGTCGATAAGCTCTACGCCGTACTTCTGGATCTCTGTTGCGTCGTTGATTGAAATTTCACCGTCACCGTCAACGTCACCAAAGATAGGACTTGCAGCAGCAGAAGAAACGTCGATTGTGATTACCGCGCCTTCCTTTGTATCCTTGTTGAAGTTTGTGAGATCAAGGATAACTGTAACGTTTGATTCCTCTTCAAGATCAAATTTAAGATTTTGACCGTTAAAGGTTGCGTTCATCGGAGCGTTCAGTGTAACTGCTTCGTTTTCTCCGAGACCCCAGTTTGCGTTCCAGTTGCCGTTAGCTGCGATCTTGAACTCATAACCCATTTCTTCGGGGAGGTTGTTAAAGGTGATTGAATAAACGTCGCCGTTCTGCTCCATAAGGTTTTCGTCAGCCTCGGGCTTCCAAGAGATTCCGTTGAGCCAGTTGCCCTTGCTTTCGTCGGCTGCGCCAACGATTCTTACGCTCTTGATAACGAGCTCGAAGG
>CAJODI010000017.1 GCA_905233145.1 uncultured Ruminococcus sp. | reverse complement strand
AGTACGCATACTGACGTATGGGTGCTGATTTTTGGGCAGTCTGACGAAACAATATTCAAGCAAGGCGTGCGCCGTGAATTGTGCGGTGTTGCCTTAAAAGTTCTTCATATAAAAAATATCAGAAAGGATAATTGCCTATGGTAACCGCAATGCTGTTCGCCGGCGGAAGCGGAATCAGAATGAAGTCCACAGACCTTCCCAAGCAGTTTCTAGAGGTCGGCGGAAAGCCGATCATTATTCATACAATGGAGCATTTTTCGCTTCATCCGCTTGTAGATAATATTGTTGTCGCCTGCAAGTCGGACTGGATAGATTATCTTTGCGATTTAGTAAAAAAATATAACATTCACAAGGTCAGAAGCATTGTTCCGGGCGGTAAAACAGGCTTTGCCTCGATCCACAACGGAGTTGTTGCCACGGCGGAATTTTCGCGTGAGCCCGAGGATATAATACTCATCTGCGACGGAGTTCGTCCGATGCTTTCGGAGGAACTGATTACAAATTGTATCAATGAAACAAAGCTTTATAAAACCGCGATCCCCGTGACGCCGAGCATAGATTCGCTTTTGTTCAGTACCGACGGAAAAACCTGCTCCAAAAGCTATGAAAGAAGCTCAATGTATATTACCCAGGCTCCGCAGGGCTATACGATGGAAAGGATTCTCTGGGCGCACGACGAGGCGTATAAACGCGGAATAACCAACCCGGTTTCCTCCGGAGAGCTTTTTATTGAGCTTGGAGAGAGCGTGCATATTTTTCAGGGAGAAAGATTTAACATCAAAGTCACGACTCCGGAGGATCTGATTACGCTTAGGTCCCAGTTTTACTATGATAACTACAAAAAGTTTGCCAGAGAGGAATTGAAATATGGACTGTAAGGTTAAAGCTTGCGTGAGCTCTGCCGTTTACCGTGATTTGAAAGAAATCGTACTTTCGGGCGCAGGCTGGGAAAAGCTTAAAGACAAAACTGTGCTTATAACCGGAGCCGGAGGTTTTATTGGCTCGTATCTGGTTATGAGTATGATGCTGAGAAACGACGAGTTTATTAACGATAATATCAAAATAATCGCTCTTGTCAGAAACAGGGAAAAAACTGAAAAAAAGCTCGGAAAGCTGTCAAAACGCAGCGATTTGGATTTTTGCGTTCAGGACGTTGTAAATCCGGTTGAGGCTTCCGGCGCGGATTATATTATTCACGGCGCAAGCCAGGCGAGCAATATTCAGTTTGAAACAGATCCGGTGGGCACAATCAATGCAAATCTTTTGGGTACTGCAAACATTTTGGAATTTGCAAAAAAGCACAATACTGTTTCAACTCTGATTGTTTCGAGTCTTAAGGTTTACGGCGCGGTTAGGAGCGGAAAAGAGAAAATAAGTGAGGACGATATAGGATATATTGATTTTACGTCCTACAAAAACTGCTATGCCACGGGAAAGAGGGCAGCGGAAACTCTTGCGGCAAGCTATAACAAGGAGTACGGTATGAGCGTGAAGATTGCCCGGCCGAGTTATATTTACGGAGCAAGCAGCCTTGATGATGACAGAGTTTGGGCGCAGTTTATTGCAAATGTGGTAAAGGGGGAAGATATTCTTCTCAAAAGCAACGGCGCGGCGTACAGATCGTTTTGTTATGTTTCAGACACCGTTACCGCGCTGCTTTATATTTTACTTAAGGGCGATAACGCTGTTCCTTATAATATTTCTTATAAAAAATCAGACGTTACGATCAGAGGCTTTGCCAAGGCTGCGTGTGAAGCTTTTCCGGAAAGGCAAATAAAGCTCAGTTTTTTGAACTCTGAGGATGAAAAAGAACCCGAGCCTTTTTTTTCGCCGCTTTCACCAACGCCCGAGATTCTTGATAACCAAAGAGTTCTTTCACTCGGATGGTGTCCAAAGGTTGATTTAACAGAGGGAATTAGGCGTTCTGTTGAAATTTTGGAGCATAATTAACAGTTTTAAATTAACTGCTTATTCTTTATAGGTTAGCAGCATAAAAGACACTAATTTAGGGCAATACCGCATAATTCAGGTGTGCGGATTGCGTTGCAAGATTTTTCGGCAGAGTGTACAAAAAATCAGTATGCATACTGACGTATGGGTGCTGATTTTTGGGCACTATGACGAAATAATATTCAAGCAAGGCGTGCTCCGTGAATTGTGCGGTGTTGCCTTAGCTTTATATCGCGTATTTATTGACAAAAAACCCCTATATGTGGTATTATAAATATAATTATAATTGGTAGAATATGTACGAGTGCGTCGATTCGGCGCGTTTTTGACGTTACGGGCGTTTAGTGATCGGAGGGTTTTTATGAACACCGCTATTATTCTCGCAGGCGGAGTAGGAAGCCGAATGGGTGTTGACAGGCCAAAGCAGTTTTTGATGGTGCGTGATAAGCCTATTATTTCATACTGCTTTGATATTTTTCAAAATCACAGCGAGATCGACAAAATTGTTGTGGTTGTAAGTGACGAATGGCAAGGCTTTGTTGATGAATACGCCAAAAAATACGGTGTTTCCAAGCTTTGCGGATATGCTCCGGCAGGAAAAACAAGACAGCATTCAATATACAACGGTCTGAAATGTATTGAACAAAATGCAGCAGACACCGATATAGTTATTGTTCACGACGCTGCGCGTCCGCTGGTTTCCGATCAGATAATTTCCGACTGTATCAAGGGCGCGACCGAGTTTGACGGTGCAATGCCGGTTATTTCGGTCAAGGATACGGTTTATCAGAGCAAGGACGGCAAAAAAATCGGACAGCTTCTCAAACGCTCCGAGCTTTTTGCAGGTCAGGCTCCCGAAAGCTTTAAATTCAGAAAGTATCTTGACATACATAACGAGGTTTCCGACGAAGAAATCGGCTCAACAGCCGGTAGTAGTGAGATCGCTTATCGCCACGGTATGGAAATAAGCATGGTCAAGGGCAGCGAAAGAAATCTAAAAATCACAACCATTGAGGATTTGGAAACATTTGAGTCAATTTTGAAAGGTGTGAACTGATATGGATACAATGAAAGCAAGAGTACTCAGAGCAGTTGGAAATCTTGAGTACTGCGATTACCCTATGCCGGAGGTAAAGCCGGACGAGGTGCTTTTTAAGGTTAGAGCCTGCGGAATCTGCGGCTCCGATATACCAAGAATCTTTGTAAACGGAACCTACCATTTTCCGACGATCCCGGGTCATGAGTTTTCGGGCGAGGTTGCCGGAGTCGGTGATGAAAAATATAATAAACTTATCGGAATGAGAGCAACTGTTTTTCCGCTTATACCCTGCAAGACCTGCGAAAACTGCAACAACGGCAGCTATGAAATGTGCAAAAGCTATGATTATCTGGGTTCAAGAAGCGACGGAGCGTTTGCTCAGTATGTAAGAGTTCCGGTTTGGAATCTTGTTCCGATCCCCGACAGCCTTTCATATGAGGAAGCTGCTATGACAGAGCCCTGCGCGGTTGCTCTTCACGCTTTGAGAAGAGCGCAGATTGAGATCGGCGACAAGGTTGTTATCTACGGCCCGGGCACAATCGGTATGCTTATTGCTCAGTGGGCGAGAGCCTGGGGTGCAAAGGTGCTTTTGGTCGGCACCGATGTCAATAACTGGGAATTCATTGAAAGCATGGGCTTTTATGATTATTGCAACTCTTCTCGCGAGGACGCTGTTGAATGGGTAAAGAAAATGACAGACGGAATCGGCGCGGATATCGCAATTGAGGCAGTTGGAATTCCCCTGACCGCCTGCAATTGTCTTGAGAGTGTTGCATCCGGAGGAAAGGTTATTTTTGTGGGCAATCCTCACGGCGATTTCACATTTCCGCAAAATACCTACTGGCAGATTCTGAGAAAGCAGCTGAGAATATACGGTACGTGGAATTCAAGCTACAGCGACACTCATAAAAGCGACTGGAATCTTGTTGTTGACGCAATGGCGTCTGGCAAAATTGACGCCAAGAAGCTTATAACTCATAAATTTGACCTTGAAAATATGGACAAGGGTCTTGAAATTATGAAGAATAATACCGAATTTTTTGCAAAGATTATGGTTGTAAATGAAGACTGATTAAGAGGTGATGTTATGAGGGGGATGCTGTCTCCGTCGCTTATGTGCGCGGATATGCTTAATTTGCAGCGTGAGCTGGAAACACTGGACTCGCTTTCGGTTGATTATGTTCATTTGGATTTTATGGACAATAAATTTGTTCCTAATATAACCCTTGACGCTTCACTGATCAAGGCAGTCAAGCCGGTTCTAAAAAATATGAAACGAGATATCCATATCATGGCTTACGCTCCACAGCAATATTTTGAGCGTATGGACATTGGCGAGGGAGATATCGTTTCGGTTCACTATGAAGCGTGCGACGATCTTCATGATGTTTTGGCTGAAATCAGTGCAAGGGGCGCGAAAGCGTTCATAGCTATAAGTCCTGATACTTCGGTTGATGTCATTTATGAATACATCGCCGAAATTGACGGCATTTTGGTAATGACAGTTTATCCTGGCTTTGCAGGTCAGCCGATTGTTGAGGGCAGCTTTGAAAAAATCAAAGCTGTCAGAGAACTTATCGACAAATCCGGCAGAGAGCTCATTCTTGAGGTCGACGGTCACGTAAGCTGGGATTTGTGCGCTAAAATGCGTGAATATGGGGCAGATTTGTTTGTTGCCGGGTCATCATCCGTTTATCAAAAGGGGCTTGACCTCGGCGATGCGGTAAAGAAAATGACGGAATTAATAAAGTGACGGTATTAAGCTTTTCGATTAATTAAAGAAGCACAGCTTTCACTAAGTATTTTGGGGTGTAGATTTGGATTACGAGATTAAGGTAAAGAAGCTTTTAATTAAAAATAAAACAATGCATCTTACAATGTCGGGAATTATCAGAGATGGAGCTATTAATTCTCATTTTCTCTCAAAGCCCAAGATTGTTCTGCATTTTTTTAACGGCAAGGAAGACAGAAGAATTCCTTTTATCATTCAGAATGTTACATATATCGACGGAAAATGCTATTTTTCGGGAAAGTACAAATATAGATTTGATCTTTTGTTCTGGAAAACGCGAAAGGAACATTTGCCGTTTGAGATGTATCTCAATTTTAGCTTTGCCGATTACTATGAGGAAAAGCTTGATATCGACCTTACTCCCGAAGAGTTTTTGACCGATGACAAGTATTACGGCTACATTTTTGAGGGAAATCATTTTAAATTTCTTCCAAACAAAAAGAAAATCCAAAGGCTTCCCATAACCAGATTTGCCAAGAAATTTATTGACTTCTGGATTCGCCTTGTTCAGTATTTGTTCGCTATAATAATGCTTCCGGTTTTCCTGATAGACGGCTTGTTCAGACTTACCGGACTAAAGGGCTTTCCCGGAAGATTTACCGACACAAACAAGCTTAAAAAGCTTTTGGCGTTTATATTTTGGAAGTTTTCAAAGGTTTCCACCTTTAATGTAAAGCTATGGACGGTTAAACGTTATATTTTCAAAAAATGCTTTAAATTTTACAAGCATTTTAAAGTCAGAGAAAATAAGATTACCTTTATTTCACTCAGAAGAGACGATATTACCGGCAACTTTGCATTTGTTTACGACAAGCTCAAGGACGACCCGGAGCTTGATATCAATTTTATCCTAAACAGCCACACGATCGGCAAGATGTCGTTTAAGGAAATTAAGGCGTTCACAAAAGCCTGTGCAACGAGCAAGGTGGTTATTCTTGATGAATTTACTCCTCAAATTCATTATATTGATCTAAAGCCGGAAACCAAGCTGATTCAGCTGTGGCACGCCTGCGGTGCATTCAAAACCTTTGGCTTTACACGTCTTTCAAAGCCTAAGGGTTCGCCGCAAAAGACCAGAAATCACAGAAGCTACGACTATGTGACAGTGAGCTCGACCTACTGCAAAAAATGCCATTCCGAGGGCTTTGGAATCCCTACTGACAATGTTGTTGCAACCGGAATTCCCCGCACCGACGTTTTCTTTGACGAAAGCTACAGGCAGGAGGCTAAAAACAAGTTTTATGCCGAGCATCCCGAATTTAGGGGCAAAAAGATTATTCTGTTTGCGCCTACCTTTAGGGGAACGGTCAAGGAAACCGCATTTTATCCTACAGAGATGTTTGATGTTGAGCGTGTTTGCGCTGAGATTCCCGAGGATTATTCGATTATTGTTAAGCATCATCCGTTTGTAAGAGAAGTTCAGCCTATTCCGGAGGAGCTTAGCAGCAGAGTAATAGATCTTTCGGAGGAAAGCGAGCTCAACGATCTGCTTTTTGTTACAGACGTCATCATTACTGATTATTCCTCTCTGGTGTTCGAGGCTGCGCTGCTTGACATTCCTATGATCTTTTACGCTTTTGATTTGGAAAAATATATTCGCGAACGCGATTTCTATTTTGACTTTAAGCTTTATGTTCCCGGCAAGATTGTTTATTCTCAGGAGCAGCTTATTGATACAATCAACAAGCAGGACTATTGCACGGAAAGAATCAAGCCGTTTGCCGATATGTTCTTTGATAAGCGCGACGGACATGCTACCGAGCGTGTTGTGGGGCTTATATATGATTGTTTAAAAAATAATGCTTGACAAGAAGCAAAATTTGTAATATACTAGAAAAGTAAAATAAAGCAAAGCAGAAATGCTTTCACCTGTGGGGTGTCGTCTGCACGGGTCAATACATTTTTTATTTGTGTATTGCTATGCGGACGGATGTATTTCTGTCCGCATTTATTATTTTTATGAGTACTTTGGAGGTGCTTAACCATCGGCAAGAAAGAGATTCAGATTAATGAGGAAATCCGTGATAAGGAGCTTAGAATAATCGGCTCCGACGGTCAGCAGCTTGGTATTATGTCTGCAAAGGACGCTCTTAACCTTGCAGAGCAGAAAAATCTTGATTTAGTCAAGATTGCTCCGCAAAGCAATCCGCCCGTTTGCAAAATTATGGACTACGGAAAATACCGCTTTGAACAGGCAAAGAGAGAGAAAGAAGCCAGAAAAAATCAAAAGATCGTTGATATCAAGGAAGTCAGACTTTCGCTGAATATTGATACCCACGATTTTAATACGAAGCTAAATAACGCTCTCAAATTCATAAAGCACGGCGACAAGGTAAAGGTTTCAATTCGTTTCAGAGGACGCGAAATGGGTCACCCTGAAATCGGACTTGATACCATGAAGCGTTTTGCCGACGCCTGCGGAGATGCGGTTGTTATTGAAAAGCCCGCAAAGCTTGAAGGCCGTAATATGATCATGTTTCTTGCGCCAAAGAACAATAAGTAATTAAATTAGGGAGGATATACTTATGCCTAAAATTAAAACACACAGCGGTGCCAAAAAACGCTTTAAACTTTCTAAAAGCGGAAAAGTTATCCGTGCTCACGCTAATAAAAGCCACATTCTGAACAAGAAAACAAGAAAGCGCAAAAGAGGTCTGCGCCAGACAACCGTTGCGGATGTTACTAACACCGCACAGATCAAACGCCTTATCCCTTACAAATAATCGGCTTTTGATTTATACAGGTTTGTATTTCACTTAAAATTATCGGAGGTAACAATATATGGCACGTGTAAAAGGTGCGATGATGACTCGCAAAAGAAGGAAAAAGACATTAAAGCTTGCCAAGGGCTACTGGGGTTCTAAATCCAGACATTTTAAGATGGCCAAGCAGGCTGTAATGAAGTCAGGCAATTATGCATATATCGGACGTAAGCAGAGAAAGAGAGATTTCCGTCGTCTTTGGATCACCCGTATTTCAGCTGCTTGCAAAGCAAACGGAACAAACTATTCTTCATTTATGAACGGTCTTAAAAAAGCAGGCGTTGGTCTTAACAGAAAGATGCTTTCGGAGATTGCAATTTCCGATCCCGCCGCTTTTACATCACTTGTTGAGCAGGCTAAGAACGCCTAAGACAAACATTTGAGAAAGAGCAACTTTGCTTTAATTGCGTTTGGGATATCCCAAACGCAATTGCTGTTTTAAGGAGATTCAAATGCTTTTACTCACAAGCAGGGATAACCCTAACATTAAAAACGTCGTTAAGCTCAAAAAAAACGCGCGCTTTCGCAAACAAACAGGCTCATTTATCGCCGAGGGATTAAGGGTTTGCGTTGACGCGATGCTCAGTAACGCTCAGATTGAAGCTTTGTTCGTAACAAATCAGGCTCTCGAAAAGTACGCTGAACAGATTGACAAGCTTGCGAGCTATTCCGTAAAATCCTTTACGCTTGCACCGGAGCTTTTTGAGCTTATAAGCGACACAGAAACACCGCAGGGCGTTCTCTGCGTAATAAAAACTCTTGACAAAACGTTACAGTTTGGTAAAATAAACAATGGTGGAAAATATCTTGCGCTTGATAATGTTCAGGATCCCTCAAATCTCGGCACTATTTTGAGGTCAGCCGAGGCGTTCGGTATTTCCGGAATCATTTTGTCATCGGATTGCTGTGACATCTACAGCCCAAAGGTGGTTAGAGGGAGCATGGGGGCGATTTTTAGGCTTCCGTTTATGGTGTGTGACAGCATAAGGGCATTTCTTGAAGATAATCCTCAGCTTGATTCTTATGCCGCTGTTGTTGACAGCAGCGCAGACAAAATCACAGAGCTATCCTTTTGTGATTCATGTGTCGCGATTATCGGAAACGAAGGCAACGGAATTAAAAAAGAAACCTTGGAGGCTTGTTCGCATAGGTTTACAATACCAATGGCAGGCAATGCCGAATCGCTTAACGCTTCGGTTGCCGCTTCAATTATTATTTGGGAAATGATAAAATGAATTCCGAAAATGCAAGGATATGGATTTGGCTGACTCAGGCTATAGGCTACAACACTTCAAAAATCAAGAAGCTTTACAGTTTATATCCTGATATTAAAAAGCTTTATTACGGCGGAATAAATGAATGGCGGCACAGCGGAGTTTTTACTTCAAGTGACATTGACAAGCTTTCCGGCAAAAGTATTGAGCTTGCAGATTACATAATTATGCGCTGCAAGGAACTCGATTATGATATTCTCTGCATTGACGACGAACAATATCCGAGGTGTCTTTATAATATCTTTGCTCCGCCCGCTGTAATTTATATCAGCGGCAAGCTCCCCGATGTTGACAATCGGCTTACGATAGGCATTGTCGGAACAAGAAGCGCGACCCGCTATGGCTTGAAGAATTCATATCAAATCGGATATTCTCTTTCTAAATTCGGCGTAGCTACAATCAGCGGCGGTGCACTCGGAGTTGACTGCGCTTCTCACCGCGGCAGCCTTGCAGCCGACGGTGTAACAGTTTGTGTAAGAGGCTGCGGAATAAACGCGCCGTATCTGCGCGAGAATGCTTCAATGCGACGCGCGATAACAGTAAAGGGCGCCGTTATCTCTGAATATCCTCCGGACGAGCCGGCAAGGAATTATTATTTTCCTGCGCGAAATCGTATTATCGCCGCGCTGTCTGACGGTGTGGTTATTATTGAATCGGGAGCCAAAAGCGGTTCTTTGATAACCGCGAATCTTGCTCTTGAGCAGGGCAAGGAGGTTTTTGCCCTTTTAGGCAACAACAGTCCGCAAAACGAAGGCTCAAACAAAAGAATCAAAGAAGGCTCTGCGATTCCTATAACAGACTTTTTTGATATTTTGAACGCTTTTGATTCTCTATATGCGACAAACGAAAATGTTGACCTTCAAGATATTTCTTTTGATGATATAGAAGCTATTCCCGTAAAAGGGATGAAAAAACCAAAAAGTAAAACAATTAAACCGACTCAAAGTCAAAAGACTGAAATTGAAAATACAGAGACTAAAGCTTTGCCTAAAGAAAAGTCTAAAAATCAGGCGTCCGTCAAAAAAACTGTTGATTCAAAAGCAGATAAGCTAAAGCTTAAGCCAACTCATAAAGAAAACGTGAATTTATCGGACACTGCCCGGGCAATATATCATTATATTTCCCTCGAGCCTGTTCATATAGATAAAATTGCTTTAGATAATAACATTCCTGTATTCAAGGTTCTTGCCGCTATTACGGAACTTGAAATCAATAGGCTTATCGAGCCTGTTCAGGGAAGAAGATATAAATTAAAACCGGAGGAATAAAATGTCAGATTTGGTAATTGTGGAGTCACCGGCCAAAGCGAAAACAATAAAAAAATACCTTGGTCCCAATTACGAGGTAGTCGCCTCAATGGGTCACGTAAGGGATTTGCCGAAGGCAAGGCTCAGCGTTGACATCAAGCACGGATTTGCTCCCAAGTACGATATAATAAAAGGAAAGGAAAAGCTTGTCAAAGAATTAAAGGGCTTGGCGGAAAAGAGTGATAATGTTTATCTCGCAACCGACCCTGACCGTGAAGGAGAGGCTATTTCCTGGCATCTGGCGTATATTCTTGGTTTGCCCGAGGATTACTGCAACAGAGTAGAATTTAACGAAATAACAAAAACGGGCGTCACAAACGGAATGGAGCACCCCAGAGCGATCAACAACGATCTTGTTGACGCACAGCAGGCAAGAAGGATTCTCGACAGGCTTGTCGGCTACAAGCTAAGTCCGTTTATATCTCAAAAAATCCGCAGAGGACTTTCTGCGGGACGAGTTCAGTCTGTCGCACTGAGAATTATTTGCGACAGAGAGAACGATATTCGCAAATTTAAGCCAGAAGAATACTGGTCGATTGACGCAAAGTTTATCCCAAAGGGAAGCAGGAAATCCTTTGCTGCAACTCTTTATTCGGATCAAAACGGAAAAATAAAAATCCATAACCAGGAACAAGCAGACAAGATTGAGGCTGATCTGAAGGACGCTGAATATACAATCACAAAGGTCAGACACGGTACGAGAAAAAAATCTCCGGCACCGCCGTTTATAACCTCAACGCTTCAGCAGGAAGCCTCGAGAAAGCTTGGCTTCCAGTCAAGGCGAACCATGAAGGTCGCGCAGGAACTGTATGAGGGCGTTGAAATTGAGGGAATGGGCGCGACAGGTCTTATCACCTACATGCGTACCGACTCTTTGAGAATATCAAACGTGGCAATTGACGAGGTGACAAAATATATTGAGCAGGCTTACGGCAAGGAATATCTTCCCGCTAAGCCCAGACATTTTAAATCCAGAAGCAACGCACAGGACGGTCACGAAGCAATAAGACCTTCTATGCCGTCGCTTACGCCTGATTCTGTAAAAAACAGCCTGACCTCCGATCAATACAAGCTTTACAAGCTTATTTGGAGCAGATTTACTGCCTGCCAGATGGCTGAATGCATTCAAAAGACAACTCAGGCTGAAATCGAAGCAAACGGTTACACCTTTAAGGCATCGGGATATTATGTTGATTTTCCCGGATTTACAGCGCTTTATGTTGAAGGTAAGGATGAGGCAGAAGAAAAAAGCTCTCAGCTTCCTCCGCTTGAAAAGAATATGTCGGCAAGATGCAGGGAACTGAAGAAAAATCAGCACTTTACGCAGCCGCCTGCGCGATATACAGAGGCAAGCCTTATTAAAACTCTTGAAGAATACGGAATAGGCAGACCTTCAACCTATGCTGCTACCATCACAACCCTTACAAGCAGGGAATATGTGAAGCGTGAAGCAAAAAGCCTTGTTCCCACAGAGCTGGGCGAGGCAATCACAAAGCTGATGAAGGAACGTTTTCCGAATATAGTAAACGTAAAATTCACTGCGCAGATGGAAGAAAACCTTGATATGGTTGAAAACGGATCGGAGCAGTGGGTTGACTTGCTCGACAGCTTTTATGGTGACTTTGAAAAGACCCTGAAGGACGCCAAGGCGGAAATGGAAGGAGTTAAGATTAAGCTAAAAGAGGATGAAACCGATATTGTCTGTGAAAAATGCGGAAGAAAAATGGTCGTTAAGGTAGGCAGATACGGAAAATTCATCGCGTGTCCGGGCTATCCTGATTGTAAAAACATCAAAAAATACGTTGAAAAAACCGGAGCAACATGTCCAAAATGCGGCGGAGACGTTATTGTTAAGCACACAAAAACCAAAAGAATTTTTTACGGCTGCGCTAATTATCCCGAATGTGATTTTGTAAGCTGGAATGAGCCTACAAACGAAAAATGTCCAAACTGCGGTGAAATTCTTTATAAGAAAAAAGGCAAAAAACCTGTTCTTTTCTGTGCAAAAGAAGGCTGCGGCTATACAAAGGCAGGCAAAGCAGAGGAATGAAGTATATCAACGTAATCGGCGCGGGACTTGCCGGCTGCGAAGCCGCGATGCAAATTGCAAACCGCGGAATTGATGTTCGTCTTTATGAGATGAAGCCCAAGAAAAAATCTCCTGCGCATCATTCAAACATGTTCGGCGAGCTTGTTTGTTCAAATTCACTTAAAGCAATGAGGATTGAAAGCGCGGCAGGACTTTTGAAGGAAGAAATGCGCAGAATGGATTCTTTTTTGATGAAATGCGCAGACAAATGTGCGGTTCCTGCCGGAGGCGCTTTGGCGGTTGACAGATATATTTTTTCTCAGCTTGTCACTGACGGAATTAATAATCATCCAAAAATCAAGGTTATTAATGATGAAATAACCGAAATCCCGTCTGACTCGGTAACAATAATCGCAACAGGTCCCTTGACTTCGGACGCGCTTGCTGACAAAATCCGCGAAATGTTCGGCGAATCTCTTTCGTTTTTTGACGCCGCGGCTCCGATTGTTACTGCGGATAGCGTAGATATGGATTTTGCGTTCACCCAATCGCGATATGACAGGGGCGGCGAGGACGATTATATCAACTGTCCGATGAACAAGGCTGAATATGAACGCTTTTACAATGCACTGGTTTCTGCCGAGCGCGCGCAGCTTCATGATTTTGATGTAAACAACCCAAAGGTTTATGAGGGCTGTATGCCGGTTGAAGTTATGGCTCAGCGCGGAGAAGGTACGCTTCGCTTTGGTCCGATGAAGCCTGTGGGCCTTGTCGATCCAAAAACCGGTCATCGGCCGTGGGCGGTTTTGCAGCTTAGAAAAGAAAATTCCACAGGAACTATGTATAATCTTGTAGGATTTCAGACCAATTTAAAATTTCCGGAGCAAAAACGTGTTTTTTCACTTATTCCTGCACTGCACAGGGCAGAATTTGTGCGTTACGGTGTTATGCACCGCAATACTTTCATTTGTTCTCCAAAGGTTTTAAATTTTGATTTTTCTGTTAAAGAAAATAATAATATGTTCTTTGCAGGACAAATCACAGGCGTAGAGGGATATATGGAATCGGCATCCTCGGGAATCATTGCAGGCATTAACGCACTCAGAGTTCTTGACGGAAAGCAAACAATAGCTTTTCCGCCCACAACAATGCTCGGCGCGCTTTCGGGATATATTTCCGACGCTTCGGTCAGGAAATTCCAGCCTATGGGTGCTAATTTCGGAATTTTACCTGAGCTTGAAAACAGACCGAGAGACAAAAAAGAAAGAGCAGCTGCGTATGCTATGCGTGCGCTTGATGATTTGGAAGAATTTATCTCAAGTAATATAAAAACTGAGGATTAATATGAAGATAATTGTTGATGCATTTGGCGGAGATAACGCGCCTTTAGAAATTATAAAGGGATGTTCTCAGGCGGTAGATGAGCTTGGCGCTGAAATAATTCTTACCGGCAAGGAATCTGAGATTAAAGAAACTGCGCAGTCAAACGGAATTTCTCTTAATAATATAGAAATTGTTGACTGTGATGAGATTATAACCATGGAGGATAAGGCAGACTCCGTTATTAAAACCAAGAAGAACAGCTCGATGGCAGTCGGTTTATCACTGCTCAACGAGGGTAGAGGCGACGCATTTATCAGTGCCGGGAACAGCGGCGCGCTTTGCGTGGGAGCTACACTTGCGGTAAAGAGGATAAAAGGAATCAAGCGGCCGGCATTTGCTCCCGTGCTTCCGTCGGAAAGCGGCTTTTTTATGCTGCTGGACGGTGGCGCAAATGTTGACTGCCGCCCTGAAATGCTTCATCAGTTTGCGGTTATGGGCTCTGTTTACATGGAAAAGGTAATGGAAATTAATAATCCGCGAATCGGTCTTGCGAATGTAGGAGTAGAAGCCCACAAGGGAACTGAATTGTACCGGGAAACTTATGCGATATTGAAAGACAGTACGCTGAATTTCATAGGAAATGTTGAGGGTCGCGATATTCCGAAGGGAATATGCGATGTAGTTGTTTGCGACGGCTTTACCGGCAATCTGATTTTAAAAACCTATGAGGGCGTTGCTATCACACTTATGAAAAAAATCAAGCATATGTTTGCCGACAGTGTAAGGGGCAAGCTTGCCGCAGGTTTGGTTATGAAGGATATCAAGGATTTAAAAACCCGCTTTAATTATAACGCTTACGGCGGAGCGCCGATCTTGGGAGCGTCAAAGCCTGTTTTCAAGGCTCACGGCGATTCAAAGGCGGTTACTGTAAAAAACGCTGTCAGGCTTTCGATGGATTATGTAAAAGCAAAAGCTATAGACGAGATTTCTTCGTCGATTCAATGAGGTTGTAATAATGCTGGAACTGGAAAAAAAAATCGGATACAACTTTAAAAACAAGTCGCTGCTGAATGAAGCTCTCACTCATTCATCCTTCGCGAATGAGCATAAATCCAAGCATATAAAATACAATGAACGTCTGGAATTCTTGGGTGACGCAGTGCTGTCAATTGTGGTTTCAGACTACATATTCAAGCATTGTCCGGAGCTTCCCGAGGGAGAACTGACAAAGCTCAGGGCTTCGCTTGTGTGTGAAAAATCGCTTTTTGAATTTGCCAAAAAAATTGAACTCGGAAAATATCTTGTGCTCAGCAAGGGAGAAAGAAATAACGGAGGAGCGGAAAGACCATCAATTCTTTCCGACGCGTTCGAGGCGCTGATAGCGGCGATTTATATTGACGGCGGAATTGAACCGGCAAGAAAGCATATACTTAATTTTGTGATACCCTCGATAAAGAATTCAAGGAAAAAGAGTGTAAGAGATTACAAGACTACTCTTCAGGAAATTATACAGAAGAATCCGGGTGAGCGTCTGGAATATGTTCCTGTCAGCGAAACAGGTCCCGACCATGACAAACACTTTGTTGTTGAAGTTCATCTGAACAGCAACGTTATAGGCAGGGGCGGCGGAAGAAGCAAGAAGGAAGCCGAACAGCAGGCGGCAAGAGAAGCATTGGAGCTGATGGGCTATTAAGCAGGGTAATATTTCTATTTTTATTCCACACAACGGCTGTCCGCATCAATGCTCGTTTTGTAATCAGAAAAACATAACAGGTCAAAAAACTCAGCCGTCGCCAAAAGACGTTGAAAGTATTTTGAGTGAGGCTCTTGATAAAGTAGGCGAAAGAGCAAGAAATATCGAAATTGCTTTTTTCGGAGGCAGCTTTACCGCGATTGACAGAGAATACATGCTCTCACTTTTACAAGCGGCGAACAAATTTATCGATTTTTTCGGCGGGATCAGGATTTCTACCCGACCTGATTATATTGACAATGAAATCCTTGAAATTCTTGCAAAATACAAGGTTACCTCCATTGAACTTGGCGCACAGTCAACCGACGAGGAGGTCCTTGCGCTAAACGACCGCGGTCACGGCAGAAGGGATATTTTTGTCGCGTCAGAGCTTATCAAAGCCCGAGGATTTCTGCTTGGACTGCAAATGATGACAGGACTATATGGCTCGGACTTTGACAAAGACAAACAAACTGCTCTTGATTTTATCAGTCTCAGACCTGAAACCGTGAGAATTTATCCTACCGTTATCATGAAAGATACCGGGCTTGCGGAGCTGTATAAAAGCGGACGCTTTGTTCCGTATACGCTTGAGCAGTCGGTCGCTCTTTGCACGGAGCTTATAACTCTTTTTGAGAAGGAAAACATAAAAATCATAAGGCTCGGACTTCATTATTCCGACAGCCTTGTGCAAAACAGTTTGGGAGAAAACTATCATCCCGCATTTAAGGAACTTTGCGAGAGCAAGCTCATGCTTGAAAAATTTCTTGCTTTGGCAAAATTCCCAGAAAAACGGGAAACAAGAGTTTTTATTAACCCAAAATCGCTTTCTAAGCTTTTGGGACAGAAAAAAACCAATTTGCACAAGCTTGAAGGCTTGGGCTACAAGCTCAAAATTGAATTTGACGATGAGCTTGATAAATACGGAATGTACATTTTATAGGGGTAATTGATGCGTTTAAAATCATTGGAAGTACAGGGCTTTAAGACATTTCCCGACAAAACAAAATTGAGCTTTGAGCAGGGTATAACCTCTGTTGTCGGCCCCAACGGTTCGGGAAAAAGCAACATAAGCGACGCGATTAGATGGGTGCTTGGCGAGCAGTCGCCCAAAAGCCTGCGCTGCTCCAAAATGGAGGACGTGGTTTTTAACGGCACCGACAAGAGAAAAAAGCAGGGTTATGCCGAGGTTACTCTCAATATTGATAATTCAGACAGATTTCTGGAATTTGACGGAGACAACATCGCCGTAACACGCAGATACTACAGAAGCGGCGAAAGCGAATATTTGATAAACAAGGCCGCGGTCAGGCTAAAGGACATCAACGAGCTGTTTATGGATACCGGCTTGGGTCGCGACGGTTATTCGATGATCGGTCAGGGTAAGATAGACAGCATTGTTTCGTCAAAGGGTGAGGACAGGCGCGAGATTTTTGAAGAAGCTGCCGGGATCTCACGCTACAGATACAGAAAAACCGAAGCCGAAAGACGGCTGAAAAGCACAGAGGACAACTTGCTCAGACTAAGGGATATTGTTACCGAGCTTGAAGAAAGAGTCGGTCCGCTTGAAAAGCAGTCTGAAAAAGCACAGCAGTTTTTGAAGCTTTCGGAAGAAAAGCGTGGCTTGGAGATCGCGCTGTGGCTCAGAACTCTTGATAATTCTCAGGATAAAATCAAGGCTCAGGAAGAAAAAATATCTATTGCCAAGGCTCAGTACGACGAGGCTGAAGAGGCTCTTGAAAGTATTCAGCTTGAGAGTGAGGAAATATATCTTAAAAACGGACAGCTGTTATCTCAAATCGAAGAAATCCGAGGTAAGATATCGGGACTTGAAGGTGAAATTTTAGAAACAAAAGCCAAGATTTCAGTTTCTGAAAACGACATACTCCACAATAGCGAAAATATTGACAGAATCAATGGTGAGATAGCTCAGTTTCAAAAAAATGCAGACGAGCTCGAAAAAACAATCGCCGAAAAAGAGGCGCGGATCGCGGTTCTGGACAAAGAGATAATCGGCAAGCAAAAGCGTTACAGTGAGCTTTCGGAAGAACTGAACATAATAAATATTGATTCCGGAAAAAGCAGTGACGCATTGCAAAAGCTCACCGCGGAGCTTTCTGCTCTTACTTCTCAGTCTGCGGACGAAAGAGTAATTGACATGACCTCGGAGAGTACAATCGCTGAGCTGATCTCAAGAAAGGAAGCTCTGATAAAAGCCAACGGCGAGAGAAAAGAACAGCTTGAAGCTCTCATCGGGTTGCTTGACGATTATACAGCAAAGCTAAAACAGCTTGAAGAAAACTCAGATTCACTTTCTAACACAATCAGCGGACTTGAAATCAAGCTTGCTTCTCGGGAGAAAAAGAAAAACGCTTTAAGAGCAGAATGCGACAGACTTACGCTTGACGCCCGTGAGCACGGAAGAAAGATTTCTTTTCTTGAAAATCTTGAAAGAAACCTTGAAGGTTTTTCAAAAAGCGTTAAAATTGTTGTTAATGCTTCAAAAAACGGCAAGCTAAAGGGCGTTTGCGGTCCTGTGTCAAGAGTGATTTCTGTTCCGCCAAAATACGGCGTGGCAATAGAAACCGCTCTGGGTGCGGCTATGCAAAACATTGTCGTTGAAACCGACGAGGACGCAAAACAGGCAATAAGATTTTTAAAATCAACCGACGGAGGAAGAGCAACCTTTTTGCCGCTCAATACAATCAAGCCGCGTGAGCTTAAGGAATCAGGACTTGACGATTGCTATGGATATGTCGGAATAGCTTCATCTCTTTGCTCGTGCGACGACAAATTCAAGAACATTCTTTCTAATCTTCTCGGAAAAATCGTCATTGCCGAGGATTTGAACTGTGCGGCTTCATTAGCAAAAAAATATTCCTACCGATTCAGAGTTGTTACTCTTGACGGTCAGGTTGTAAACGCCGGCGGTTCGCTCACAGGCGGCTCGCTGAATAAAAATACCGGACTTCTCAGCAGAGCAAGTGAAATTATGTCGCTCAAAGCCGACGCGGTAAAGCTTTCCGAAGCATTAAAGTCAGCCGAAGCAGAGCTTGAAGCCGCGACAAGGGAATTTGGTTCTATAGAAGCTCAGCTTCTCGGAGCAAATGCGGAGCTTTCAAATTTACAGCATGAAAAAATCCGACTTGAAGCCGAAACGCGAGCCTGTCAGACCGAGCTGGATAATACAAGCTCTTTGATTGATTCCGCAAACACGGAAATTTCTGTCTGCGACAAAAAATGCGAAGCTCTGAAATCCGACGGAATTAAGGCAAAGCAACGTCTTGCGCAGCTTAGTAAAAAAATCTCGGAAACAGAAGAACAAATCAATTCGGTAACCGGCAGCCGTACTCAGCTTACACAAAAGCGTGAGGAGATTTCCGCAAATCTGCAAAGCATTCGTCTTGAAATAGTTACTTCTCAAAAGGATATTGACGCGCTGAATACGGAAATTGTTTTCGCAAAAAGCTCAGGGCTTGATCAGGATAAAAGAACTGCTGAGCTTAATGAGCAGATTGAACGCTGTGAAGATGCGATTTTCAAAGCTAAGAAGAGCATAAATGATTATAATTCTCTGATTAATACTCTTGAGAACACACAAAAATCTCAAAACGATAAGATTGACGCAATTAATAAACAGAGAGATCTGCTTGAAAAGCGTTCTGCCGAAATCAGGAGTATTGAAAGAAGCAAAAACTCTGAGCGAGAGGTAAGCGGCAGAGAGCTTGCAAGACTGGAAGAAAGAAAAATCAATATTCAAAAGGAATACGACGAAATAATAGCAAAGCTTTGGGAAGAATATGAGCTTACAAAGCGTGAGGCAGAGCAGTCAGCTGTTAAAATCAGCGACGAAGCCGCCGCGCGTCGCAAGCTAAACGAGCTTAAGCGAGGTATCAAATCGCTGGGAAATGTAAATGTGTCCGCAATTGAAGAATACAAAGAGGTTTCCGAAAGATACACGTTTATGAGTGAACAGGTTGAAGATGTTGAAAAATCCAAAAAGGAAATTGAACGTCTTATTATCAACCTTACCAAACAGATGAAGGAAAGCTTTGTTAAGAGCTTTGACGAGATCAACAAAAACTTCACCTATACCTTCAAGGAGCTTTTCGGCGGCGGCACGGCGTCACTTGCCCTTGCCGATCCGGAGAATATTTTGACCTGCGGAATAGATATTTATGTTCATCCGCCGGGTAAAATTGTTGTTCATCTTGACGCCGCGATCGCGCTGTACTTTGCGATCATGAAGGTTCGTCCCGCGCCGTTTTGCGTTATGGACGAAATTGAAGCCGCGCTCGACGACGTAAACGTTTATCGTTTTGCAAGCTATCTGAGAAATATGACCGATAATACGCAGTTTATTCTCATTACCCACAGGCGCGGCACAATGGAGGAAGCCGACGTTTTGTACGGAGTAACAATGCAGGACGAGGGAATTTCCAAGCTGCTGGAGCTGCGCTCAACCGAGGTTGCTTCAAAGCTCGGGATCGAAACTAAATAAAGGAAGGTTATTATGGGACTTTTTAATAAAATCAAAGAGGGACTTAAAAAGACGCGCAACGCCGTTATGGGTCAGATCGACACCATGCTCAAATCCTTTACAAAGATTGATGAGGAGCTTTTTGAAGAGCTTGAAGAGCTTTTGGTTATGGGTGACGTTGGCGTTCCTACAGCCCAAAAAATCTGTCAGGAGCTCAGAACTCGTGTAAAAAAGGAAGGCGTTACCGATCCGGAGCAAATCAACGTACTTTTGGAGGAAATTATCTCCGAAATGCTCAGCGGAGACGAAGGCATTGATATTTCAACCAGTCCGTCTATTATTCTTGTGATCGGCGTAAACGGAGTCGGAAAAACTACAACTATAGGAAAGCTTGCATACAGGCTGTCAAATGAAGGCAAAAGAGTTCTTCTTGCCGCCGCGGATACCTTTAGAGCCGCTGCTATTGAACAGCTTGACATCTGGGCTGAAAGAAGCGGCTGTGAAATAATCAAGCAGGAGGAGGGCAGCGACCCGGCTGCGGTTATTTTTGACGCTATTTCTGCCGCAAAGGCAAGAAATGCCGACGTAATAATCTGCGACACCGCCGGACGACTTCATAATAAAAAGCACCTTATGGACGAGCTTGCAAAAATCAACAGAGTTATCGACAGAGAGCTTCCCGACGCAGCAAAAGAAAAGCTCTTGGTGCTTGACGCAACGACAGGTCAAAACGCTGTGAACCAGGCTGAACAGTTCAGAGAAGCTACCGGTATCACGGGCATTGTTTTGACTAAGCTTGACGGCACGGCTAAGGGCGGCGTTGTGCTTGCAATTAAAGAAGGTCTCGGCATACCGGTAAAATATATCGGCGTCGGTGAACAAATCGACGACTTGCAGCCGTTTAACTCAGAAGAATTTGCAAAAGCATTGTTCGCGAAATCAGAGTGATACTTGTCAAACCGGAGAAAATAATGAAATTTATTATAGCTACCAACAATCAAAAAAAGCTCATAGAGATGGAAAGAATTCTAAACCCTCTCGGTATAGAAGCGATATCTGCAAAAAACGCAGGAATCAAACTTGACGAGGTTGAGGAGACCGGTACTACTTTTTTGGAAAATGCCTTTATCAAGGCAAACGCAGCATATGTAAAAACAGGTATGCCCGCGGTTGCCGATGATTCCGGACTGTGTGTTGACGCGCTCAACGGCGCGCCCGGGATTTATTCCGCAAGATATGCAGGTGAAGGCGCGACTGACGAGGACAGAAACAACAAGCTGTTAAACGAGCTAAAGGATGTTCCCGAGGATAAACGCGGCGCGCACTATACCTCGGCGATATGCTGTATTCTGCCCGACGGCTCAAAAATAGAAGTCGAGGGTCATTGCGAGGGAGTAATCGGATATAAGCCGGTCGGCAACGGCGGCTTTGGATATGACCCGATTTTTATGCAGGGTGACAAAGCCTTTGCTCAGCTTAGCGCAGAGGAAAAGGACGCAGTCAGCCACAGAGGAAAGGCTCTTAACATGCTGAAAACCGAGCTGGAAAAATATCTAAAAAATCAAAAGAAACAAGAGGACTAATATGCTGACAAGTAAACAAAGGGCGTATCTCAGAGGACTTGCCAACGGAATCGAAACAATTCTGTATATCGGCAAGGGCGAGATCACCGAAAATATAATCAAACAGGCTGACGACGCGCTGACCGCGCGAGAGCTTATAAAGGGAAAAACGCTTGAAAACAGCAGTTATTCCCCACGTGAAAGTGCCGAAATAATTGCCGAAGGCACCTCGTCTGAGGTGGTTCAGGTGATCGGCTCAAAATTTGTTTTATACCGCCAAAATCCCGACGAACCGGTTATTACTCTTCCAAAGGCAAAAAGCAAATGAGCAGACTCGGAATTTTGGGCGGAAGCTTTAACCCGATTCACAAGGGTCACATTGAGCTGGGAAAGTACTGCATGGATTCTATCCGGCTCAATAAAATTATATTGATACCAACCTATTCTCCGCCGCACAAATCAGACAGCGAGCTCGAAAGCTGTGAACATCGTCTTAAAATGTGCTGCCTTGCAGCACAGAATTATCCGGACTTTTGTGTTTCCAACATTGAAATACAACGCGGAGGAAAAAGCTATACCTACGAAACTCTTAATTCATTGAAAGAAATATATTCAAATGACGAATTGTTTTTAATTATGGGAGCAGACATGTTTCTGACGCTTGATAAATGGAAAAATCCCAAATCCATATTTAAAAGCTCCTCTGTGATTACAATTCCCAGAAACAACGACGACAAGCGCGCGCTTGACGATTTTTATGCTTCTGTTCTAAAGCCTATGGGCGCGAAAGCATATATTCTAGAAAACTCTGTAACTCAGGTTTCTTCAACCTATATTCGCGAACATATATGGAAAGATGAAAGAATTAAAGACTTGCTTGATTTGAATGTATTTGACTATATAACAAACAATAATTTATATCGGAAGTGAGAGCAATGAATACGGTCGGCTATGAAAATTTGATTCGTCCCAAGATGGGAGACAGGCGTTTTAAACACAGTGTTAATGTGGCAAAGGAAGCTGTGGTTCTCGCGAAGCTTTACGGAGCAGACGAGGAAGAGGCGTATATCGCCGGAATTCTGCATGACATCACAAAAGAGCTTCCCTTTGATGAACAGTTGCAAATTATGCAAGACGGTGGTATAATTTTAGACAATGTTCAAAAAAACGCGCCCAAGCTATGGCACAGTATCAGCGGAAGCGTGTATATTCAGACAAATCCCGGAATCAAAGATCCTGATATAATCAACGCGATAAGATATCATACTACCGGAAGGGCAGGAATGTCGCTGCTTGAAAAGGTTATTTTTGTTGCAGACTTCACTTCCGAGGAACGAGATTATGACGGTGTTGAGACTATGCGCAAAAAATCAAGGGAAAGCCTTGAAGAAGCGATGATTTTTGGTTTTCAGTTCACGCTTTGCGACCTGACAAAAAGGAAGCTGGCTATTCATCCGGACGAGGTTTTTTGCTATAACGATATTATTCTAAACGAGGGAAAATAATTATGACTTCATATGAACAGGCTGTTCTCGCCGCCAAAGCTATAAGCGGCAAAAAAGGCTTAGATATTCAGGTTATTGAAATCAGCGATGTTTCTGTGCTTGCCGATTACATGGTAATTGCCACCGGTAACAGCTCAACTCACGTAAAGGCTCTTGCCGACGAGGTTGAATATCAGCTGGACAAAGCAGGAATTTCAGTAAGCCATATCGAGGGCTATCGCTCAAACACATGGATCCTGCTTGACTATATTGACGTTATCGTTAATGTGTTTTCGGACGAGGCAAGGGAGTTTTACGACCTTGATCGTTTGTGGCAGGACGGCAAAGCGGTTGACCTTACAGATATTATAGATTAATAAATTTTTTGCACAATAAATTCGGAGGGATATATTTTGAAGTACAATCACAAAGCTGTTGAACCGAAGTGGCAGCAAATTTGGGAAGAAAAGGGAGTTTTTCATGCCGAGGAAAACTCAGATAAAGAAAAATTTTATGCTCTGATCGAGTTCCCTTATCCGTCGGGTCAGGGACTTCACGTAGGCCATCCGCGCCCCTACACCGCGCTTGATACAGTAGCAAGAAAAAGAAGGCTCCAGGGCTACAATGTTCTATATCCGATCGGCTGGGACGCATTTGGACTCCCTACGGAAAACTATGCTATCAAGAACCACATTCACCCTGAGATTGTTACAAAAAATAATATCGCCCGCTTTAAAAAGCAGATTCAGTCGCTGGGTATTTCCTTTGACTGGAGCAGAGAGATCAACACAACCGATCCAAGCTACTATAAGTGGACTCAGTGGATATTTATTCAGCTTTTCAAAAAAGGTCTTGCCTATAAAAAAGAAATGAACGTAAACTGGTGTACCTCCTGCAAATGTGTACTTGCAAATGAAGAGGTCGTCAACGGCGTTTGTGAGCGCTGCGGAAGCGAGGTTGTTCACAAGGTCAAGTCACAGTGGATGCTCAAAATTACCGAATATGCCGACAGACTTATAAATGACCTTGATTTGGTGAATTATCCTGACAGAGTCAAGGCTCAGCAAAAGAACTGGATCGGCAGAAGCACAGGCGCGGAGGTCGATTTCAAAACAACCACCGGCGACACGCTTACGATTTATACCACCAGAGCCGATACACTTTACGGCGCTACATATATGGTTATCTCACCTGAGCATCCTTTGATTGAAAAATGGGCTGACAGGCTCGGCAATATGGAGGAAATACGTGAATATCAGGCTGCCGCGGCAAGAAAGTCAGACTTTGAGAGAACTGAAGTAGCAAAAGAAAAAACCGGCGTAAAACTCGACGGAGTTATGGCGATAAATCCTGTGAACGACAAGGAAATTCCTATTTTTATCTCCGATTATGTTCTCGTTTCCTACGGTACAGGCGCGATCATGGCTGTTCCGGGTCACGATATCAGAGACTGGGAATTTGCAAAAAAGTTCAATCTTCCTATCATCGAGGTTGTTAAGGGCGGAAACGTTGAAGAAGAAGCTTTTACCGACTGTGCGACGGGCATAATGGTGAACTCCGGAATGCTAGACGGTTTAACAGTTGAAGAAGCAAAAAAGAAGATCATTGACTGGCTCACATCAGAGGGCAAGGGACATACAAAGGTCAATTACAAGCTCAGAGACTGGGTGTTCTCACGTCAAAGATATTGGGGAGAGCCTATCCCGATTGTTCACTGTGAAAAATGCGGCTATGTTCCGGTTGACGAAAGCGAGCTTCCGCTGACTTTGCCAATGGTTGAGTCATACGAGCCGACTGACAACGGAGAGTCTCCCCTTGCCAAGATGACTGACTGGATTGAAACAACATGTCCTCACTGCGGAGGAAAAGCATACCGTGAAACAGATACTATGCCGCAGTGGGCAGGCTCGTCGTGGTACTATCTCAGATATATGGATCCGCATAACGACAATGCCTTGGCTTCAAAAGAAGCGCTTGAATACTGGGCACCGGTCGATTGGTATAACGGCGGAATGGAGCATACAACGCTTCACCTGCTTTACAGCCGCTTTTGGCACAAATTTTTGTATGATCTGGGTGTAGTTCCGACTCCGGAGCCATACGCAAAGCGTACCTCACACGGAATGATTTTGGGTGAAAACGGCGAAAAGATGAGTAAATCAAGAGGCAACGTCGTTAATCCCGATGAAATTGTTGACGAGTACGGAGCTGATACAATGCGCCTATACGAAATGTTTATCGGCGACTTTGAAAAGGCGGCTCCGTGGAGCCCTTCAAGTATTCGCGGCTGCCGCAGATTTGTTGAGCGCTACTGGAATTTGCAGACCTGCCTTATCGACGGAGATACAATCCGTCCCGAGCTTGAAGGAGCTTTTCACAAGACAATCAAAAAGGTTGAAGAGGATATTGAAAATATCAAGTTCAACACAGCGATTGCCGCGCTTATGGCGCTTATCAACGATATTTCAAATGTCAAGACAATCAACAGGGAAGAGCTGAGAATCTTTTCAATCCTGCTTAATCCCTTTGCTCCTCACATTACCGAGGAGGTTTATGAAGCCTGCAAGCTTGGAGAAGGAATCCTTGCCGATGCGCAGTGGCCTGAATATGACGAGTTAAAATGTGTTGATGAAAGCGTTGAAATCGTTGTTCAGGTAAACGGCAAAATCAAAGCAAAGCTCAATGTTCCGGCAGACGCTACAAAGGAAGCGCTGCTTGACATCGCTAAGGCTGACTTAAAGGTAAAGGCCGCAATCGAAGGGATGAAGGTTGTTAAGGAGATCGTTGTGCTCAAAAAGCTTGTTAATCTTGTTGTTAAACCTTAAAAAGCTTTAAGGCAACACCGCACACGAATTATGCGGTATTGCCTTAAGAAATCCGTTAGCTTATTTACGGAATCCTCAAAACATTTGCCGCGCATTTTTGCACGACAATAACTTATCAGAGATTCCCTTTAAATAAAAATTATTATAAAATTCTACATTTCTATTGACAAGAAAAACAACATATTGTATAATAGCTTATGCACTTATGCAAATTACCCATGCCATATGGCAGATGGGAGGGAAGATAGATGGCAGAGATTAGATTAAAAGAGAATGAGTCTCTTGAGAGCGCGTTAAGACGATTCAAGAAGCAGTGTGCCAGGGCAGGCGTTATTGCTGAGGTTCGCAAAAGAGAAGCTTATGAAAAGCCTTCCGTAAAGCGTAAAAAGAAATCCGAAGCAGCCCGCAAACGCAAATACAGATAATACATTTAGCGGACAGAGCAATCTGTCCGCTTTTCACGTTTTGATTGTTAATGGTGATTAATTATGAAAAAGCTTCTTGTGATTTTAGGGCCAAACCTTAATATGGTAGGCGTTCGTGAAAAGGGCGTTTACGGTGCGGAAACTGCCGATGATATCAATAAACAAATTATTGAATACGCCGGGCAGCATGGTTTTGAGGCAGAAATCTATCAGTCAAATCATGAGGGTGATTTGATTGACAAGATCCATTCCTCACGCGACAGATTTTGCGGCGCGGTAATAAACGCCGGAGCGCTCACGCATTACAGCTATGCGTTACGTGACGCAATCGCCTGCGTAAATATTCCTTATATCGAGGTTCATATGTCAAATATCCATGCCAGAGAGGAATTCAGACACACTTCGGTCATCGCTCCGGTTTGCCGAGGTCAAATCGCCGGCTTTGGCAAACTAAGCTACTTTTTGGCAATTAACGCAATTGAGGTAATTACAAATGAATGAGATTTTTGAAAAAAGGATCTGTAGTCTAAAATCACTTCTTAAAAGCAGCGACGAGGCTTTTGTGCTTACGTCCGAGGTGAATATAGGTTATTTTTCTGGCTTTCTTAAAAGCGAGGGTGTGTTGCTCGTCAGCGAAAACGAAAGCATTCTGTTTGTTGATTTTCGTTATTACGAGGCGGCACTCAAGGCTTGCTTCGGCTGTAGGATAGTTTGCTTCAAAGAGCTTTTATCCGAGCTTGCTCAAACGGCTGAAAACAACGGAGTTAAGACGCTTAGGTTTGAAGCCTCTGATATTTCGGTCAAACGCTTTGAAAGCTTTAATAAAGAGCTAGATTCAAAGGGTATATACTGCATTGCCGACGAAGAGGTTGATTTAAAAATCAATGAAATCCGCTCAATAAAGGATGAAACCGAGCTTGACAAAATCCAGACCGCCCAAATTATCGCCGAAAACGCATTCCTTGAAACGCTTAATTACGTTAAACCCGGAGTAAAGGAAAGAGAGCTTGCTGCAAGGCTTGAATTCTTTATGAAGCAATACGGCGCGGAAAAAGCGTCGTTTGACCTTATTACAATTACCGGCAAAAAAACCTCGCTTCCGCACGGAGTACCGGGAGACGATTCGGTTTGCGTTGGAGATTTTGTCACCTTTGATTTCGGCGCGGTTTACGATGGCTATTGCAGCGATACCACAAGAACAATTGCGGTCGGACGCGCAACAGAGGAAATGATAACCGTATATAATATCGTCCTAAAAGCTCAGCTCGCCGCTCTTGAAGCCATTAATCCGGGTGCTGCGTGCAAAGAGGTTGACAGAGCTGCAAGAAGAATTATCGAAGGCGCGGGCTACGGCGAATATTTCGGGCATTCAGTAGGTCACGGAGTAGGGCTGGAAATTCACGAGGCTCCGGTTGTTTCTCCAAAAAGCGAGTCGATTCTTAAAAGCGGCATGATTATTACCGATGAGCCGGGAATTTATTTGCCGGACAAATTCGGAGTCAGGATCGAGGACATGGTTTGCGTGACTGAGGACGGATATCAAAATTTCGTTAATCTGTCCAAGGAGCTCATGATTCTGTAGTCTTATCTTTTGCAAAAACACGCAAAACGGATCAAAACGCTTTGTCAGCCGGGTGTTTTGTCTTTTTTATTAAACAAGCCCTAATAAAACACTTGCAATTTATGTAAGTTTTATGTATAATAATAAATAAAGATATCACAGCGCAAATGTTGTGTGTAATAGCAATAATACATTATTACAGTGGTGTTGTTGCATTAGGTTATAACAGGAGGTAAAACAAAATGATTTCAGCAGGTGATTTCAGAAACGGCGTTACATTTGAAATGGACGGTCAGGTTGTATCAATCATTGAATTCCAACATGTAAAGCCGGGTAAAGGCGCTGCTTTTGTAAGAACAAAAATCAGAAATGTAATTACAGGTGCGGTTGTTGAAAAAACCTTTAACCCCAACGATAAGTATCCTACAGCGTTTATCGAGAGGAAGGATATGGAATACAGCTATTCTGACGGCGACTTGTATTATTTCATGGATACAGAAACCTGGGAACAGATCCCGATTAACAAAAGCGTACTCGGCGACAGCTTTAAGTTTGTTAAAGAGAACATGATTTGCAAGATTCTTTCCTACAAAGGCAACGTATTCGGCGTTGAGCCGCCTAACTTTGTCGAGCTTCAGGTTACCAAGACAGATCCGGGCTTTAAGGGCGACACAGCTACGAACGCTACAAAGCCGGCAACTCTTGAAACCGGTGCGGAAATCAAGGTGCCTCTCTTTATTGACGAGGGAGAGGTTATTCAGATCGACACAAGAACAGGCGAATATATGGGCAGAGCCTAAGCTTTGGGAGAATTGTTTATTATGAATATTACTGAAAAACTTGCTTATATCAAGGGACTTGCCGAGGGACTTTCTCTCGACGAAACCAAGCCCGAGGTTAAGGTTATAAATGAAATCCTCAATCTGCTTGAGGATATGGCTTATTCGGTTGATGATATGGAAGATCTCTATGATGATCTCAGCGCACAGGTTGACGAAATTGACCACGATCTTGCCGAAGTTGAGGAAGAGCTTTACGACGGCGATTTTGACGACTGTGACGATGATGAGTGCGACTGCGGATGTCATGATTATGACGACGAGGAGAATCCGTTTTACGAGGTTACCTGCGGTGCCTGCGGACAAAAGCTAAACGTATCCGAGGATGTTCTTCTTGAGGGCGAAATTGAGTGCCCAAACTGCGGCGAGCTTCTTGAGTTTGATTTTTCCGATCTCTTTGACGACGAATTCAAGGATTGTGACGACTGCGACTGTGAGGAATGTAAACCCAAAGAAGAAAAAGAGTAATCTAAATACCAATAATTCACAAATCAACACCTCTCGTATATGATATACGAGGGGTGCTTTTTTGCTGTATTACAAAAGATATAGACGCAGATTTACTGCGCTCAAACTTATCATCTTGATAATTTCTGCTGTATTTATCTTGATTACTGTACTTTTTGAAGGACAGGTTGCCGAATACAAGCCGATATTCGTGCAAAATCAAGCCGTTACTATTTCAAACAAAGCTGTTTGCAGAGCTGTGGAAGAAACCTTGAGTCACGGCAGCTACAGCTATGATCGGCTTGCCAAAATAACATATTCCGAAAACAGCAGGGTTACAGCTGTTGAAACCGATTCCGTATTGATAAATAACTTAAAATCAGAGATTACTTCCGCAGCGCAAAAAGAGCTTGAGAAGCTTAGAGATTGCGAGGTCAAAATTCCACTTGGAGCATTCACAAATCTAACTCTCCTGTCAAACGCAGGCCCTGAAATCAGTATTAATTTTTGCGTCACCGGCAACCTTAACTGCAAGATTGAAAGCAGCTTTGAAAGCGCGGGGATCAATCAAACCCTGCACCACATTAGGCTGATAGTTACAACCGATATAATCACAACCTCAATGGATTACAGCGGCTCGGTTAGCTTTACAACAGATTTTGAAATTGCACAGTCTGTGATTGTCGGCGAAGTACCGTCAGGCTACGGAGAGCTATACCGCTCATACTAAGGCTTGTTTAATAAATGAAGAAACGCCCAAAAGACCGGCTCTTTTTCCTCAATACTGCATCTTGCGAAAAAATCGCTCGCTTTTTGCGCATTCCGCTATTTATTAAACAAGCACTAGGCAAATTATGAGTGTATTATTATTTAGCGGCTTAATAATAGTATTAGTAAACGCAAAATATTGTAAAAAAACATTGAAATGATATATATATTGTGTTATAATATAATGGTTAGTAAAATAATTTAGGAGGCGTTTATTTGGCAGATTCGGTTATTCATGCTGATAAATTGTCCGAAACACAGTTTGAATATATGAAGCTGATTGCTGAGCTTATGGAAATTCGCAAAAGGGGAGAAAAGCCCGTCGCGTTTATCCGTACCTACGGCTGTCAGCAAAATGTTGCAGACAGTGAAAAAATCAAGGGTATGCTCAGCGTTTCGGGCTTTGTGTTCGCAGACGCTCCGGATGACGCCGATTTTATTCTTTTTAACACCTGTGCCGTCAGGGAACACGCTGAGGACAGGGTTTTCGGAAATGTGGGCGCACTAAAAAATCTTAAGCGCAAGCATCCTCAGATTCTTATCGCGCTTTGCGGCTGCATGATGGAGCAAAAGCATATCGCCGAAAGAATCTACAAAAGTTTTCCATTTGTCGGCTTGGTATTTGGCACTCATTCACTTCATCACTTTCCGGAGCTGATGTACAGCTCACTTGTAAACGGAAGGCGTGTATTTGAACGCGGTAACGATGACAACAAGCTTTATGAGGGAATTCCGGTCAGACGAGACGGCGTTTTCAAGGGCTGGCTTCCGATTATGTACGGCTGTAATAATTTTTGTACATATTGTATCGTACCCTACGTAAGAGGCAGGGAACGCAGCAGAGAAACGGATATCATCGTTTCGGAAGCAAAAGAAATGATAAATTGCGGCTATAAGGATATTACGCTTCTTGGTCAAAATGTAAATTCCTATGGAAAAACGCTTGAAAATAAGACTAACTTTTCTCAGCTGCTAAGAAAAATCGATCAAATTGACGGAGACTACTGGCTGCGGTTTATGACCTCTCATCCTAAGGATTGCTCAAAAGAACTGATTGACACAATCGCCGAAAGCGTTCATATCAGCCGTCACCTTCATCTTCCGTTTCAAAGCGGCTCGGACAGGATCCTAAAGGCGATGAATCGTCATTATGACAGAAAAAAGTATCTTGAAATCATAAGCTACGCAAAGGAAAAAATTCCGGATGTATCGCTCACAAGCGATATTATTGTCGGCTTTCCCGGCGAAACCTACGAGGATTTTAAGGAAACGCTTTCGCTGATACGCGAGGTAGAATTCACCTCGCTGTTTACATTTATTTTTTCTCCGCGCGAGGGCACGCCGGCAGCAAAAATGGAAGATCCGGTTCCGGCAGAGGAAAAATCAAAATGGTTCAGAGAACTGCTTGACGTTCAGGAGGAAATTGCTGCAAAACGCTGTTCCTCAATGGTCGGAAAAACCGAAAAAGTATTAATAGAGGGCAAAACCGGCAAAGACAATGAATTAATCGGACGAACAAGCGGAAACATAATTGTAGAGCTGAATGCTCCCGAGGAGCTTATCGGCACATTTCAAAACGTTAAAATCACAAAAGCCCGAAACTGGATATTAAAGGGCGAACTGGAATAATAAACCGGAGGTAATATTTATGGATATCATCACAATGGCAAGAGATTTGGGAAAAGCTTTGCAGCAGGAGGAAACCTACAAAAAGCTTCATGAGGTTCAGACAAAGGCTGACGCCGACAAGGAGCTTCAAACGCTTATCGGTGAATTTAATCTAAAGAGAATGGCGATCAACGGCGAATCCTCAAAGAAGGACAGCGATCCTGACAAGCTCAGCAAGCTCAACGCCGAAATGAGAGAGGTTTATTCAAAAATCATGTCTAATGAAAATATGATCGCCTACAATGCGGCAAAGTCGGAATATGACGCTGTCGCAAACAGAGTGCTCGCGATTGTTCAGCAGTCATCCGAGGGTGCAGATCCCGAAACAGCAGATTATTCGTCCTGTTCAGGCAGCTGCGCAAGCTGCGGAGGCTGCCACTAATTTTATTTTAAACGCGCGGAGGTGTAATAATGGCAGATCTGTCTCCGATGATGAAGCAGTATTTTGAGATTAAAGAACAGAATAAAGACAGCATCCTGTTTTTTCGGCTGGGAGATTTTTATGAAATGTTCTATGAGGACGCCGAGCTTACTCTAACCGGCAGAGACTGCGGCCAGGAAAAACGTGCTCCGATGTGCGGAGTACCCTTTCACAGCTGTGAGGGATATATCGCTAAGCTTGTTGCAAAGGGCTACAAGGTCGCGATTTGCGAACAAATCGAAAACCCCGCAACCGCCAAGGGGCTTGTAAAGCGCGATATCATCAGAGTTATCACTCCGGGCACAGTTATGGAGCAGAGTATGCTTGATGAAAGCAAAAACAATTATATCTGCTGCATGTTTTCAATTGATAAAAAAATCGGTCTTTGCTTTTGCGATATTTCTACAGGAGAATTATATGTTACAGAAATATTTGGAAAGGATTCGTTCAGTTTACTGACAAATCAGCTTTCCGGATACAATCCCAGCGAAATCCTTATAGGCGGAGATATTATCAAGCTCAAAGAACTGCCGTCTTTTATTAAAACCAAGCTTTCTGCCGGTGTTGAGCTGTTGGAGGATCACAAATTTGAGCTCAGCATATGCGAAAAAGCCGTAAAAAACCGGTTTGGCGCAGATTACGAAAAGATATCAAATATGCCGGTTACGGTTATAGCTGTAGGAGCACTTTTGAATTATCTTTCGGAAACCCAAAAAACAGGGATGGAAAGAATCAATCATATCAATGTGTATTCTGAAAGCCAGTATATGCGCCTTGATTATAATACTCAAAGAAATCTTGAGCTTACTCAAACCATGCTCACAAAAGAAAAACGAGGTTCGCTGCTTTGGGTAATTGACAAAACCAAAACCGCAATGGGCAAAAGACTTATTCGTTCGTGGCTTGAACATCCGCTGATGAATATTACGTCGATTTATAATCGGCAAAGCGCGGTTGAAGAGCTTGTAAACGACACTGTTCTAAGACTCGATATTACCGAAGCACTGAGCGGAATCTTTGATATTGAACGGCTCATGACAAAAATTGTTTATGGTTCGGCAAACGCGAGAGATTTGCGCGCGCTTTGCGCGGCTTTCGCTCCGCTTCCTCAGCTTTTTGAGCTTACGGAAAAATGCAAGTCACGATATCTTGCCAACATACATAAATATCTTGATAAGCTTGAGGATATTCACGATCTTATTGATTCGGCAATCAAGGACGAGCCGCCGTTTTCGGTGCGCGAGGGAGAGATGATAAAGCCCGGATATAATCAGGCTTTGGATTCCGTTACAAAGATTATGAAGGATTCAAACGTAATCCTTACGCGAATCGAAACAGAACAGCGTAAAAAAACAGGTATTCCCAAGCTCAGAGTCGGCTACAACAGGGTGTTCGGTTATTATATCGAGGTAACAAATTCATATAAAGACCTTGTCCCCGAAAACTATATTCGCAAGCAGACGCTCACAAACTGCGAGCGATACATAACAAGCGAGCTAAAAGACGTTGAGTCACAGATTCTCGGAGCTAAGGACAGAGCCTTTGGCATGGAATATGAGCTTTTTAACGCAATAAGACTCAAAGTTGCCGATTCACTGGAAAGAATTCAAAAAACCGCAAAGGCGATTGCGGCTTTGGATGTTATAACCTCGCTGGCTAACGTTGCCTGCGACAACAGATATGTTCGTCCAGAGGTCAATCAGTCATCATCTATACATATAAAAGATTCAAGGCATCCTGTTGTTGAGGTCCTTTTAAAGGACGCTCCTTTTGTACCAAATGATGTTAATCTTGACTCAAAAACCGACCGTATCGCAATTATCACCGGTCCTAATATGGCAGGAAAGTCTACCTATATGCGCCAGACAGCTTTGATTGTGCTTTTGGCGCAAATCGGAAGCTTTGTTCCTGCATCATCAGCGCAAATCGGTATAGTTGACAGCATTTTTACCAGAGTCGGCGCCTCCGACGACCTTGCTTCGGGACAGTCAACCTTTATGGTTGAAATGAGCGAGGTAGCCAATATTGTAAAATCAGCCACCTCAAAAAGTTTGCTTATTCTTGATGAAATCGGCAGGGGAACCTCGACGTTCGACGGAATGAGCATTGCAAGAGCGGTGCTTGAATTTTGTGCCGACAAAAAGAAGCTCGGCGCAAAAACGCTCTTTGCAACGCATTATCACGAGCTGACAATAATGGAGCAGCTTTTGGACGGAGTTAAAAACTACAGCGTCGCGGTCAAAAAACGCGGCGACGACATAACCTTTTTGCGAAGGATCGTTCCGGGCGGAGCAGATGACAGCTACGGTATTGAGGTTGCCAAGCTTGCGGGAGTTCCTCAGTCGATTATCGCAAGAGCAAAGGAAATCTTGGCCGAGCTGGAAAGCGGCAGAGGTGAGACTGTTGTTGCCGACAGGCGTGAAAGCAATGAGCAAACGCCCTTGCTTTTCGCCGAACAAAACAGCCCGGTTATTGACAAGATCAAGTCGGCAGATTTGAATACTCTCACTCCGATCGAGGCAATGAATTTGCTTTACGAATTAAAAAGTATGATATAAGGCAGCGCCGCACAATATACGGACCACACCTTGCCTTTTATTATTTTGTCATACAGGTATAATTAATCACGGCACAGAAGGGTGGTGACGCACATGGGAGTAATAAATGTTCTTGACAAGCATGTTGCAGAACTTATCGCAGCAGGCGAAGTTGTTGAAAGACCTTCGTCGGTTATCAAAGAATTGGTTGAAAATTCGATCGACGCCGGAGCCAAACATATTACGGTAGAAATCAAGAACGGCGGAACCACCTTCATGCGCGTTGCCGATGACGGCTGCGGAATTATGAAGGACGATGTAAAGATCGCTTTTCTTCGTCATGCAACAAGCAAGGTCAGGCTTGAAAATGACCTTGACTGCATTTCTACCCTTGGTTTTCGCGGAGAAGCGCTGGCTTCGATCAGCGCGGTTTCTAAATTGCAGTTAATTACCAAAAACAAAAGTGAAGATGTAGGCACATCTTATGTTATAGAGGGCGGCGAAGAAATCAGTTTTGACGACGCCGGCTGCCCTGACGGCACTACCTTTGTTATCAGAGATTTATTTTACAATATTCCGGCACGCGCCAAATTTTTAAAAAAAGACGTTGCCGAGGGAAACGCGGTTTCAAATATAATCGACAAAGCTGCGCTTTCTCATCCCGAAATTGCGTTTACATTTATTCGAGACGGCAAGCAGGTGTTAAAAACCTTTGGCGACGGCAAGCTGATTTCGGCGATCTATTCAGTTTTCGGCAAGGAATTCGCTTCCGGTCTGATTCCTGTTGATTATCAGCTCGATTCAATCAAGGTCAGCGGCTTTGTTTCAAAGCCCGTCAATTCACGTGCCAACCGAAATATGCAAAATTTCTTTATCAACGGAAGATATGTCAGAACCCGAACAGGGATGGTCGCGCTTGAGGAAGCCTTTAAGCATTCGGTTATGGTCGGAAAATTTCCATCCTGTGTGCTCAATCTGGAGCTTCCTTATGAGATGATAGACGTAAACGTTCACCCTTCAAAAATTGAAGTGCGCTTCATTAACGAGCGTCCGATTTTTGACGCGGTATTTCATGCTGTAAAATCCGCTCTTCTTAAATCTGACAGCAGAAAAGAAGCCGTTTTTAAAAGAGAAACAGCCTTTAATGATATCAAAAAATTTAATCCGTTTAAAAACGCGGAAGCTATTATGGGCGGAAAATTTCAGGCAAAACCGGTTGCAGAGCAACGCAAGGCGGATAACGATTTTAATCCCTTTGAAGGAATTGAATTTGATTCAAAAGAGAGTAAATCCGAACCAAAACCTGCTGTGGGTTTTTCCGATTCAATTGACGCGCTGGATTTATTTAATAACTCGGATGAAAGCAAAAATCAAGCCGAAAATCATGGTGAGCCCACCAAATCAGATAATACAAAACCGGAACTTGGCGAACCGAAGGATATTGAACCAATAGCTTTTGAAACAGACAAAACCGAACCGGTTTCCGAAGCGGTTATAAACATACAGAATTCTACTGATTCAAACAAATCGGAATTAACCAAAAACAACGAAAAGCAAACAGACTTTCCGAAAGCTGAAGCTAAAGCACAGGGCGAAGCATTTTTAAAATTTATTGGAGAAGCCTTTGATACATATATAATCGCAGAAAAAAACCACAGCGAAATTCTTTTGATAGACAAGCACGCCGCTCACGAAAGAATTATTTACGAAAAGCTCAAAAATGAAAAAGCAGGAGCTTTTTCTCAGATTTTGCTTCAGCCCATAACCGTGAAGCTCGGCAAAAACGAATACACCGCGGCTGTTGAAAACCTTGAAATGTTTTCCGAATGCTGTTTTGAGGTTGAGGACTTTGGCAACAGCTCGGTTATCGTCAGAACCGTACCGCAATATCTTGACGCCTCCGACGTTGAGGATAGCATTATTGAGATGTCAGATTATCTTGCAAAGGGCAAGAATGATATTTTTACCGAAAAAATGGACTGGTTTTACCATAACGTTGCCTGTCGCTCGGCGATAAAGGCAGGAAACAAAAACAGTCCTCAGGAGTTAATTGAAATCGTAAAAAAGCTCGAAGTTAATCCTGATATAAAATATTGTCCTCACGGCAGACCGGTGTGCATCGTTATGAAAAAGTCAGAGATAGAAAGACAATTTGGCAGGGTGTGATTTTGTGAACAACAAAATAAAGCTTGTGTCCGTTACAGGACCTACCGCTTCCGGAAAAACGCGGCTGTCGGTTGAGTTGGCAAAGATTTTTGACGGAGAGATAATTTCCGCGGATTCAATGCAAATCTACAAGGGAATGACTATTGCGACCGCAAAGCCTACCGAGGAAGAAAAGCAAGGCATACCTCACCATTTGATGGGCTTTCTTGATCCCGAAGAAACCTATTCGGTTGCTATGTTTGTTGAGGACGCTTCACGTTTGATTTATGAAATCAGCAACAGAGGAAAATTGCCGATAATTTGCGGCGGAACCGGTCTTTACGTTGATTCTCTGCTAAATAATATAAAATTCAGTGATGAGCAAAGAGACGAAGCTTTGTGCGACGAGCTGAGAAAAATCTATGAAGCGGAGGGAATAAACACACTGCTCATGATGCTCAGGGCGTTTGACGAGCCGTCGTATGAACGGTTGAAAACCGAAAGAAATCCAAAGCGCATAATTCGCGCAATTGAATTTTATAAAACAACAGGCATGACGATTACTGAGCAAATTAACCGGTCACGCCTGGAGCAAAGTCCCTTTGAACCAATTAAAATTTGTCTTAACTATCGTGACAGAGAAAAGCTTTACGACCGAATCAACCGAAGAGTTGATATTATGCTTGAGCAAGGTTTGTTAAAAGAAGCAGAAAGAGTTCTTAAAAGTAAGCTGAGCTTTACGGCGGTAAAAGCGATTGGATACAAGGAGCTTGAGCCGTATTTCAAAAATGAAAAAACACTTGAAGAATGTATTGAAAAGCTGAAAATGGAGACCAGAAGATATGCCAAAAGGCAAATAACCTGGTTTAAGCGAGACGCAGAAGCAAACATGCTTTATCCCGACGAAGCGGAAAGCTTTGAAACGCTTTTGGCACAAGCCGTTGAGTTAATATCGTTGAGTTGATATAATAAATAAAAGACTGTAAGGAATTTTTATGGATAAATTACTTTTTAAGCGAATACTTGTGGCTGCGCTAACGGTTTTGGCACTGGTATATGTTGCCTATCTTTTGATAAGCGCGAACTTTGATATGTATCCGACCGAAAACGCAGTACAAACAACCATCACCGAAAAAATCTATGCCGATGGTTTTGTTATAAGAGACGAAAAAATCATAAAGAACAATACCTCAGGAGTGCTTTCCTACTCCTGTGCCGACGGCGACGAGGTTATGGCAGGCGGAGAAATCGCCAAGGTGTATTCTAACGAAAGCGACGCTGTTTCTCAAACAATTTCGGATATGCTGCAAAAACAGCTTGAAGCTCTTAAGTCGGTACAAAACACAAACCGAACCGGCGCAATTGGTCTTGACGTTATTGACAACAATATCAACAATAACCTGATTTTAATGATAGACGGAGTAAACAACAGTGATTCAAACGCCGTGACAAATTATTCCGACTCGCTGCTTTCTTCGATAAACCAACGGCTTCTATATACCGGAAAGGATTCTAATTTTAACGCGAGAATCAGCGAGCTTGAACAAACAATTGATGAACTGAGAAAAACCTCGGACAGTATCGGAACGATCACCACCGAAAACGCGGGATATTTTACAAACTATTGCGACGGATATGAGAGCAGCTATAATTATGCCGACATCAAAAAAATGCGTCTTGATGATTTCAAAAATATTCAAAAGGGTGATGTTCCGCCGAGCACAGCAGGAAAAATCGTTAGCAACTTTAACTGGTTTGTTGCGTGCGAGGTCAGCCCGGATGACGCTTCAAACCTCAAAATCTGGGACGGAAATGTTTCTATAGTTTTCCCGGAAGCTTCAACCGAGGCTATACCGGCATATATTTACAGAATCGATCAGCCCGATAAGGACGGCAACGCACTGGCAATATTCAAATGCGACTATATGAACGACGATCTGATTGAAGTAAGACAGGGTCCTATCGAAATCGGACTTGGCACATATTCCGGACTGAGAATCAGCAAAAAGGCTATTCACGACGATTATGTAACCAAGGTAACCTATGATGAAAATGACAACGCTCACAAGGAAGAAAAAAAGGTTCAGGGCGTTTATGTTCTTTACGGCAGTGAAGTTCAGTTCAAACAAATTTCAATTCTTTATTCCGACAAAGACACCGTTCTTTGCGACCCCACTCCGCAGCGGGGCATTCTGTTTAACGGAGAAACCGTTTCACTTTATGACAAGGTAATAATTAAGGGAGATGATCTTTATGACGGCAAGGTCATTAGCTGATGTTGAATATAATTACAAGCTTATTAATGAAAGGATAGCCGAGGCAGCGGTTAAGTCAGGACGAACAAGAAGCGATATAACCTTTCTTGCTGCTACCAAAACAGTTGACACGGACACAATCAACCATGCAATTTCGCTTGGGCTTGATCATATCGGCGAAAACAGAGTTCAGGAGCTGCTTTCAAAATACGACAGCTATAACCTCAAGAGCTGCTCGCTTCAGTTTATCGGACATCTCCAAACCAACAAGGTAAGACAAATTGTTGATAAGGTTGATTTGATTCAATCGGTGGACAGCCTAAAGCTGGCAAAGGAAATCGCGGCGCGTTCTCTGCTGCTCGGAAAGACAACAAATATCCTTATTGAAGTTAATATCGGCAAAGAAGAGAACAAATCCGGAATAGCCGAAGAAAATCTGGAGGAATTACTCTGTCAAATTTCACAAATTCATGGTGTAAAAGTGGAAGGATTGATGACAATACCGCCAATTTGTGAGGACAAAAAGAAAATTTTAAATTATTTTCAGAAAATGCACAACTTATTTATTGACATATCGCAAAAAAAATTAGATAATATAGGTATGCATATTCTTTCAATGGGTATGTCGGGCGATTACTACGAAGCGATTTTGGAAGGCGCGAATATGGTTAGAATCGGCTCAGCTCTATTTGGAGCAAGAAATTACACATAATTATAGGAGGAAATATAAATGGCAGGATTTGTTGACAAGTTTAAACGTATGTGGGACGCTCCCGACGATGAGTACGAGTATGATGAGTACGGATACTCTGACGACCGTGATGACGATTTCGATGAAATTCCCGTGCGTGAAAGAGAAAGAGACAGGGACAGAGATTCCGGAGTCGGCACAAGAAACAAGGTAGTTAATATCAATGCGACCGCAAAGCTGCAGGTTGGTATCTTCAAACCGGAACGCTTTGGAGAAGAAACTCGCTCAATCGCGGACGAGCTTATGAAAACTCATACCGTAGTTCTCAATCTGGAGGATACCAACAAGGATATGGCAAGAAGAATCCTGGATTTCCTCAGCGGCGTAGCTTATGCTAACAACGGCAAAATAAAAAGAGTTGCCACAAACACATATATTATCATTCCGTCTAACGTTGATCTCACAGGAGACGATCTTCTTGACGAATTAGAAAACAGCGGTGTATACTTCTGATAACGACAAACTTTTCTTTCAAAAGCTTGATGACGGGGTTCGGCTTTGTCAAATCAGGCGCAAGCCTTATTTCTTTTCGTTTATGAACGAAGAACAGCAGGCGGCAGCGCAAAAGTATCTTGATTCTGTTCGCTTTACGGAATATATGTTTTTCGGCGGCTATGAAAACAGCGAAAGAAGGGTTTTGGGGCTCTTCTTTGATTTGCCTAATGAAAACGAGTTCCCCGTTGACGCGCTTGAATTCGTTTACAGACCCTGTGATAAACTCAGTCACAGAGATTTTTTGGGCGCGCTTATGTCGCTTGGTATTGAACGCGAGGCTGTAGGAGATATTCTTGTTGAAGACGGCAGATGCGTAGTGTTTGTTAAATCGGAAATCAAGGATTATGTCTCTTCTCAAATTACCAAGATCGGCAGAGTCGGCGTAAAGGTATCTGACGCTGATTTGTCAAAGTTGCCGCAGGGCAGGGGAGTTGAGGAGCTTTGCTTTTCGGTTTCCTCATTGAGACTTGATAATTTAGTGGCGGCGATTGCCGGACTTTCACGCGAAAAAGCTAAGCAGCTTATTATCCAGGGCAACGTTGGACATAACTATGTTACATCTCAGAACGTAAGCAAAATGATTTCAGAGGGCGACGTACTGAGGATCAGGGGCAAGGGCAAGTTTATATTGAAGGCTGTTTTGGGAGAAACCAAAAAACATAAAATCAGAATAATTATAACACATTTCAGATAAGGAGTAATAATATGCTAACTATTGATGATATCAAGAACGTCAGTTTCAGAAAAGCAGGTCTCGGAGGCGGATACAACGCTGATGATGTTGACTCATTTGTTGATGAAGTAATTGCTTCGTTTGAGCAGCTCAAAAAGGAAAAAACAAATCTTGTTCACAAAATTGACGTGCTCGCAACAAGAGTTGAGCAGTACAGAGCAGATGAAGAAACCGTAAGAAACGCTCTTTTGGCTTCTCAGAAGGTGTCGGACGCCTGCATAAAGGAAGCAAAAGAAAAGGCTGCAAAAATCATCAGAGAGGCAGAAACAAAGGCTCAGTCGCTTGTTACCGACGCTAACAAAATGACTACATACGAGAAAGAAAACTATCTTTCGTTGCAGGCAGACGCAGTTGCGCTCAGAAATGAGCTTATTGAGCTTTACAGAAATCATATTAAATCAATTGACGAGCTTCCGACAGCCGTTGACCTTGAGGCGAAGGCAAAGGAGCTTGATGAAAAATATCCGACAGAGCCAATTGCAGAGCCGATTCAGGCTGCCGACGCGCTTGTTGAGCATGTAGCAGCAGCTCAGCATGAGCTTGCTACCGAGCAGGAACCGCAGGTTCAGGTTTCCGACAACTCGGCAGAGGTTGACGAAATCCTTTCCTCTATGAACAAAAAGGGCTTTAAGCCGGCTCCAAAGAGAGGCGCGCTTAAATTTGGCGACAATTACGACGTTTCTGCCGAATGATTGTGTCGGATCACTCCGAAAAATAACTAGAAATTCAAATTGGAGAGAATAAAAATGTCTCAGGATTATAATTCAACGCTTAATCTTCCGAAAACCGACTTTCCTATGCGCGCGGGTTTGCCGAAAAGTGAGCCTGTTACTCTCGGCAACTGGGAAGATGAGAGGATTTACGATAAACTCATGGAGATCAATGAGGGCAAGCCGCTTTTTGTGCTCCACGACGGTCCTCCTTATGCCAACGGTAATATTCACCTTGGTACCGCTCTTAACAAAGTTTTGAAGGATTTTATTGTCAGATATAAAAATATGTCCGGCTATAAAGCACCCTACGTTCCGGGTTGGGATACTCACGGACTTCCAACCGAGCTCAAAGCAAGAAAAAAAGCAGGCGTAAGCAGCTCCGCAGATATTTCCGAGCTTGAGCTCAGAAAAATGTGCAAGGAATTTGTAGAGGGCTATATTGATGACCAGAGAAATCAGTTTAAGCGTTTGGGCTGTATAGCCGAATGGGATAACCCTTATATTACGCTGACGCACGATTTTGAGGCGGAGCAAATCAGAATATTTTCCGAAATGGCTTGCAAGGGCTATATTTATAAGGGACTTAAGCCTGTTTATTGGTGTCCGGAGTGTAAAACCGCTCTTGCCGAAGCTGAAATCGAATACGCCGAAGATCCCTGCCACTCAATCTATGTTAAATTCAGCGTAACCGATGATTTGGGCAAGCTTTCCGCTATGGGCGTTGATCCTGCGAAAACCTCTTTTGTAATTTGGACAACAACAACTTGGACCCTGCCTGCAAATGTTGCTATTTGCGTAGGTCCTTCGTTTGAATACGCTGTTATTAAATGCGGCGACGAGTTTTATGTAATGGCTGAGGAGCTCTATAAGTCAGCCATGGAAGCCGCTGAGCTTAACGATTATGAAGTTGTAGGCACACTCAAGGGCTCAGAGCTTGAATATATGAAAACTGCTCACCCGTTTATGGACAGAGAGTCGCTTGTTATAGTCGGCGACCATGTTACGCTTGAAAGCGGTACCGGCTGTGTTCATACCGCTCCCGGTCACGGTGTTGACGACTACAACGTTTGCCGAAACTACCCGGAAATTCCGATTGTAGTTCCTGTTGACGAAAACGGCGTTCTCACAGAAGAAGCCGGTCAGTTTGCCGGACTTAAAACAGAGGAATCAAACAAGCCGATCGCACTTTATCTTGAAAAGACAGGAAAGCTTTTCGCACTCAAAAAGATCATTCACCAGTATCCGCACTGCTGGAGATGTAAACAGCCGGTTATTTTCCGCGCTACCGACCAGTGGTTCTGTTCGGTTGATGATTTTAAGGACGCTGCGGTTGACGCTATTAACACCGTTGAATGGATTCCCGGTTGGGGCAAGGACAGAATCACCTCTATGGTAAGAGAAAGAAAAGACTGGTGTATTTCGCGTCAAAGAAAATGGGGCGTTCCGATCCCGATTTTCTATTGCGAGGATTGCGGCGAACCGCTAATTGACAAGGAAGCTATGCTCGCTGTTGCCGACCTGTTCGGCAAGGAAGGCTCAGACGCATGGTTTACCCACGATGCTGAGGAGATCCTTCCCAAGGGCACCTCTTGCAAAAAATGCGGTTGTCAGAAATTCAGCAAAGAAAAAGATATTATGGACGTTTGGTTTGACAGCGGCTCTTCTCACGCCGCAGTGCTCAAAAACCGTCCTTACTTAAAATGGCCCGCAGACCTCTATCTTGAGGGTGCGGATCAGTACAGAGGCTGGTTCCAGTCCTCGCTGCTCACCTCGGTTGCCACAACGGGTTCAGCTCCTTATAAGGCTGTTTTGACTCACGGCTGGGTCGTTGACGGCAACGGCAGAGTTATGCATAAATCACTCGGAAACGGAATTGATCCGCAGGAGGTTATCGACCAGTACGGAGCCGATGTTCTCAGACTTTGGGTCGCTTCCTCGGATTATCACGCTGATATCAGAATTTCTAAGGATATCCTAAAACAGCTTTCCGAGGCATACAGAAAAATCAGAAACACAGCAAGATATATTCTCGGTAACCTTTCTGACTTTAACCCCGATACTGATATGGTAAGCTCTGACGAGCTGTTCTCAATCGACAAGTGGGCTATTACCAAGCTTAACGAGCTTATCGACAAGGTTAAGGAATCCTACAACAAGTATGAATTCCACATTGTTTACCACAGTATTCACAACTTCTGCGTTGTTGATATGTCAAACTTCTATCTTGATGTTTTGAAGGACAGACTTTACACAGAAAAGGCTGACAGCAAATCAAGAAAAGCGGCTCAGACATCTATTTATATCATTCTTAACGCAATGACAAGAATGATCGCACCGATTCTTGCATATACTTCGGACGAAATCTGGAAATTTATGCCTCATTCAAAGAACGACAGAGCCGATCATATTATTTTCAACGAAATGCCCGAAAAGATTGATCTTGCAACAAGCTCAGACTTCATGAACTTCTGGGACAGAATTCATGAGCTAAGAGACGATGTCAAAAAGTCGATCGAGCCGATGATTAAAGACAAAACGATCAAAAGCTCGCTTGAGGCAAAGATTATTCTCAAAGCCGGCGGAGAAACACTTGAGTTCCTCAAAAAAGCAGAAAAAGAGCTTGCCGCTGCATTTATTGTTTCAGAGGTTGAGATCGTTGAAGGTGACGGAGAACCGGAAATCAGCGTTGAAAAAGCTGAAGGAGAAAAATGCGAGCGTTGCTGGACAATCAGCAAAACTGTCGGACAAAACAGTGAGCATCCGACTCTTTGTGCACGCTGCTGCGAAAATTTAAAATAATTCTATAATTATAAGAGCACCTCTGAACAGCAGATGGTTTTGGAGGTGCTCTTTTTAGTGCATTGGTTTGGGAGGAAATATGCCTTTAGTTGCACTGTTAATCGGCGTGATTGTTGTCGCTGCCGATCAAATCATCAAATATTTTGTTATTAATAATTTAAAACCCTTAGGTTCAGTTTCGGTAATCGACAATCTTTTTAAGCTGACTTATGTTGAAAACCGCGGTGTTGCGTTTGGAATGTTCAACGATATGCGCTGGTTTTTTGTAGTGCTTACTTCTGTTTTGATTGCCGCTATTATTGTTTTTATGTTTTTGAAGCGACCGGGCGGCAAGCTTTTCTATTTTGCCGCCGGACTGATAATAGGCGGCGGAATCGGAAATCTTATTGACAGAGTTCTGTACGGATATGTAATAGACTATATCAGCCTTTCTTTCTTTTCTCCGGTGTGTAATTTTGCGGATTATGCTATAACAATCGGTGTTGTAATGCTTGCGGTTTACGTTATATTTTTCACCGGATATTTAAAAAGCAGCAAAAAGGATTTGAAAAATGACCGTATATGAGCTTATCTGCGACGAAAACGGAATCAGAATTGACAAATATCTGTCGCAGGCAGAAATAGGACTTTCGCGAAATGCAGCGGTCAGTTTGATTGAAGCGGAAAATGTGCTCGTGAACGGCAAGACCGTGAATAAAAAGCAAAAGCTCATGCAGGGCGATATTATAAAAGTCAGTGTACCCGATCCCGTTGAATACGAGGCAAAAGCGGAAAACATTCCTCTGGATATCGTTTATGAGGACGAGCATCTTTTGGTGGTAAATAAGCCGAAGGGAATGGTTGTTCACCCTGCTGCCGGTAACTATGACGGAACGCTTGTAAACGCGCTGCTCTATCACTGCAAAGACAGCCTCTCCGGAATAAACGGCGTTATGCGTCCGGGTATCGTTCACAGGATAGACAAGGACACAAGCGGCTTGCTTATTGTCGCAAAAAATGATTTTGCCCATACATTGCTCGCAGAGCAAATCAAGGAGCATTCCTTTACAAGAGAATACGAGGCTGTTGTTTTCGGTCGCCTGAGGGACGACCTCGGAACTGTTGACGCACCCATAGGACGAAATCCCAATGACAGAAAGAAAATGTGCGTTACTCAAAAAAACAGTAAAAATGCTGTTACACACTGGAAGGTAGTCGAGAGGTTTAAGAGCTACACCCACATAAAGTGCAGACTTGAAACCGGAAGAACACATCAAATCAGAGTTCACATGGCATATATCGGACATCCTGTTGCCGGTGATTCGGTATACGGCGTAAAAAAAGAAAAAACCGGTTTTGAGGGACAGTGCCTTCACGCCGCAAAAATAGGTTTTGTCCATCCTGCAACTAAAGAATACATGGAATTTACTGCCCCGCTGCCCGAATATTTTGATAAATTTCTTAAAAAGCTGAAAAATACAGTTTAATTGTTAAAAAACACTTGATTTATATTTCTTTTTATGATATTATATTAAAGCATTTGATACCGTCGTAACTCACGACGCGGTTCAAATAACGGCAAAGCCGTCATTTTGAAGCTGATAGTCCGCTGCCAAAGGGTATGAATATCGGGTAAAATTAGGAGGACAAAAAATGGACGCATTAAAAACAATAGCTGCCGGTTCAGTTAAGGAATCAACTCCTGAATTCGGCATAGGCGATACTATCAGAGTATCGGTAAACATTCGCGAAGGCGAAAGAGAAAGAATCCAGATGTTTGAAGGAACAGTTATTGCCAAGAGAGGAAGCGGCGTTGCCGAGACCTTTACCGTAAGAAGAGTAGCTTACGGAGTTGGCGTTGAAAGAGTGTTCCCGCTCCACTCACCGAACGTAAAGGATATCAAGGTTGTTCGTTACGGTAAGGTTCGCAGAAGCAAGCTCTACTATCTCCGTGACAGAGTTGGTAAGGCTGCAAAGGTTAAGGAACAGATTCGTAAGTGATTCTCGAATAATGAAAGGGGACTGACTTACAGTCCCCTTTTGTGATTGTATTTAATACAATAAGTTTTTTGTCAGTTTGTTCAAAAATTGAGGTATGGCTGATGCCTTGCCAAAAGTTTTTCGGACAAAATGAATAACAAAATTCAAGCAAGGCGCGTACCGCAAGTTATGCGGTGTTGCCTAAAAAGCAGGTGATTTCATGAGCAAGAAGAAAAATGCCGATAACCAATTAGAAGAGTCCCTAAAAAAGCAAATAGACGACGATTTTAAAATTAATAAACCAAATTACAGGCTTGATGAAATTCAACCGGATGAAGTTTTTAGAAAACAAATAGACGATGATTTCAAGCTTAATAATCAACAGCAGAAAATCAACGAAAAAAAGCTGGATGAAGCTTTAAAAAAACAGATAGACAATGATTTTACATTCAATAAGCAGAACCAGAAGGCTGATGACAGTCAACTGGACGAAGCATTGGAAAAGCAAATCGACAACGACTATACTTTTAAAAAGCAGAATCAGGATATAGTTGTCGATCAGGAGGAATTTGGCGACGGCAACAAATTCATTGCCGCTAAATCCAACGGCGCGATTTCGTCTGTATACGACTGGATCAGATGCCTGCTTTTTGCCTTTGCTATCGTTGTGATTTGTCTGACATTTGTTTTCAGACTGGTCGAGGTTGAGGGTTCGTCAATGGATGACACGCTTTCAACTCAGGATAAGGTTGTTGTAACAAATCTTATGTATAAGCCGCAAAATAACGATATAATTGTTATTTCGCATGGCGCAGCATATGAAAATCCTATTATCAAGAGAGTAATCGCTACCGAGGGTCAAACTTTGAAACTGGATTTTGCTCATGAGCAGATTATTGTAAACGGCATCGTTTTAAATGAACCGTATATAAAGGAAACCACATTTTCCGAAACTTTTTCAAATTATGATATCCCGGAGGTTATTCCGGAAGGAAAAATTTTTGTTATGGGCGACAACCGCAGGGTTTCACTTGACAGCCGCAACAAAAAGATCGGCTTGGTTGACGTTGACGACGTAATCGGCAAGGCACAGTTTGTTGCTTTTCCGTTTGACCATTTCGGATATTTGTATTAAGGCAACACCGCACAATTCGGGTGTGCGGATTGCGTATCAGTTCGCATACTGACGTATGGGAGCTGATTTTTGGGCAGTCTGACGGAATAATATGCAAGCAAGGCGTGCACCGCGAATTGTGCGGTATTGCCTTAAGGATACTTCGATTTATTAATCGGCTTCTTTGTTGAATTTTTATGTACCTCAAAAAGCTTATTTCTATTTTATGCTAATATTCATACTGTTATCTGACAAAACATCTTAGCACTTTAACACATAAAGTTTTCGGCTGTATTTGTTTTAAAGCGGTTTATCAGAAATAGTTTTTGGGATTAGTTTTAGAATTGAGATAAGCTTTTGTTTTTTGTTTTTTGAGGAAACAAGATTGAATAATAATAAATTTGAATTAACACTCAACAAAAACAGGTTGGCTGTTAATATATTTGATTTTTTTAAACCTATAATTTTTATTTTCGCCCTTGTATCGGTGATTTTCACATTTATTATCAGAGATGCAAATGTAGTTGGTAATTCTATGTCTGAAACTCTGCGCAACGGCGACAAGGTTTTGCTTACAAGTATGATGTATACTCCTAAAGTCGGAGATATAGTCGCGATAAACACCGAAAACCTTAAGCAAAAGAGAATCATTAAGCGCGTTATTGCAACCGAAGGACAGATGCTTAATATTAACTGCGGCACCGGAGAGGTTTCGGTTGACGGGATTCTGATTGATGAACCATATGTTTCATCATCAATGAAACCGGAGGAAAATCTAAAAATATCGGTTGTTGTTCCGCAGGGAAGTATTTTTGTGATGGGGGACAACCGATACATATCACTTGACAGCAGGGACGAAAAAATCGGATTGATTTCGGTTGACGATATTATCGGAAAGGCTCAGTTTATTTTCTTTCCTTTTGACAGAATACGATATTTAGATTGACATTATATTGAGGTAAAAATGAGCGAAACGCAAAACATACAATGGTTTCCCGGTCATATGACAAAAACAAAGCGTCAGATTCAGGCAAGCTTAAAGCTGGTTGACGCTGTCGCGGAAATTTTGGACGCAAGGATCCCTGTTTCAAGCAGAAATCCTGATTTAAGAAATCTTATTCAAAACAAACCCAAAATAGTATTGCTGAACAAATGCGATATGGCTAACAAAACCGCAACCAAAATGTGGATAGACTATTACTTTAAGCAGGGTATCAAGGCAATTGCCGTTGACTGCAAAAGCGGCAGAGGGCTGAACAAATTTTCGTCAGCCGTAAACGAGGTTATGAGCGAGAAAATAAACAGGCTCAGGGCTAAGGGCATGAAAAATCCTACTATGAGAATAATGATAGTCGGAATCCCAAATGTCGGAAAATCCTCGTTTATTAATAAAATTGCAAAGCAAAACCGAGCTAAGGTTGAGGACAGACCCGGAGTCACCAGAGGAAACCAGTGGTTTACAATCAGCAAAAGCCTTGAAATGCTTGACACTCCCGGTGTTCTGTGGCCTAAATTTGACGACCAAACGGTAGGCGAGCATCTTGCCTTTACAGGTGCGGTCAAGGATCAGGTCGTTGATATTGAGCTTTTGGCTGTCAGACTGCTTGATTTTCTGAAAAAAATAAAACCTGACGATTTTATAGAAAGGTTTAAGCTTGATGAAACAGATTTGGATGAAATTGATTCTTACGAGCTGTTGAAAATTATTGCCAAAAAGCGCGGTATGCTGATTTCTGGCGGCGAGGTCAACACCGAAAGGGCGGCGGTTATGCTGCTTGATGAATTCAGAGCCGCCAAGCTCGGAAGAATTACCGTAGAAATGCCATACGGAGAGTTAAAATGAATTGGTTGGAATTTGAAAAGCAAGTTTCCGCAAAAGGTTTTTCGGCGATTTGCGGAGTTGATGAAGCCGGCAGGGGACCTCTTGCAGGACCTGTTTGTGCCGCAGCAGTTATTTTGCCCGAAAATACCGTAATTGAGGGTGTAAATGATTCAAAAAAGTTAAGTAAAAAAAAGCGTGAGGCTTTGTTTGATGTAATATGCAAAACCGCGCGTTCATATTCTATAGCATATGCCGGTGTGGAAGAAATTGAGGAGCTTAACATCCTCAATGCCACAATGCTTGCAATGAAACGTGCGGTCGAAGGACTTGGCGTAAGGGCTGATTACGCTTTGATCGACGGAAACCGAACTCCGGATTTAGAAATACAAAGTGAGTTTATTATCAAAGGCGACGCAAAATCAATGTCTGTAGCCTGTGCTTCTATTTTGGCGAAGGTTTCAAGGGACAGGCTTTTGTATGAATATGCAAAAGAATATCCTCAGTACGGCTTTGACAAACACAAGGGCTACGGTACCAAGGCGCATATCGAAGCGTTGAGGGAATACGGTCCCTGTCCGTATCACAGAATGAGCTTTTTAGGAAAAATATTGAAATGAGCTTCTTTTCTTCAAAGCGTTTATCAACAAAATCAATCGGCGACTTAGGCGAAAGGTATACTGTAAAATATCTGAAAAAACGAGGCTGTAAAATCTGCGCAAGGAATTACCGCAAGCCCTACGGAGAACTGGATATTGTTGCTGACGACGGTGATTATTTGATTTTTGTTGAAGTAAAAACGCGCCATATAAATTCAATGACCAAAGCCTCTGACGCGGTTGACAAAAGGAAAATCCGGCGTATAATCAACACTGCGTCGGCATATCTGGCTGAAAACAAGCTTGAAAGATTCTGCCGCTTTGATGTGGCTGAGGTTTACCTTGACAGTCAAACACTAAAACCCGTAAATATTAATTATATAGAAAACGCTTTTGAGGATAATGAATATTATTAATATATACGCGCTATGAAAATTACGCGCTTTGAAAATTCACATAAGCTTGTGCTACGCGATTTGGCTTCCGGATGATTTGTCAGGCAGTAATTCATGAATTATTTTGTTAAGGCAACACCGCACAATTCACGGCGCACGCCTTGCTTGAATAGCACCCATACGTCAGTATGCGTACTGATTATTTGTACACTCTGCCGAAAAATCTTACTGCGCAATCCGCACACCTGAATTATGCGGTATTGCCTTAAACAATTACAGCGAAGGACTTCTAAATAAAAATTTTTATGAGAACGCGCTGAATTTCTTTGAAAACTTTGACAATCTTCAAAATATGTAGTAAAATATCTTAATAGGTCTTTATAGGCTTTATTCTTGTCATCAAAGCTTCAAGATGTTTGAAAGGATGAATAAAATGTTGTATAACAGCACGCAAAATGTCGGCGAGGTAGTTTCCTCAGCCCAGGCTATCGCTCAGGGAATTTCCAAGGACGGAGGACTTTTTGTTCCACAGGAATTTCCAAAATTATCCGAGGCTGATTTTCAGGCTCTGCTAAACTCCGACTACAAGGGCAGGGCAAAGCTTATTTTTTCCGCGTTCCTAACAGATTTCAGCGCAGAGGAAATTTCCGATTGTGTTGAAAAGGCATATACCGCCGAAAAATTCGGCGGAGACAATCCCGCTCCGCTGGCTTGTACAACTCTTGACGGAAACGAACTGAATATACTTGAGCTTTGGCACGGTCCGACATGCGCTTTCAAGGATATGGCTCTGCAAATACTTCCGCATCTCCTCACTAAGTCGCTGAAAAAGACTTATGACGGCAAGGACGCGGTTATTCTAGTAGCAACCTCCGGTGATACCGGAAAAGCAGCCTTGGAAGGCTTTAAGGACGTTGATCATACAAAAATCATTGTTTTCTATCCTGTCAACGGCGTTAGTCCGATGCAAAAGCATCAGATGAATACCCAAGAGGGTGAAAACGTCAAGGTTTGTGCTATTAGGGGCAATTTTGACGACGCTCAGACAGGCGTAAAGAAAATATTTACCACACCCGAGGTTTCGGAAAAGCTTGCCGAAAACAACATGCTGTTTTCTTCGGCAAATTCAATTAACTGGGGCAGACTGCTTCCGCAGATAGTATACTATGTTTCTGCATATTGCGATTTGGTGAATTCCGGCAAAATAAGCTTTGGAGACAAAATCAACGTTGTTGTTCCCACAGGAAATTTCGGAAACATTCTTGCTTCATATTACGCTTGTCTCATGGGGCTGCCGATTGCAAAATTCATCTGCGCTTCCAACTCTAACAACGTTCTCACTGATTTTATTAATACAGGTATTTATGACAAAAACAGACAGTTTTATACAACTATGTCGCCTTCAATGGATATTTTGGTGTCCAGCAATCTGGAGCGTCTGCTTTATAAGCTTTCCGGTAACAATGACAAGCTGACAAGAGAATGGATGAACGCTCTCAAAACCGAGGGTAAATATGAGGTTACCGACGAGGTCAAGGCTGTCATCAAGGAAAAATTCTTCGGCGGCTACTGCGACGACAGCGCGACTCAGGCAACAATCAAAAAGCTTTTTGATCAGGAAGGATATCTCTGCGATACACACACTGCCGTTGCTGTTAAGGTCTATGAGCAATACGTTGAAGAAACCGGCGACAAAACTGTGTCTGTTATTGCTTCAACGGCAAGCCCGTATAAATTTTCTAAATCTGTTCTCGAAGCGGTTGCTCCCGGGGAAACACTTCCTGAAAATGAATTTGATATGGTAGACAGGCTCAATGAGCTTACAAATAAGCCGGTTCCGGCTCCGCTTGCCGGACTCAAAAACAAGCCCGTGCGTTTCTCGGACGTTACGGAGGCAAACGAAATGCAAAATTATGTGCTTTCGGCTCTGGGGATTGATTGATGTCGTTATTTGCAATTGCAGACCTTCATCTTTCACTCGGAGAGGATAAGCCGATGGATATTTTTTCGGGGTGGAACGATTACGTTGACAGACTCGAAGAAAACTGGCGCAAAATCGTTACAGACGACGATACGGTGGTTATCGCCGGTGATATTTCCTGGGCAATGAAGCTTGAGGAAGCCTACACCGACTTTGCGTTTATCCACAGTCTTCCCGGCAAAAAGCTGTTGATGAAGGGCAACCATGATTATTGGTGGTGCACCAAAAGCAAAATCGACCGGTTTCTTGATGAAAGCGGATTTGATTCTATGTCGATTCTCTTTAACAATTCCTACGTGTGCGGAGATTATGTCGCCTGCGGCACAAGAGGCTGGTTTCTTGAAAACGATACCCCGGAGGACATAAAAGTGCTCAACCGAGAGGTTGGCAGGCTTTCCGCTTCAATCGAAAGCGCGCTTAAAACAGGTAAGGAGCCGGTGGCATTTCTTCACTACCCGCCGTATTACCACTCGGTAGAATGTGCTGAAATCATGGATACGCTGATCAAATACGGTATAAAAAAATGCATGTATGGTCATATTCACGGAAAAAAGAATATTAAGCTTGCGTTTGAGGGCGAATACAAAGGAATTGATATGAGGCTGATTTCATGCGACAGAGTAGGATTTACTCCGGTTTTGATAAGATGATTTTTCGAGGGATTTGACAGGTTTATTTTGGCTTATTTCTTGATTTTTAAATTGACTTGTGATATACTTAGTTGATATATTTTATTTTGGAGGATACTAAAATGGCTTTAAAGGAATGTACAAAAAAGGAACAGGCAAATTCATATGAAATAATTGTTGAGGTTGACGGCGAAACTTTTGAAAAAGCCGTGCAAACAGTATATAAAAAACAGGTTAAAAAAATTAACATTCAGGGCTTTAGAAAAGGCAAGGCTCCGCGCAGAGTTATTGAAAAAATGTATGGCTCCGAGGTTTTCTACGAGGACGCTATGCAGGACTGCTATCCCGAGGCTCTCTATGAAGCTTCAAGAGAAGCCAACTTAAAAATCGTTAAGGTTGAAAGTCTTGAAGCTCTTGAAGCGGGAAAAGAAGGCTTTACCTTTAAGGCGGCTGTAATTGTTGAGCCTGAAATCGAAATTGACAATTACAAGGGCATTGAGATTGAGAAGATTTCAACCGAGGTTACAGACGAGCTTGTTGACAAAGAAATTGAAGCAATCAGAGACAGAAATTCAAGAATCGTTACCGTTGACGACAGACCTGCTCAGGACGGAGACACTGTTGTTATAGACTTTGACGGTTATGTTGACGGAGAACAGTTTGACGGCGGTATGGCTGAAAATTATAACCTGGTTTTGGGTTCAAACAGCTTTATTCCGGGCTTTGAGGAGCAGATCGTAGGTCACTCTACGGACGAAGAGTTCTCAATTTTTGTAACCTTCCCCGAAAGCTATCAGGTAGAGGAGCTTGAGGGCAAGGAAGCAGAGTTTAAAATCAAGCTTCACGAAATCAAGGCAAAGGAGCTTCCGGAGGTTGACGATGAATTTGTTAAGGACGTTTCCGACAAAGAAACCCTTGACGAATACAAGGAAGAACTTAAGGAAACAATCGCCGAACGTCTTAAAAATGACGCCGAAAAGGATATTGACGATAAAATCTCAGAAAAGCTTGTTGAGCTTGTAGAGGGTGATATTCCCGAGGCAATGTATGAGAACAAAACTAACGAAATGATTCGTGATTTTGACATGCGTCTGCGTTCTCAGGGCATGGACATAAAAACCTATATGGAATACATGGGCATGACAAATGATTCACTCAAAGAGGCATACAGAGAAGGTGCCGAAAAGAGAGTAAAGCTTAGACTTGCTCTTGAAGCGATCGCCAAAAAAGAAGGCATTGAAGTTTCCGAGGACGACATCAACGAAGAATACGAAAAGCTTTCAGAAGCCTATAAGACCGACCTTGATAAGGTTAAGAGCACAATTCCTGCAGAAGGTCTTGAAGAGGATATCAAGGTTCAGAAGGCTGCTGAGCTTGTAAAGAACTGTGCGGTTATAAAAGAATCCGAATAATCAACCGCAATTGTAAAACAATAAATTGAAAGGTTTTGATAAAATGGCATTGGTACCATATGTAGTAGAACAAACCAACCGCGGCGAGCGTTCATTTGATATTTATTCAAGACTTCTTGAGGACAGAATCATAATGCTCAACGAAGAGGTCAACAGTGCCAGCGCAAGTGTAGTTGTGGCTCAGCTGCTCTACCTTGAAAGCAAGGATCCCACAAAGGATATCAGTCTGTATATCAATAGTCCGGGCGGAAGCGTTACCGACGGCTTTGCGATTTTTGATACCATGAACTATATAAAATGTGATGTATCAACAATATGTATGGGCATGGCGGCAAGCATGGGCGCGTTTTTGCTCGCGGCAGGCGCAAAGGGCAAGCGTCTCGCGCTGCCAAACAGCGATATTATGATCCATCAGCCCTCCGGAGGAGCTCAGGGTCAGGCAACAGATATGGAGATTCATACAAGACATATTCTTGATATGAAAAAGCGTCTTAATCAAATTCTTGCCGACAACACAGGTCAGCCGATTGAAGTAATTGCCCGGGATACCAACCGCGATAACTTTATGACAGCTCAGCAGGCACTCGAATACGGTCTTATTGATAAGGTAATCGAAAGAAGATAAGGTGAGGACAGCTAATGGCTAACAAAAACAACGAAAAGGATATTTACTGCTCCTTTTGCGGCAAGCCGCAGGAGATGGTCGGCAGGCTTATTGCCGGAAACGGAGTTTATATCTGCGACCAGTGCATAGGTCTGTGCATGAATATTCTTGAAGAATCCGGCGAAGCCGAGCGTGAGCAGTGGCACAGCCATAAACACGACCTTGCGCCAAAGGAACCGGATTATGATATTGCCGAGTTGCTTAAACCAAAGGAAATCAAGGCGATGCTTGACGAATATGTAATCGGTCAGGATGAAGCCAAGGTTACTCTCAGTGTTGCCGTTTATAATCACTACAAAAGAGCCTTTGCTCACGACGAAAGCGTTGACTTTGCCAAAAGCAACGTACTTTTGCTGGGACCAACCGGCGTTGGAAAAACGCTCTTGGCTCAAACTCTCGCAAAGGCACTTGATGTTCCGTTCGCAATTGCAGACGCTACAACTCTCACAGAGGCTGGTTACGTCGGCGAGGACGTTGAAAACATCTTGTTAAAGCTTATTCAGGCAGCAGATTTTGAGATTTCAAAAGCTGAGAGAGGAATTATTTATATAGACGAGATTGACAAAATCGCACGCAAATCAGAAAACATGTCAATCACCAGAGACGTTAGCGGTGAGGGCGTTCAACAGGCTTTGCTCAAAATTGTTGAGGGAACCGTCGCAAATGTTCCGCCGCAGGGCGGCAGAAAGCACCCTCAGCAAGAATTTTTGCAGATAGACACCAAGAATATACTGTTTATTTGCGGAGGCGCATTTGACGGTCTTGAAAAAATAGTAGAAAAACGCAAGGGTTCTTCTGTGATCGGCTTTGAATCGCTTGTCAAATCAAAAAAAGAGCTTGACGCAACCGACTGGATGAAGGACGTAACCGCACATGATCTCGTAAAATACGGAATTATTCCAGAGCTTATCGGCAGACTTCCTGTTATCACTGCACTGAGCGGACTTGACACCGAGGCCTTGGTCAGGATTCTTACTGTTCCAAAGAATTCAATAGTTCAGCAGTACAAAAGACTGTTTGAGCTTGACGGTGTTGAGCTGTTTTTTGAGGACGAGGCGCTGGAAGCCATTGCTCAGCAGGCTCAGGAGCAGCATACAGGCGCACGCGGCTTGAGGGGAATCATGGAAGGCATACTCAAGGATTTGATGTTCGAGGCACCTTCTGATGATACAATTGAAAAAATCATCATTACAAAGGGAGTTGTAACTGATTCTCAGAAGCCTCAGATTATCCATCGCAAAGAAAAGTCAATCAAATCGTCGGTTGGCTTAACTAAGAAGGATACCTCAAAACGTCAGAAGCGCAGTACAGCTTCATAATACAAGGGAATCTCTAAACGCTTTTAGGGGTTTTGCACAATTCAAGCTGTATTGATTTACGCAATACAGCTTTGTTTGATTTTAGATGTTTGTTATGGGTAAACATGCCCCAAAAACATCCGCGGAGAAAAATATGGAAACACAAAATACTAACAATAACGTTATTGTTCCTGTTCTGCCGCTGAGAGGTCTTGTGGTTTTTCCACAGTCGCTTATTCATTTTGATGTTGGCAGAAGCAAAAGCATTACAGCAATAAACAAAGCAATGCGCAGAGATCAGCTCATTTTTTTAACTGCGCAAAAGGATGCTGCGAGTAACGATCCTACATTGTCTGATTTATACTCTGTCGGAGTTATTGCAAAGGTTGTTCAAATTTTGAAGCAGCCCGAAAATTCGACGCGCATTGTTATTGAAGGACTCTACAGAGCCAAAATCTGCGCTCCCGTTTACGACAGCAGCTGCCTAATGGCTGAGGTAACAAAGCTTGTTTCTCCGGATGAGGAGCGAATTGCCCCCACTGTTCGTGAAACGGCTTTGTTAAGGGCGGTGCGTAAGGAATTTGACAAATATATTGACATCGCACCAAAAATTTCACCTGATATAATTTTTAAGATCGCCCTTTGCAAATATTCCGGCGAGCTGGCGGACTTTATAACCTCAAATATAATTCTGGATTTTCATACCAAACAAGCAGTGCTTGAAACTCTCGATACCTCAGAAAGGCTCGAGCTTTTGATGTCGATTTTGGTAAACGAAAATCAAATACTCGAAATCGAGGATGAAATCAGTCGTAAAGCCAGACAGAAAATTGATGACAACCAGCGTGATTTTTTTCTCAGAGAGCAAAAACGTGCCATCGAAGAAGAACTGGGCGAGGACGACAATCCTTCCGAAGAGGCAGAAGCATATGCTGAACAAATTGAAGAGCTAAAGCTTGACCCCAAAAGTGAAGAAGCCTTGTTCAAGGAATGCAGAAAGCTCATGAAAATGCCCTACGGCAGCCAGGAAGCGTCGGTTATACGCACTTATCTTGACACTGTAATTGAGCTTCCGTGGAACGTTTCAACAAAGGACAAAATTAATATTTCCTCAATTCGCCGCTCACTTGACAAAACTCATTACGGACTGCCAAAAATCAAAGAAAGAATCATAGAGCAGCTCGCCGTGAGAAAGCTAAGTGAAAAGCAAAAGGGACAGATCATCTGTCTTGTCGGTCCCCCCGGCGTAGGAAAAACCTCAATTGCCAAATCAATTGCTGATGCAATCGGCAGAAAATGCCAGCGAATCGCACTCGGCGGTGTGAGAGATGAAGCGGAGATACGCGGTCACCGCCGCACATATATCGGCTCAATGCCGGGCAGAATCATGGCTGCAATCCAGTCAGCCGGCACAAATAATCCGCTTTTGATTCTTGATGAGGTTGACAAGCTGTCGAGCGATTATAAAGGTGATCCAACCTCCGCTCTGCTTGAGGTTTTAGATATTGAGCAAAACAACAAATTTGTTGATCATTATATAGATGTTCCATTCGACCTGTCAAATGTTATGTTTATTACCACTGCTAACGATTTGGGGTCAATTCCCGCACCTCTCAGAGACAGGATGGAAATAATAGAAGTAAACAGTTACACAAGAGTTGAAAAATTCAATATTGCCAAAAAGCACCTTATTCCCAAGCAGCTTGAGCTTTGCGGCTTTGATTCAAAGGAGCTAAAATTTACTCAAAAAAGTATTTATCATATTATTGATTATTATACCAGAGAATCCGGAGTGCGAACTCTTGAACGTGAAATCGCTTCAATAATGAGAAAATGCGCGGTAAAAAAACTCGAAAAAGAAAATACCGTGTTTAAAATTGACGACAAAGCTGTCGAAATTCTTTTAGGCAACAAAAAATACCTGCCCGACGCATATTCAAACACAGATGAGGTTGGCGTTGTAAACGGCCTTGCCTGGACGTCAATGGGCGGTGAGCTTTTGCCGATTGAGGTTTCTGTAATGGAAGGTACCGGAAAGCTTGAACTCACCGGCTCTTTGGGAGATGTTATGCAGGAATCTGCAAAAATCGCCGTCACCTGTATAAGAAGCCACGCTTCCGCGCTTGGTATTTCCCCCGATTTTTACAAAACCAAGGATATACATATCCACGCGCCGGAGGGCGCGGTGCCAAAGGACGGACCGTCTGCCGGCATAACAATGGCAACAGCAATCTATTCGGCTCTCTCGCTTAAAACGGTGCGACACGACGTAGCAATGACCGGAGAAATCACGCTGCGAGGCAAGGTTTTGCCGATCGGCGGTCTGAGAGAAAAGAGTATGGCGGCATATAAACATGGCATAAATACCGTTATTATTCCCAAAATGAATAAACCTGATTTGAGCGAGCTTGAACCCGAGGTGTCGGAAAAAATTCGTTTTGTTCCGGTTGAAAGCTTGGGAGAGGCGCTGAAAATCGCTGTGACGAACCCGGTTATTGTTAATGAATCTGAGTGGAATCCCGTTGAACCGGCGCATATTGCGGCAGAATCTGTCGCTTTGATCAGACAATAGGGGAGAGCTTTATGAATTTTAACGAAGTCAGCTTTGAGTTTGCCGCAGGCAAGGCAAATCAGCTTCCGCCGTCGAGCTTGCCTGAGGTTGTCTTTTCAGGCCATTCAAACGTCGGAAAATCCTCGCTTATAAACAAGCTCGTTCAGCGCAAGGCTCTTGCCAGAGTCAGCGCACAGCCGGGAAAAACAGCCACTATAAATTTTTATCGTTTAGGCGAATTTCGCATGGTAGATTTGCCGGGCTATGGCTATGCCAAGGTTTCAAAAACCGAAAAACAAAGGTGGGCTGAGTTGGTAGAGGGATATCTTTCGTCGCAGAGAAATATCGCGCTGATTATTCAAATTATTGACATCCGTCACAAACCCACAAAGGACGATTACGACATGCTCAGATTTCTCTACGAAAGCAACGCGCCCTTTGTAATTGTCCTGACAAAGAAGGACAAGCTCAAAAAATCAGCTTATGAAAAACGGATTGAAGAAATTATGGATGAACTGGGAGACTTTGAAGGGGTTACCTTGCTTCCGTTTTCGGCTGTAAACGGAGAGGGAATGGACGATATTAAGGAAGTAATCGAGGAATATATCACAGATTTTGAGGAGGAAGAGTAAGAATGGAAAAAATACCGTTTTTGACGCTTGATAAAGCGCGCGAAATCATTAAGGAAGTGCCTACTCCGTTTCATATTTACGATGAAAAAGGGATCAGAGAAAACGCCAGAGCACTTTACAAGGCTTTTAGCTGGAACAAGGGATACAAGGAATACTTCGCGGTCAAAGCTACTCCAAATCCGTATTTAATGAAAATTCTTGCCGAAGAAGGCTGCGGTATGGATTGCTCCTCATATACCGAGCTTATGCTTTGCGAAGCGTGCGGAATTACCGGCAGCGAGATAATGTTTAGCTCAAACGTAACGCCTACAGAGGATATGAAAAAAGCCTATGACCTTGGTGCGAATATTAATCTTGACGACTACACTCATGTTGAGTTTATAAAGAAGGTATGCGGCGTTCCAAAAACAATTTGCTGCCGCTACAACCCGGGCGGAGTTTTCAAAATGTCCGACAGTGAGGACAAGATTCAGGTTATGGACACACCGGGCGACTCAAAATACGGAATGACCGAAGAGCAAATGGAAAAGGCATTTGTTGAGCTTAAAGCAGCAGGAGCCGAAGAATTCGGTATTCACGCGTTTTTGGCTTCTAACACTGTTTCAAACGGATATTATCCGGAGCTTGCAGGAATCCTCTTTAACCTTGCGGTAAGACTGCACAAGAAAACCGGTGTACATATCAAGTTTATCAACCTTTCGGGCGGCGTTGGCGTTGACTACAAGCCTGAGGAGCCAAAGAACGATATTGCTGTAATAGGCGAGGGCGTTCGCAAAAAGTTTGAAGAAATTCTTGTCCCCGAAGGAATGGACGATGTGGAAATCTACACAGAGCTCGGAAGATATATGCTCGCGCCCTATGGAGCGCTGATCGCGACAGCAATTCATGAGAAGCACATTTATAAAGAATACATAGGACTTGACGCTTGCGCGGCAAATCTTATGCGTCCTGCTATGTATGGTTCATATCATCATATAACAGTTCTTGGTAAAGAAAACGCGCCTTGCGACCACAAATACGACGTTACAGGCGGCTTGTGCGAGAACAACGACAAATTCGCAATAGACAGAATGTTGCCGAAAATAGATATAGGTGATATTCTGTATATCCACGACGCCGGCGCACACGGCTTTTCGATGGGCTATAATTACAACGGAAAGCTTAGAAGCGCGGAGCTTCTTCTGAAAGAGGACGGAAGCTATCAGGTTATTCGCCGCGCCGAAACTCCTCAAGATTATTTTGCAACATTTGATTTCTCGGAGTTCAAGAGCCTGACCGAAAAATAATACTAAACTCAAATAAAATAGACAATCTTTGCGGTCTAATTTCCGCAATACTGCGTTGTTGTCCATGCAAAACATAAAAACGCTGTTTTTATATCAGAGCAGATATAAAAGCAGCGTTTTTGTTTTGCATGAAAATAGGGGAGAGAACGTTTACTGTTTTGGGCTGATAAACCTTTCGATTCCGAGAATATAATCTGCCGAAACTCTGTAAAGACAGCATAGTGTTATAAGATGCTTTATAGGAAGCTCGCGCTTACCGCTTTCATATTTGCTGTACTGTTCCTGTCGCGTATGAAGAATAAACGCAATTTGTTGCTGAGTATATCCGTTTGTTATTCTTAATTCCTTAAGTCTTTTGTTATAGTCCATAATACCACCTCGCGTTATACAAATTGTAATATTAACACTATTATAACATGTTAATATGTCTATTTGCAACTATTTTGTTTGTTAAAATCGCGTGGAAAACTCAGTTTTGAATTATACAAAACTTCAAAAATATGTTAAAAGTTTAAAAATAACAAGCGGGAACGCCTGATTACAACCTTTAGTATTAGCTTTTATATAGAATTTTTTTTAAAGAAAATTGCATAATTCACTGTAAATCAAGTGGAAAATCAATTTTTTTAAAAAAATTTGCAGGAATATTGCAAAAACTATTGCAAAATTTAAAAAAGTATAGTATTATATATTTGCTGATGAAAGTTACGCAAGGCAAACTTGCAAAAATGTTTTATCAACACAGGTATATAACATATACATTATATTATTAATATTTAAGGAGGACTTACAAATGTCATATGTAAGCGAGCAGCTGGAAAAGCTGAAGGCAAAAAACTCAAACGAGCCCGAATTTATTCAGGCTGCAACAGAAGTTCTTACTTCACTTGAGCCTGTTTTTGAGGCTAACCCCAAGTACGAAGAAAATGGAATTCTTGAGCGCATTACCGAGCCCGAAAGAGTTGTTATGTTCAGAGTGCCTTGGGTTGACGACAACGGCAAAGTTCAGGTAAACCGCGGCTTCCGTGTTCAGTTCAACAGCGCTATAGGTCCCTACAAGGGCGGTCTCAGACTTCACCCTTCAGTAAACCTTGGTGTTATTAAATTCCTCGGCTTTGAGCAGATTTTCAAGAACTCACTTACAGGTCTTCCGATCGGCGGCGGCAAGGGCGGTTCCGATTTTGATCCAAAGGGCAAGAGCGACAACGAGGTTATGCGTTTTTGCCAGAGCTTTATGACAGAGCTTTCAAGACATATCGGCGCAGACACAGACGTTCCGGCAGGTGATATCGGAACAGGCGCTCGTGAAATCGGTTATATGTTCGGCCAGTATAAGAGACTTAAGAACGTATACGAAGGCGTTCTTACCGGCAAGGGTCTTAACTGGGGCGGTTCTCTTGCAAGAACAGAAGCTACCGGTTACGGTCTGCTTTATCTCACAGACGCAATGCTCAAGGATAACGGCAAGAGCCTTGAAGGCGCAACAGTTTGTGTTTCAGGTGCAGGTAACGTTGCTATTTATGCAACAGAAAAAGCTACTCAGCTTGGCGCAAAGGTTGTTACAATGTCTGATTCAACAGGTTGGATCTATGATGAAGAAGGCATTGACCTCGCTGCTATCAAAGAAATCAAAGAGGTTAAGAGAGCAAGACTTACAGAATACAAGAACTACAGACCAAACTCTCAGTACACAGAGGGCAAATTTGACTGGTCGGTTAAGTGCGATGTTGCTCTTCCTTGCGCAACTCAAAACGAACTCAACGAGGAGGACGCAAAGAGACTTATCGCAAACGGATGCTATGCTGTTGCCGAAGGCGCAAACATGCCTACAACTCTTGAGGCTACAAAGCTTATCCAGGAAGCTGGACTCCTCTTTGCTCCCGGTAAGGCTGCAAACGCAGGCGGCGTAGCTACTTCTGCTCTTGAAATGAGCCAGAACTCACAGAGACTTTCATGGACATTTGAAGAGGTTGACGCAAAGCTTAAGGGCATTATGGAGAATATTTATAAGAATATCTCAACCGCAGCTAAGAAATACGGCTACGAAGGTAACTATGTTGTTGGCGCAAACATTGCCGGTTTTGAAAAGGTTGCAGATTCAATGATTCAGCAGGGTGTATGCTGATATTAAGCGTTGAGCCAAATTTATACTAATTTTTTCTGAGATTAGTATAAGACAACACTAAAGTTTTTCCTAATATCTTTTCCCTATAAAAGAACAGCAGTCGTATACAATTCGGCTGCTGTTTTTCTATTTAAAATTGAAAGATTGACTTTTTGTAAATATTCCTTATAATATATTTGTGGAGTATCGGCATTCAATTTTATGCCGTAATAATAAAGGAAGCTCTGCGTTTTTATATTTAATACTAAACTCAAATAAAAAATAGACAATCTGTCGTCCTTGCAAGGCGACAGCCTTGCGGCGTCCTTCGCCTCGTCTTGCGAAAAATATCCTCGCAAATCTTTGTCCACTTTTTATCTGAGATTAGTATTTAAGCCGTAAAAACTTACGGATCAGGGCATTTCTAAGGAAAGATTTTAATTTTGCATGAATAAGTATATTGTTAGAACTATAAAAATCACATCGCTGCTGCTTGCTGTTTTTTGCTCAACATGGTTTTTGCAAAAATTTATTTTGTGCCACCCGGATCACAACAAGCTCAGAATAAACGGCTTTTATCTTGAAGAGCCCAATACGCTTGACGTCGTTTTTATGGGTGCCAGCGAGATGTACACAGGATTCGCGCCCGGACTTGCATACGAAAAATTCGGCTTTACAAGCTATTCCTATGCTACAGCATCGCTGACCGCAGGTGCAATAATAACTCAATTTAAAGAAATAATGCGCACACAGGACCCGCAGCTTATTGTCGTAGAAATCAATCCGTTCTTATATCCTGATGACAGTAACGAAAATAAAGAAGGAAGCATACGCAAATATATAGACAACATACCATACAATGATAACAAACGTGAATATATAAAAAATCTCGACACAGACAATGAGATAGAATACCACATACCATTTATAAAATATCACAATTCATGGACGGAATATCCCGGAGGTATAAAGTTTTCAGGAGCAATGATTTTGCAAAACTTAAGAGGTCATACGCTTTTAAAGGGTTACAAAACCAACACCGGAATTTGTCCGCTTGATGATAAGTATTTGAACCAAAAGCTTATTGATGATGATACAACACTTGATTTATATCCGTTGTATGAAAAAAAGCTCAGAGAAACACTCAGCTATTGTAGCGAGAATAATATCAATGTACTGTTTATACGAGCGCCTCATTTACTGGAAACCGAAAGCGACTATGACGCTTTTTGCAGAGCAAATGCCGCAGAAAAGATTATAAATGAATACGGTTTTGATTTTATTAACTTTGAGCGTGACCGCGAAACCATGAGCTATAATGCACATATGTATTACAACCGTCAGCATTTGAACGTATACGGTTCAAAAAGCTTTACAGAGTATTTTGGAAAAATCATAAACGATAAATATATAATCAGAAATACAAAGCTGACAGAAAAACAAAAATCATGCTGGAATGATGCCGCGGAATATTATCATAAATTCTACAAGTGCTGCGACGAATTGACTATGTCGGATGATAAGGCTGTAGAAATTGAAGAGGATTTATTCGGAATCAGAGAAATCGAAAAGCATCAATAAATAATCACTATATAATATCCGAAGTATAATATCCCAGGACGGCAACACATTAAGCGCATTTTTGGCTATAAAACATGTAATTGATGCTTTCTCCTTCCCTGAATTATACAAAATATTCATTTTGTATAATAATTCCAATTCGCAATTATATTGCTTTTATTCTGTGATATAATTATTAATACAATAACCCTAACCCTTTTCTGTCGTCTGCTTTTAGCAACGCTGTAACCTTATTTCTCAAGGAGCATTAAAAATGTCAGTTCGATTTCAAGATGAATCCTTTCCGATTCTTAAAGACTATCTAAATTATCAGCAAACCATCAGACAAAAATCACCCAAGACCGTTGACGAATACTTTCTTGATCTGAGAACCTTCTTTCGTTTTATGAAGCTTCACCGCGGAATCGTTTCTGATGATACTCCGTTTGATAAGATATTGATTAACGATATTGACGCTGAATTTCTTAATTCTGTCACTCTTGCCGATTCTTTTGAATTTATGAATTTTCTTCTTCGTGAACGCGGCAACAACGCCTCTTCCCGTGCGCGCAAATGTTCAAGCTTAAAAGGCTTTTTTAAATACATTTATAAAAAGAAGCATATTATAAGCAGCAATCCTGTTGAAGAGCTTGAAATTCCAAAAAAGAAAAAAGCTTTGCCCAAGTATCTAACTCTTGAACAAAGCATAGAGCTTCTAAACGCTGTTGACGGAGATAATAAAGAACGTGATTATGCAATATTAACATTGTTTCTAAACTGTGGACTGCGTGTTTCCGAAATGTCCGGTCTTAATTACACCGATATCAGAAATGACAATACTATCAGAGTTTTAGGCAAAGGCAACAAGGAACGTGTGATTTACCTTAACTCCGCCTGCATCAACGCTATAAATGATTATATGCGTGTTCGTCCCGTTGATGGTGTAAAGGACAAAAAAGCTTTGTTTATCAGCAGAAATCATCGTCGAATTTCTGTCAAAACTATTCAGGCTATGGTTTATAAATACCTTGAAAAAATCGGTCTCAGTGCGCAGGGCTACTCCTGCCATAAGCTTCGCCATACAGCAGCAACGCTGATGTATCAGCACGGCGATGTTGACGTAAGGGTGCTTAAAGAGGTGCTCGGACACGAAAATCTGGGTACTACCGAAATATACACTCACCTAAGCAGCGAACAACTCAAAAACGCCGCTGACAGCAATCCGCTTGCGAACGTTTCAAAGCGCGATTAATTAATTCTAACAGCTCCGCCTATATCAGTCAAAGGAAGATTTTCACACCAGATCTCTATATTAGAATTATTTTTTTCACAAAAAGCCCTGATTTTTTCATAATCAGGGTGTTTTTTTACATTGCCGAAAAATACTGTTTTTCCGTCAAAGGATACTCCGGCGCCGCCTATAAAGCCATAATCAAATCCCTTAAGTTCAATATAGCCGGGTGAAATCAGCAAAACCTTTGCCCCGTTTTTTTCCAAAGCATTTTTGATTCCAATGTCGGATGTGATCGCGGCGTTATCATTGATGACCAAGGTTGAGCACCTTGTATAACCTTGGTTTATGTTTATTCTTTCAATCCCCAGCGAATCACACAGCTTTATAACCGCTTTGTCAACTGCGCTTAACTTTCCGTAGAGCTTGTTATCCATCAGCAGACAATTGAGCAAAACATTTCCGGGATAATTTTTTTCGGCAGATTTTTCACACTTTATGGTATTTTCAAAGCTGTAATCGACTTCATTTAATTCAATAATTTTTCCGCCTATTGGCAAAAGCTGCATATCTGCGTGCTTTTTTTCAGGATTTAAAAACACTTCTACAGATCTTGCTGCCTCTACCCAGTGACCTGAATTTTCAAAAGCTCTGAAAAATTCGGGAACTATATCGGACATCACAAATTTTGCCATCAGCTTATCGCCTCAAACGCTTCGCGAATATTTTTTACGCCGATAAGCTTCGCTTCTTCACAATGAATCCCCTTTAGATTGTGATAAGGCAGAATAATTTTGTTAAAACCAAGCCTGACTGCCTCATTAACCCTCATTTGAGCCTGAGAAACGGAACGAATTTCTCCTGCAAGACCTATTTCACCAAAAACGACCGATTTTTCATCAACCGGAGCGTCCTTCAGACTGCTGATTAACGCCATTGCAATTGAAAGGTCTATTGCAGGCTCGTCAACTCTGAGACCGCCTACAATATTTATATATGTATCACAGTTTGAAAAATAATATCCTGCGCGCTTTTCAAGCACAGCAAGCAGCATTGAAAGGCGGTTGTAATCGTAGCCGGTAGCCATTCTTCTCGCGTTTCCGTAACCGCTTTGAGTTGCCAATCCCTGAGTTTCAGCCAAAATCGGTCGGGAGCCTTCAATTGTACAGGTTACGCAGGTTCCCGAAACCCCGCTTGGACGCCCCGAAAGAAGCATAACAGAGGGATTTTCAACCTCGCTCAGCCCCTTGTCGGTCATTTCAAATACACCGATTTCATTTGTTGAGCCGTAGCGATTTTTGACCGCCCTTAGAATTCGGCAGCTCATTTGTTTGTCACCTTCAAAATGCAGAACAGTATCTACAATATGCTCCAAAACCTTTGGACCTGCAATCGAGCCTTCTTTGTTCACATGTCCAACAACGAACATTGGGATATCGCAGCCTTTGGCGGTGCGCATTAGCATATTTGTACATTCTCTGACCTGAGTTACACTTCCTGGTGAAGAGCTCAGCTCAGTCAGGTTCATGGTTTGGATAGAATCAATCATCACCAAATCCGGTTTTTCTATCCTGATTTGCTCGCAAACCACTTCGACATCGGTTTCAGTCATAATAAAAAGATTTGGAGAATCAACTCCAAGCCTTATTGCTCTCAGCTTTAGCTGTCGCTTTGATTCCTCACCCGAAACATAAAGAATCCGCAATGTGTCGCCGAGATACTGACATATTTGCATCAGTACAGTTGACTTTCCTATTCCCGGATCGCCGCCGAGCAAAATCAAGCTGCCCTTTACAATTCCGCCGCCCAAAACCCGGTTAAGCTCCTTGCTTCCGGTGTCATATCGGTGCTCGTCGTCGGTTGTGATTTCATTTATTGCAAAAGGCTTTGCAAATTCTCGTCTTATTGAAGAAGTCTTTGAGGAAGCTTTGGTTTGCTCCTTGATTTCTTCGTTCATGGTGTTCCATTCGCCGCAGGAGGGGCATTTCCCATACCATTTCGGTGATTCGTAGCCACATTCCGAGCAAATATATACACTTTTAATTTTCGCCATTTTTTACACTTCCAAATTAGTATTTTTATAATCCAAAAATCCGGTCGTTATCGCGAGAGCGAGCTTTTTTTGGTAGCTTTCTTCAAGCAGCTTTTCAAGCTCTTCCCTGTTTGAAACAAAGCCGCATTCAACTAACACAGCAGGTCGTGAGGTGTTTTTCAGCAGATATATTCCGCTGTCCGCTTCTTTACATTCGCGCTCATTGTCGGGCTGCAAAAGCGACTTTACCGAAAATCGTATTCCCTCGGCAAGCTTTGCGCTGTTTTTGTTATTTGGCGAATAAAACACCTGTGTACCGTGATATTTGCTTTCGGTATATTTATTCTGATGGATACTTATAACTGTGTTTGACGGATCACTTTCAAAGATTTCAAGACGTTTTTTCATGTCTGAAACCTTGCGTTCACGAATGGTAGCTTCTCCGTCGGACAAATCGTTGTCATTGTTTCTGGTCTGAACTACCTCATAACCCATTAGCCTGAACATATCTGAAACATCGTTCGCAACTAAAAGATTTATATCCTTTTCGGCAACTCCGCTATCGCTTACAGCTCCTCCGTCCTCTCCTCCGTGACCTGCGTCAATAACAAGCTTTTGCTTTTCATCTGCGCTGCCGCTCACCGGAATTGTTATATTCGTAACCGAACACAGCATCAAAACCATAAACAGCGACAAGATAAACATGCAAAAAAACGTTGTAACAATACGCCTTAGTAACATCAAACCACCTCTGCCCTACCTTATGCACAGCGAGCTCAAAAATATAACTAACGTTTCCTAATATAATGCAGCGCAAAACTTGTAAATATTTAGATCAGATATTTTGGATTTTTATTTCATTATACAATATTAATAAAAATATGGCAATAAGTTATTGTTTAAAGTTTAACAAAGTGATATAATTATTATATACAGGCAATACCGCATAATTTAGGTTTGCGGATTGTTAATAACACAAGGCTTGCGCCGCGAAACGTGCGGTCTTGCCTTAAATGCTAAAGGAAGCGAGAAAATGAACAAGCCCGGAAGAAATGACGAATGTTGGTGCGGAAACGGAAAAAAATATAAAAAATGTCATATTGATTTTGACGAAAGAATCGAAGAATTTAAAGCTCAGGGACATATTGTGCCTGATCACGATATAATAAAAAACCCCGAACAAATTGAGAAAATTAAAGAAAGCGCGGTTATAAATATCGCTGTACTGGACTATGTTGCGGAGCATATAACTGCCGGGATTTCAACTGCCGAAATTAACCGTTGGGTTGAAGATATCACAGGAAAAATGGGCGGAATCCCTGCCCCTCTAAACTATCAGGGCTTTCCAAAGAGCGTTTGCACCTCAATCAACAACGAGGTTTGCCACGGAATCCCTTCCGAGGATATTATTTTGAAAGACGGCGATATCATCAATGTTGACGTTTCTACAAATCTCAACGGTTATTTCTCAGATTCATCAAGAATGTTTTGTATCGGAAACGTCAGCGAAGAAAAAAAGCGGCTTGTAAACGCCGCAAAGGAAAGTGTTTACAAGGGCCTTGAGCAAGTCAAGCCGTGGGGATTTTTGGGCGATATGGGTCAGGCTGTGAACGACTATATAAAATCAATGGGTTATTCGGTTGTCAGAGAGGTTGGCGGTCACGGAATCGGTCTTGAATTTCACGAGGATCCGTGGGTGAGCTATGTTTCAAAAAAGGGTACCGAAATGCTGCTTGTTCCCGGTATGATTTTCACAATCGAGCCTATGATCAACATGGGCAAGCACGATATTTATGTTGACGAAAAAAACGGCTGGACAATCTACACCAAAGACGGTTCAATGTCGGCACAGTGGGAAATTCAGGTTCTTGTAACTCAAGACGGTTATGAAATTATATCATATTAGAATCTGTTTTATCAGAGAATAGTATAGTTCTATAAATAAAATACATCACAAAATCTCCACCGAAAGCAGCATCCATGCTTCGGAGGAGATTTTTTTACTGTTTACATTTGTACTTAAGGCAATACCGCATAATTCTGGTGCGCGGATTGTGTAGTTAGATTTTTCGTCAGAATGTATAAATAATCAGTGTGCATACTGACGTATGGATACTGATTTTTGGGCAGTCTGACGGAATAATACGCAAGCAAGGCGTGCGCCATGAATTGTGCGGTGTTGCCTTAATATAAACCGTATTTAACTTTGATTCTGTCAAGCTTTTCGAGCATAGGCTCTGCGGCAAAAAACAGAAAAACAAGCGTTGAAAAAGCGTGAATCAAATCCATCGGAAAGCCCTGAATAAAAAACGAAGCTATTATTTTGGAATCCCAGGGCGAACGAGTCATTATAAACGACGCAAAGTTCATAATCGGTCCGTAAATAATCATTGTAGCGACAAATCCGAAAACACAAAGTGATCCCCTGTTTCTGCTCAGAAAACCCTTTTTGAACAGTACCCCTGCCAAAAAGCCGATTATTCCGGCGGCAAACATCTGCCACGGCGTCCAAGGACCCTGACCAAAAAACACATTAGAAAGCAGCATTGTCATTGCTCCAACAATAAATCCTGATTCACCTCCAAAGGCTACGCCTGTAATAATCACAACCGCTAAAACAGGCTTAAACATCGGAAGCATATAAAATGCAGCTCTTCCGGCAACCGCGATCGCGCAAAGCGCAGACAAGATAACCAGTTCCCTGGCCTGTGGTTTTCTGTCCTCAAAGATCAAGAAAAACGGCAAAGAAGCCTCGAGCATAACAAGCAACGAAATAAATATGTATTTCTCATCGTTTAGAAAGTTAATTCCAAAAAAGATAGTAAGAGGAATGGCGAGAACTATCATAACAGCCGCGAATATAGTTCTTTTTCGCAATTTTGTTTTTTCAGAAACATCAATTCCCACGCTTTCTGATTTTGAAAAGGCTCCAAATGAAAACATCAGCAAAACAATCGGCAACGCAATAAGTAAAATGTTAATTGGTATATAGCTTTCACTGATGTCGAACATCCCAAATATATCAAGATTAATAAAAACTCCGGCAATAAGCATTGCGACGCTTATTATTCCCAGCACTTTTTTTATCGGAGAAAGTTGTTTTGAATTATTCTTGTTCCGGTCTGTTTTTTTTATTTCTTTAGGCAACACAAAAGACTGTATCTTTTCCGTGTCACCTTGTATATTGTCAGGTAAATCAACATTGCAGCAGTAAATCACGTCTTCGGCTGTTATAGCACCGTTGATTATCCCTTTTGACATTCTGTTAGCCGAAGTTGAATAAAAGCTGTTTGAGTTGAAAAACTCCCCGGGACTTCCCGAAGAAACAGCGTCACCGTTAAAAAGCATTACGCAATTGTGCGCGTGAGCCGCGCAGAATTCAACATCGTGGCTTACCATTATCACCGTAACTCCGGAAGCAGTGAGTCTTTGTATTATTTCGGCAAAAACAAGCTTAAATTCGGCGTCAAAGCCCTTTGTCGGTTCGTCAAGCAAAAGAACTTCGGGGCTGAGTAGCATAACCTTTGCCAATGCAGCGCGTTGCTGTTCACCGCCGGATAAATCAAAAGGATGTCTGTTCAAAAGGCTGTTAAGCTTACATAGCGAGGCAATTGAGGTTACTCGGCGATTGGTTTCTTCCTTAGGTATACCTGAACCGTCAAAAACCTCGCATAAATCCTCGTAAACGGTGTTTTTTAAGAAAAGGCTGTGTGGATTTTGAGGAAGAAAGCCAACCCTGCGGAAGCATCTGACCGTTCCCGAATACGGCTTGTTAATCCCGCTGATAACAGAAAGCAAAGTGGTTTTTCCCGCGCCGTTTCCGCCTAAAACAGCGGTGAATTCTCCTTCTCTGAAATCAAGGCTCAAATCTTTTATAACATCACCGGAATCTTTTTCATATCTATAATATATATTTTTCAGACTTACTGCAATATCTGTGCACTCACGCTTTGGCTTAGGATTTAGTTCTCTGAAAGAATTATTTTTCGAAAACTGTTCAAGCCATTGTCTGCCCTCTGCAACTGTAAGCGGACACTGCCCTGTTCCGTCAACAGCATTCCAGATTTTGACCGGTGCAGGCATTGAAAGAAATAATCCGCCGCAGGACGCCCACCGACACTTATTTATGATTTTACCAAGCTCACGCGGATTTGAATCACAAATTATTTTTCCCTTGTCAATAACCAAAATCCGATTACTCAGCGGCAAAAGCTCATCAAGCTTGTGTTCTGTGATGATAACCGTTATTCCGAGCTCCCGGTTGATTTTTGAAAGACAGCCGAAAAATTCCTCTGACGCAATGGGATCCAGTCTGCTTGCAGGCTCGTCAAGTATTAGTATGTCAGGCTGCATTGCCATAATTGAAGCGAGACTTAGTATCTGCTTTTGACCGCCCGAAAGCTCAAAAACGGATTTTTCAAACCATTGCTCAATTCCAAAAAACGCAGCGGTTTCGGCAACTTTTCTGCGAATAACGCTGTTATCAAGTCCCAAATTTTCAAGCCCGAACGCAAGCTCGTGCCAAACCTTGTCGGTTACAATTTGATTTTCCGGGGACTGTTGAACAAAACCGATTCTCTGGGATTCTTCTCTGTGATCAAGCACACAGATATCCTTTCCGAAAAAAAACACCTTTCCGCTTTTGTTGCCGTGCGGAGCCAGCGAAGGCTTTAATAGTCTCAGAAGAGTTGTTTTTCCGCTTCCGGAACGTCCGTAAAGGGTGACAAATTCACCGCTGTTAATCGAAAATGAAGCATTTTCTATCGCCGGCTGCGTTTCTTCAGGATAAATAAAGCTTAGATTGCTGACTGTAATCGCTTCCATTTTATCCCCTCCCATATGTTAATCATAATCGGCAAAAGCATTAGTAACGAGTAAACTACGCAGCATAGCACAGCTTCTGCTGTCAACTCTCCGCTCTTTACCGACGGAAAAAATCTAAAATCTACAGCATGACAAAGCTTTAACGCTATCATAACTAAAGACATAATTACAATTGCAGACATTACAGCAAAATCGCGCTGTCTAAAGGAATACAGCGAAAATGCAGTCCTGCCCTTTAAGCCGTATCCCCTGCTTTTCATAGAATCCGCCGTTTCTACAGAATCTTCGAGAACGCGCGTTATCATCACGGAAATTATTTTTATCGCCGTTTTCAGTCTTGTGAAAATAGAACCCTTTGAAAGATCTCGTCCCAAAGCTCTTTGAGAATCCCTAACCTCTTTTGTTTGAGAAGAAAGCTTTGGAACAAGCCTGAACGACATAGAAAGCAAAAGGCTTAACGCCGGAGAAAGTCTGCCAAAAAGATATACCAGCTTATCAGTCGTCATAACCTTGTGAAACGATGAAAACCACAAAACCACCGAACACAACAGTGCTGCGGCAAAAAATCCGTACAATACCGACTCCAGAGTCAAAGGATTGCCCCACGGAAGATAGTTAAGAATCGTCGCACCCGAATGATTGAACAGAGGATTAATAATTATTACCATGAGCATCATAGGAAAAAGATATTTTACGGTAAGCGCAAGCGTTTTTTTACCGTTTAAGGTAATTGCGTTTACAAAGGCGCATACAAGCGAAATGCATAAACAAAAAGGATTGTTTTCGAGCATTGTAAAAAGAATTACAGATATATAAAAAAAGAAGCACACAACGGGGTGCAGCCTTGAAAAAGAATCTTTCATAATAATAAACCTGCTAATACTATTTAATGTTTTATCAGACTGATCTCATCTAATCTCAGATAAAAAAGGAACCGCCGATTACGCTTAATCAGCGATTCCTTTTAATGTTTTATTAAGGCAATACTTTAATAATTACTTCCGCCGATATCCCTACCCAGGCTGCAAGTATACTTCCATTCGACGTTATCATTATTTTTGAGCTCATAGCGCGAATAGCCGTAGTTAGGATACCAACCGTTTACACTATACATCCAGCCGGATTCGGAGCCGCAGTCAAACTCATACAAATTGCCAATTCCCTCTGCATAGTTTGAATTGTAAAGCGGATTAAAGGTGTATTCAAAGTGAATTCCGTTATCTCTGCAAACGCGTGTCATGACCTCGCCGAGATCTTCACCATTTGTAAACTCAACCGTAACCGGCTTGAGAATCCAACCGTCCGCCGGAATCAGCTCAGCCTTGTCCTCGTCAAGCTTATCTTTGTTGCTGAGGGCTGTTGCGCACGAAATAGAGATCGTACAGGTGAGTGTCTTATCTTCTTCCTCGCGTGCTTCTGTTGCTTCCTCCTCTGAATCTGTTCGGCTTTTGGTCGGAGTTTCGTCTTTATCCTTGTCCTTATCCTTGTCGTTTTTCGTAGTTGCAGGAACGGTCGTTTGATTTTTCAAATCATCGGCAAGACGCTTAATGATAGAGTCAAGGTTAGGGTTTACATGCACACTGTCGTTAGACATAACAAAATGATAGCTGTCGGTGGGCTGTGTGCCTGAATTATTATTTGAAACTGAGGATGAATTATTTGGATTGTTGCTATCGTTGCTTTGATTGTTGTTATTGTTATTGTCGTTATTTACCGGGAAAAAGTTAAAAATGCCGCTTTGAGTCGTAGTCGGCTGCTGCTTTCTGAGAGCCGCTTCGTCATAAGTAGCGTTGGCAATTGTATCAATCGTCACAACGTTACCTGTCAGGTGAGGAGCATTATCGCCGAAAATAAGAGTCAGTGCGAGAATAATCGCAGAAACCAAACCGATAATACAATAAACTTTGTTTCTTTTGTAAATAGCAATTAGCTTTTGCATTTATAATCAACCTCAAATAATTTTAGCCAACTTCTTTTGCAGAAACGTAACGTCGGAAATGTCAATTTCTCTGTCACGGTTGGCGTCGGATTTTTTTAACCCGAGCAATGGCAAGGTGTCAAGTCTTGCAAGCTGCTTTTGAATTGCTGTGCAGTCGTTTATATCAAAGTAAGCATCAAGATTGACGTCATATAAATCGTCGCTGCCGGCAAAAACATCTGTCATATCATACAGACCTGTTTTTTTCTCGTGCAGCCTTTTAACCGAGGTCAGCGCGTAAAAAGCCTGTTCGGTTGACATTTGGTCATATTCATCTCCCGGAAAGTGCGAAAAACCGTTATTGACAGAGCAGCGCATCATTTCATCTATCACACTCTTACCGCCGTACAAAAAGCTTTCGTTCTGCGGATCAATTCCAAGACTTGTCAGTGCAACCATCTGCTGAGCGCAGGTTTCGGGAGTGCTGTCTTTAAACATATTCGGAAAAAGCCCCAAAGCCCTGTTTACAGCTGCTCTTACATCGGGCAGGATGTTGTAGTACGGAGCAAGCGACTGAACCGCCATTGCGGTCATATCGTCAGCCGACGGGTCGGTTTCTGCAATTGACCAGCCGCCGTCCGGAAGCTGAGCGTCAAGAATATAGTCAATCAAAGCTTCTCTTGTAACCTGCTTACCGTAATTGATATCCGGAATTTTGTAGTTGTTGCAGTCAAAAGCAATTAACGCCCAAACAGAGCCATTGATTCCCTGCTTTTTTAGAAAGCTAAAGTCTGCAAGCGGTTCAAGTAAATTGTAACCTGCGACGTTGGTAACATCTTTTCCGATAGAAGTCAGCGCAAGCACAACTCTTGAATTCTCGGTTGACTTTGCTCTGTGAAGCTGAGGCTTGCCAATTGCTTTTACCGTATTAACAACGTTTTGGTAATATGCTTCAGCAGTTTGCTCAGACATAAAAGAAGAGCGCGCAAGTCCGAGCGCAAGCCATTCGCCGCCTATTGAGCCTAATGTTGGCGCAGGAAGCGAAGAAAGATAGCTGCCTGTTGAGAGATACTTTGAGTTGACTGAATCATAATCGGCCGCAAAGACTGTTACGCCTGATATTTGCGCAAAAACCAAAAGGCATATTATTGTCTGCCGAATTGCAAAAGCGAAAGACTTCTTATTCATCACAGAAGCTTTGCAAGAAGCATTTGAAGATATGTTACATCATTTATATCAACATCGCCGTCTTCGTTTGCATCGGCTGCTATAAGACCGTTTTCACTCAAAGTATCGAGCTTTGCAAGGTGAAATTGAATCGCTGTAGCGTCGTTAATATCAAAAGCTCCGTCTCCGTTTACATCGAATTTTACCGGTTTCACAGAGCTTACGGCAAACTTGTAAACTGTCTCTTCGTAAGGCATGGAATTCATGGTTTCCCAATTCGGATTTGCAACTCCGATATAAACAGAGTCTCCGTCTTTAACCTCAAAGCTTCTGCTTTTGATAAGCTCTGAGCCATAGCTTTCGGGGGTATATTCGTTTTTATATATTTTAACCTGAAAATTCTTATTATACGCTGTCGGAGTAAGCTGAATTTCAGCGGTATCCAAATCAATATTTAAAGTATATTCCTTTTTATCGGCAGAAAACTCCGGTGCAAGCTGCGCTCCGGAAACTTCAAGCGAGCTGAGAGTTGTTGTTGAGTCGCTCCACATGCTCGAAATATCCGCGCCCCATGAGCAGCTGTACTGCATACAAAGCTCGTCTCCGTCCTTTAGCTTTCCGTTTTGAACGGTATAAGCGTCTGTACCCTGAGCCGTGAACCAGTCGTTGAGCGTGATCATCCAGCCTCCGGAACCATTATTTTCATATTCGTCCAGACCGTTTACGCTTTGGAAGTATTTGTAGCTGTCGGAAAATGTATATTCCATTTTTCGCGCTTCAAAAACACCTTTCATAACCGAAGTTACTGAGTCATTGCTGTCAAGGCTTACAATTTCGTCAATCAGAATTCCGTCCCAATCCGCACCGTTTTGAGCGGAAAAAACATCATTTCTGACAATTACTCTCACCGTGCCGGGAGCATTGTCCTCTGCAGCATAAGCAACGGTGAGCGGAGCTGCCGCAAGCATAACGGCGGCAAGCACGGATGAAGTGAGTTTTGCGTAAGTTTTCATAAAATCCTCCTGTTTTGGCTTAATGCCTTTTTCAGAAAGAAAACACAGGAAAACAAGCCCGTAAAAACGGGAACAAATGTTGGCTGCGCTTCTTCTTGTCCAAGAATGCAAATCCAAGACTACGCGGAAGCGATCTGACTTATGACAAAGTATAGGCAACACCGCACAATTCGCGGCGCACATCTTGCTTGCATATTATTCCGTCAGACTGCACAATCCACACACCCGAATTATGCAGTATTGCCTATAGTTAAAGCTTCGTCAAATACAGTAATGACAGTTGCTTCGGATTCTCACCGAATTCTCTATTACCCGACGAAATTCGCCGGAACGCGTAACCTGATTGTTTTTTTCGCATACGTATACACGATAAAAACAGTATAACACAAAACACTGTTTTAGTCAATGCTTAGGTTAATTGAGTTTATGGTTCTTTAATGCTTTTTTGGAAGCTTTTGAGTTTGTTTCACGCAGCTGAACAAAAATCACAGCGCAAAAAATGATCGCGCAGCCGATAATTTGAGTAGGACTCAGGCTTTGATCCTCTGTCAAAAAACCGATTTTAAAAGCAAAATATCCTGCAACAGCCGAAATTACGCTCTCTAAACTCATTATCATAGCGGCGATAGTAGGATTAAAATTCCTTTGCCCTACAATTTGCAAGGTATATGCAACTCCGCTTGACATGATTCCGCAGTACAGCAGAGGAAATAATCCGTCGCCAATCTGAGAAAACGTAGGCTTATCAAAAATCAAAGAAAGTATTCCGCTGAGCAAGGCGGCGGTAAAAAACTGTAAGCACGATAAAACCACACCGTCCGTCTGAGGCGAAAACCTGTCGATTATCATAATGTGGACTGAAAACAACGCAGCGCAAACTAGCATAAGCAAATCACCGAAGGAAAGTGAAAAATCTTCATTTATACACAGAAGATACATTCCGAAAACTGCCGCCGCAGCCCCTATCCAGATTGCCAAGCTGCACTTTTTGCCGAGAAAAAGGCCGAAAATCGGAGTAATTATAATATACATCGCAGTAATAAAACCGGCTTTTCCGACGGTTGTGTTCATCACGCCGTATTGCTGAAAAAGTGAAGCTGAGCAAAGAGCGATTCCGCAGAGCACGCCGCCGCAGAGTGTTTGCTTTATGTTTATCAGTCGGTTTTCAGCCTTCTTTTTTCTGTCCTTAAAAAAGATTATCAAAGCCAGGGGCAATATAACCAAGCCGCCAAGGAAATACCTTATAGCTACAAATGTAAACGGCTGCATGTAGTTGCCGCCCATCGTTTGAGTTACAAAGCCGGTTCCCCATATAAATGCTGTCAAAAACAGACAGAATACGCTTTTTGCATTATTATTTTTCATTTTATCACCTTGTTTCGCTTAATGAATTTTATCACTTTGTTAATTCAATGTCAAACAACATTAATGTAACTTAAACTGTGTTTTTGAATATGATAAACAAGAGCAGGTGAGATTATGAAAAATACCATATTGCTAAGCGAGCTAAAATTGAATCAGACTGCTACTGTGAACCAAATCAGGTGCAGCAGGTCACTTATTAACAGGATTTTTGATTTTGGGATAATCAGCGGTGCTAATATTACACCTTTGTATAAATCACCGTTTGGAGATCCGACAGCCTATTTGGTAAAAAATGCCGTAGTCGCATTGAGAAAATCAGACGCGGAAAAAATTACCGTCTCAGTTTTACCTACGAATAAGAAGGTGGATTTTTATGAGTAGAGCACAATCGCGCTCACGCGAGGCAGATTATTATATTGCTTTGTCAGGAAATCCCAATGTCGGGAAAAGCACACTATTTAATGCTCTGACAGGACTGAGACAGCACACAGGCAACTGGACCGGCAAAACAGTCGGGCTTGCCTCCGGTAACTTTGACAGCAAAGGAAAGCAAATTGAGGTAACTGATTTGCCGGGTGCGTATTCTTTGACCGCATTTTCGGGAGAAGAAGCTGTTACAAGGGACTATTTGCAGTCAAGTAACTATGACTGCGTTGTGATTGTGCTTGACAGCGGAATACTTGAAAGAAATCTCAGCTTTGCCCTTCAGGTTTTGGCTATTGCACCCAAAGCTGTAGTTTGTCTTAATTTGTATGATGAAAGCCAAAGGCGCGGTATTTTTATTGATGAAAAAGCACTGTCAAATGAACTCGGCGTACCTGTTGTCAAGACCTGCGCTACAAAAAAACGCGGTCTTAAAGAACTGAAAAATGCGGTTTGTGGTGTTTGCAGCGGAAAAATCAAATGCAATACTGCGAAAAACTTATATTCACTCAACCCGGAAAGCTACGAACAAATCAGTAGCTCTATATCAAAAAGATGCCGGGAGATTTGCAGCGCATGTCAACATATCGAGGGAGAAAATAATTTCGACAGACGAAACCGCAGGCTTGACCGGCTTTTGACCTCAAAGGCGTTTGGTATTCCGGTAATGCTCTGTCTGTTTGGATTATTGTTTTGGATAACAGCAATTGGCGCAAATTATCCAAGCGAATTTTTAAGCTTTGCATTCGGAGAAATCAAACAAGTTCTTTATCGGACTTTTGATTATCTAAACATCAGTCCGTTCTTAACCGGCTTGCTTATAGACGGAGTTTATACAACGCTGAGCTGGGTCGTGGCGGTAATGCTGCCGCCAATGGCTATATTCTTTCCGCTGTTTTCTCTTATTGAGGATTCGGGATATTTGCCGAGAATCGCTTTTAATCTGGATAAATTCTTCTCAAAATGCGGTGCGCACGGAAAACAAAGCCTTACAATGGCAATGGGGATCGGCTGTAACGCCTGTGGCGTAACCGGATGCAGGATTTTGGAAAACAAACGAGACAGACTTACAGCAATTTTGACGAACAATATTATGCCGTGCAACGGACGGTTTCCGATTTTGATAGCTATGATTATGATGTTCTTTGCCGGCAGCTCATTTGGCTTCAGCGGCTCGGCAATAACCGCCGTGTTACTGGTTTTGATTATTTGCGCCTGTGTATTATTCACGCTTTTTGTCTCGAAGCTCCTCTCTGTCACTTTGCTAAAGGGCGAAACGCCCGGCTTTGCACTGGAGCTTCCGCCCTACAGACGACCCCAGGTTCTAAAAACGATTATAAGCTCAATTAGGGACCGAACATTATTTGTTCTCGGAAGAGCTGTAATAGTCGCCGCGCCAGCCGGAGCGGTAATATGGCTGTCGGCAAATATTAATATCGGTGATTTTTCGATACTAAAATATTGTACCGATTTTCTCGACCCGATTGGCAGATTCATGGGGCTTGACGGCGTTATTCTTATGGCTTTCATTCTGGGCTTTCCGGCAAACGAAACCGTTATTCCAATCATCATTATGTCGTATATGGCAAGCGGCACGCTTGTTGAATATACAAGCTACGAGCAATTACTCATTCTTTTTACGTCAAACGGATGGACAATAACAACTGCCGTTTGTATGATTATATTTACGGTTTTGCATTTTCCGTGTTCAACGACCTGTTTAACGATAAAAAAAGAGACAGGAAGCCATAAATGGACGTTCCTGTCTGTAGTAATTCCTACTGTTTTGGGAATAATTCTTTGTATTTTAACATCATCGGTTATGAGATTATTCGGTGCTTGAAAATTTATTGCTCCTCTGACTGAGCAACCTTCATCATAATCGCACACTCGATTCGCTTTTTAAACAGCTCGCAGCCGTATTTATAAACTCCTGTAACCGAGCCGGTAGCATGATACGAATTGGCTGCGCAGCCTCCGCTGCAATAAAGCTTTGCCCAACAATCCCGGCAATCCGGTCTGGCATACGCATTGCATAATTTGAATTCATTTTGAACTTCGTGATTTGTTACGCCGTCAAAGATATTGCCCAGGCTATATTTTGGATCGCCGACAAATTGGTGACAAGGAAAAAGCTCGCCCCAAGGCGTAACCGCCATATATTCGGTTCCCGATCCGCAGCCGGAGACTCTTTTATATATGCAGGGTCCTGCGGTTAAGTCAATCATATAATGATAAAAAGTAATCGGCTTGCCTTCTTTTTCACGCCTTAGCATATCCTTTGCAAGAATTTCATATTGCTCAAAGAGCACCGGTAAATCCTCATAGGTCAGAGCGTAAGGGTCGTTTGGAGCACAAACAACAGGCTCCATTGACAGCTCGGTAAAGCCCAAGTCCGCCATATGAAAAATATCATTTGTAAAATCTGTATTATTGTGAGTGAAGGTGCCGCGGACATAATATCCGCGGTTGCCCCTCTTTTTTACAAAGTCCTGAAACTTAGGAACAATAATATCATAGCTGCCCTTGCCGTTTATGGTCTTTCTGAGCCGATCGTGAACCTCTTTTCTGCCGTCCAAGCTCAATACGACATTATGACACTCTTTGTTGGCAAATTCAATAACCTCGTCATCAACAAGCATTCCGTTGGTAGTAAGAGTAAAGCGGAAGTTTTTATTATGCTGCTTTTCAATACTTCTGGCATAGGCAACAATTTGCTTTACAACGTCAAAATTCATCAGCGGTTCGCCGCCAAAAAAATCAACCTCAAGATTAACTCTGCTTCCTGAGTTTTCTATCAAAAAGTCAATCGCTCTCTTGCCTACCTCAAAGCTCATCAAGGCTCGCTCACCGTTGTATTTTCCCTGGCTGGCAAAGCAGTATTCGCAGTTTAGGTTGCAGGTGTGAGCAATATGCAGACACAAAGCCTTGACAACAGTATTTCGGTTTTTAAAATCAAATGCAAGATTTTCGTATTTATCCTCTGAAAAAAGCTTGCCCTGAGCCTTCAGTTCGTCAACATCGTCAATACAATCATTGATTTCCTGCTCCGTAATACTTGAATCAGAGCCGTATTTTTCAAGCATTGAAGCAACTATCTCTTCCCTGTTATGACTAGGGAACATTTCGATTATATTATAGGCAAGGTCGTCAACACTGTGAACGCTTCCGCTCGCCGGATCAAGCACAATATTATATCCGTTTAGCTTATACTGATGAATCATTTATTTACCCTCTATGCGCCAACGGGCACTTTGTTTGAAATAAAGGCAACACCGCACAATTCATGGTGCACGCCTTGCTTGCATATATCCATACGTCAGTATGCACACTGATTATTTGTACATTCTGACGAAAAATCTGACTACGCAATCCGCGCACCAGAATTATGCGGTATTGCCTAAAAAATATGAGCAAATATGAGCAAAAGGAAAGCCGTTAAACCGAAAAGGCTAACGGCGTGATTCCCGATTAACAATGATTATTTCTCGCTGCACTTCTCGCACTGCTGATTAGCAACGCCGCAGGAGGTCTTGCAGGCTGACTGACATGATGTCTGACATTCTCCGCAGCCGCCGGTCTTTACAGTCTTTTTAAGATCGCGGGTTTCAATAGTTTTAATTCTTTTCATGAAAATCGAACTCCTTAACTGAAAATTATATTTAAATTTTAGCATATTAACGACAATTTGTCAATCAAATTCGACAACAGAAACACAAAGATTATTTTTCAGGTTATTTTGTGAAGAGTAAACCGACACTCCGCCGTTAATCAGGTTTTTTATCAGCAAAATTGTTTCACAGGAGATAATTTCGCCCGGAACGATTAACGGGATTCCCGGAGGATATGCCCAGATATATTCCAGGGAAGCCTTGTTTTCCGCATAATCAAGTTTTATTGTCGATGAAGAAAAGTTTTCCGCCCTGCAAGGAGAAAAGGATTGCTCGGGAACCGAAGGCTTAAAACAAGGAGAGCTGATTTCTTTCGCGGTTAAGCAGTTTGAATCAATTTCAAGTAATGCCTTTATCAAACGATCAAAGCCGCTCCTATTGTCGCAAACCGAAGTCATAGCGATTACGTAATTAAGCGATGACATCTCAATTTCAAGTTTATATTTCTTTCTTAGAATTTTTGCAAGCTCAACTCCGCTGAGATTTGTATTTTTGGTTGTAATTACAAGCTTCCCTAAATCGAACCCAAAATCAAAGTCGTATTTATTTAACAGCTTTAGCCTTGACAGACTTTCCGCCGAATTATAAAATCGGTTTAGATTTTCTGTATAGATTTCAAATTCGCTTTTATTCGTTTCAATATAGTCAAGGCACATTTCGACAGATGCCATTAAAATATATGACGGACTGCTTGTCTGAAAAAAAGCAAGGTTGCTTTTAAGCTTTTGAGAAAGCTCCTCTGAATCAGTCAGCAAAAGCGCAGTTTGAGTCATAGAAGGCAAGGTTTTGTGCAGACTGACAACCGCAGCGTCCGCACCTGCTTTTACAGCCTCTTGCGGAAAGCTTTCCGAAAAAGGAAAATGCGCGCCGTGCGCTTCATCAATAAATAATTTTGCGCCGTTATTGCGGCATACCTTAGCAATAGCTTTTATATCTGAGCAAACTCCTTCATATGTAGGAGAAGTTAAAATCACAAGCGAAATATCGCCGTATTCCTCCAGTTTATTTTCAATTTGTTTTGCGGAAACCCAAGCGTATAAATCACATTTTTCGTAATATTCCGGAAGAATATACTCGGGCTTTAATCCCAAAAGCTCGATCGCGTGATATACCGAAGCGTGACAATTTCTTGCAACCAGAACATGGTCTCCCCTTTTTGTCATCGACCTGACGGCTGCCAAAACACCTCCGGTTGAACCGTTTACCGAAATAAATGCTTTTTTTACATCATAAAGCCGCGCAGCTTTGTCCTCGACAGCTTTAATACATCCGCTTGGATTTTGAAGGTTGTCAAAGCCGTCAATCTCGGTGATATCAAGCTCATACGGAAGCTTTTCGTTATAAAAATGTCTTTTGTGTCCGGGCATATGAAAAGGATATACGCCGCTTTGTGAATAACTTTTCAGCTTATCATACAGCATATATCCTCCAAATTCGTCTATATACAAGTGCTCATTAAAAACCTTAATTAGTGCCAAATTCTCTTAATTCAAGACCTTTGTTGTGCTCCAAAGCCCAGTCAATACTCCAGTAGCTGGTAAAAAGAAGCAGATAATTGCCCTTTAAATCCTGAATCCTTTTGGTGTCGGAAGCCAAATCAAGCGTCTTTGGGTCGATATCCTCATTAACAATCCACCTAATATACTCAAACGGCAAACCTTCCATAATAATATCAACGTTATATTCGTTTTCAAGGCGGTATTTCAACACATCAAACTGCAAAACACCGACAACTCCGACGATAACCTCTTCCATTCCGGCGTCCAGCTCCTGAAAAATTTGAATAGCACCCTCCTGTGCAATCTGATTTGTACCCTTGATAAACTGCTTGCGCTTCATCGTATCCTTTTGGCGAACAAGCGCAAAGTGCTCAGGCGCAAAGGTGGGAATACCCTTGAACTGAACCTTGTGATTTGCCGAACAAATCGTATCGCCTATAGAGAAAATGCCGGGATCGAAAACACCGATAATATCTCCGGCATAAGCCTCCTCAACAATTTCTCTTTCCTGTGCCATAATCTGCTGAGGCTGAGAAAGTCTGAGCTTTTTATTTCCCTGAACATGGAAAACCTCCATATTCTTCTCAAACTTGCCGCTGCATATTCTCATAAAAGCGATTCTGTCACGATGAGCCTTGTTCATGTTTGCCTGAATTTTGAATACAAACGCGGAAAAATCATCAGACATCGGATCTACGTTTTCACTAACGGTCTCACGCGGAAGCGGAGATGTTGTGAGCTGTAAGAATTGCTCCAAAAACGGCTCAACGCCAAAGTTTGTAAGTGCCGAGCCAAAGAAAACAGGAGTAAGCTTTCCGTTTCTGACAGCCTCGAGGTCGAATTCATCGCCGGCACCGTCAAGCAGCTCAACGTCGTCTAATAAATCCTGCTTGTGATAGAAGCCTATTGTATCTTCCAGAGACGGATCATCAAGCGTGAGCTCCTTTTTTTCGACCTCCTTTTGACCGTTGTTAGCGGTAAAGGAGAGGATTTTCCTTGTGTTTCTGTCAAAAACTCCCTTGAATTCCTTGCCGGAGCCTATCGGCCAGTTTACAGGATAAGTATTGATTCCGAGAACGTTTTCTATATCCTCAAGCAAATCGAAGGGATTTTTTGCGTCTCTGTCCATCTTGTTAATAAATGTGATAATAGGGATATTGCGCATTACACATACTTTAAAAAGCTTGATCGTCTGCTTCTCAACACCCTTTGAGCCGTCGATTACCATAACCGCCGAATCAGCCGCCATAAGCGTGCGGTAGGTATCCTCCGAAAAATCCTCATGTCCGGGGGTGTCAAGAATATTTATGCAATAACCTTCATATTTAAACTGCAAAACCGAGGATGTGACCGAAATACCTCTTTGCTTTTCAATTTCCATCCAGTCCGAAACCGCGTGCTTGGCGGTGCGCTTGCCCTTGACAGATCCTGCAAGGTTGATAGCACCTCCGTAAAGCAACAGCTTTTCGGTCAGCGTGGTTTTTCCGGCATCAGGATGCGAAATAATCGCAAAGGTTCTGCGCTTCTCAATTTCTGATTTATAAGAACTCATTTGGTTCATCCTTTCGGAATATTTAGCCTTTAAAATCTATTATATTATTTATTTACCCTATATGTCAATAATTTAGCAGCAAATTATATTAAAATTAATTACTACAAAAGCTTGACAAAATTATTAAAATGTTGTAATATATATACGTAAGGTAAAGATTATTCCTATCTTTTCATATACCTTCCAAATTTGGGGCAGAAACTTAGGTTTCTGCCCCAATACTATGTGTGTCATTTAATGCACTTGTTCGCTACAAAATTCTATTTGTATAATAAGGGAATTTTGAAATTCCCTATAGAGGAAAAAATGAATCAGTCAATCGGTCTTTATATTCATATTCCGTTTTGCAAAAGCAAATGTCCCTACTGCGATTTTTTCAGCAAACGCGGCAATGCCGAAGAATACAAAAAATATGCGCGGCAATTAACAAGCATAATTGATTTATGGAGTAACAAAGCCAAAGCTTCAACTATTAGCTCAGTATATTTCGGCGGCGGTACTCCCAGCGTTTTGGGCGCAGGGCTTCTCTGTGACTTGTTATACAAAATCAAGCAGTGCTTTAATGTTAAGCCCAACGCAGAAATAACCGTTGAGGTCAATCCGGACACAGGAAAATCGCTTGATTTTGAACAGCTAAGTCAGGCAGGCTTCAACCGAATATCAATCGGGCTCCAAAGCGCGGTAAAAAGTGAATTGAAAACCTTGGGCAGACTTCATTCTTCCGCCGATGCCGAAGCTACAGTCCAAAGAGCCAAAAATTCCGGAATTTCAAATATTTCGCTTGATTTGATGATGGGTATTCCGGGGCAAACACAAGACAGCCTGAAAGAATCAATAGACTTTTGCGCTTACTGCGGCGTTGAGCATATTTCCTCATATATTTTAAAAATTGAAGATAATACGTATTTTGGCAAATATCGTGAAAAACTCGTTCTTCCCTGTGATGATGAAACCGCCCAGCTGTATTTGTTTGCGGTTGACCACATGAGCAAGCTGAGATACGAGCAATATGAGATTTCTAATTTTGCTAAAAACGGCTTTGAGGGCAGACATAACATGAATTATTGGAAATGCGGTGAATACATCGGAATTGGTCCGTCGGCGCACTCGTTTTTCAATGGTAAAAGGTTTTATTTCGACAGAAGCTTAGAAAGTTTTGCCGAAAATAAGATAATCCCCGACGGAAGCGGCGGAGACAAAACAGAGTTTATTATGCTCGCGCTCAGACTGAGCGACGGCTTGATTTTTGAAGAATTTGAGAAGCGATTCAGCGAAAAAGTACCCGAAAGGCTTATAAAAAAGCTGAATCTATTTGCCGGCTCCGGCTATATCCTTATTGATAAAGAACATGCCCGACTCACTCCGAGAGGTTTTTTGGTGTCAAACAGCATTATTTCGGAACTGATTTATGGGCTTTAGGATACATGAATTATACAGAAAGAAAAACGCCTGAGTTCGTATTATTGACTCCGGCGTTTTTGATTATAGGCACTATGACGAAATAATATTCAAGCAAAGCGCGCGCTGTGAACTGTGCGGTGTTGCCTAAATAATATTACAGTAGTTTTCTTTTATTTTTAACTCCCTTAGTGTTTTGGTTTGTAATAGAATTCTGTTTACAGTTCAAAAGCTCTTTTCTTCCCAATTCATTGCGTGTATATACTACTCTGAAATCACCCGATCTGCTGTTCAGCAGCGTTGCAAGCTGTTGGGCGGTTTCTTTTTTTACTCCGATTCTAGTCGGACAGGCATAGCTTGTTCGGGTGTTATTGCCGTAGATTATAAGATAACGAGGATTTTCTATCGGCGACAACAGTTCGCTTATTGCCTCGGAAAATACCTTCTCATCATGCGAAGCAGAGTTGCTGAGGAAGCAAATCACGTTTCCGCTTGGATCGGTCTGTGAATTAACAACGGCGTTTTTTGTTGTAATATCTCCTGTGCTCAAAAGAACATCCCTTAGACATTCTCCGATAAATTTGATTATTCCCTGCGCGGATGAAAACTCAGCGCAGCGTTTTATTTTGAATATCAAAACAGGGATAAATACGGCTCCCAAAATAACGTTTATTGTCGCTCTTAACCAAAACGGCAAAAATAACATGAGAGAAATGCAAAGCAGCAAAAATATGAATATTACTGCTGTGATGATTACCGATTTCCACAGCTTTGCCGTAAATACCTTTGGCATAAGCTGAGGCGCAGTCTCGGCAGTCTCGGTAACCTGCGGAGATGCTGAGCCTTTTGAGGTATATGCCGAAGTCCAGCGTAATTTCATTGTCTCTCTGTCTGCGGCAAGAGAAAGCATTTGAGAATTAATTTTTGAGATTCCCTCACTATTGAAAGGCGGCTTAAGGATATCAATTCTGTCTATTCCGCTTTCTATTGAATTTTCGGAATAGCGGGGAGCCATGAAGCAATCAAATCTGCGTCTGACAGTGTCATAATCGCTGCCCGAAAGCACATTGTCTGGAGCGTTTGGGTCAAGAGTGACAAGGTGCCAAATATTTGACGCCTTGCCGGGCATGTTTTTGTCCGTTCGTATCGCCCTTCCGCGCATTTGGTTAGAGAGCATAAAGCTGCCGACAAAGCTTGCCAAAATCAAAGAATTTATACATGGCGCGTCCCAACCCTCACCAAGCAAAGCCTTTGTGCCGACAAGAACGTTGAAAAGCCCTTGCTGAAACGCTTCTGTGAGCACATATACCTTACTTTTGTTTGAGCCTGACATATTCATAACGCAGCAGCCTGTTTCGCGGATTGAAGAAAACGAGCTTTCTATGCCGGAATCTGTAGCTATTTTTTCGATTTGAGGTCTTGATTCTTCAGGAATAATGACCAGGCTTCCCGATAAAAGAGCCGGCTTTACGTTTGCGCAGCTGCGTCTTATACTCTCAAAAATAGGAACTGTTCCCATTGAAAGAATCGGATCATCGGTACCGACTAATCCCAAAAGGTCCTTTTTTATAAAGTCAGTCAAAACAAGCATTCTCAAGCCTGAGCCAAGAGAATTATTTTCGGATTTTACAATAGAATTTATGCTTTGAAGCTTTCCGATTGAAGAAATAAGCAGCTTATTCATCGCTTCGTTTGATTCAAGACTTACTTTTCCCCTGTCAATCAACGAATTTTTCGATAAAAATGACCTGAGATAATCGCTGTTTTCACTTCCGAATACTTCGGGGAAGTCAAGTACAAGCTGAAACGCTGTTTCAACATCCCGATAAGTATATTTAGTTTCTTTATCAAGATTGAATGCTGTTTTCAATTTAAAAGCTAAATCTGTACCGGTGAGTTTGCATATTTTTAAAAGCGCAAAATACGAATCATAATTTTCGTATAATTGTTCTTCAAAAGAATTATAGTTATCTAAAATCCCACTTGCCGTAAGAGCTTTATTCAAAAAACGCTCGTTGATAAGCTTTGAAACTGCCTGTGTGGATTTTTCCTTATAGCTTCTTAGCTTTTCCAGCTCATCCGGGGTTGGGTAATTAAAATAAATGTAGTCTTGATGCGGACAAAGCGTCTTTTGCGCAACAAGACCCGGAACCTGAATCTCGTCATCTATTTCACCGCAAAGGTCGCTGTATCTTTTCCATTCGGCAGGGTTGCTGTCATAGGGCGGCGTAGCCGTAAGAGCAATAATCGTTACCCGGCTTCCGAGCCTTTTCAAAAAGCTTTCAAGGGCTTTTTGCCATTCGCTCCTAAGATGATGAGCTTCATCAAGACAAACTGTGCGGATTCCTGCTTCTTTAACGGTTTTCATTATATCAAAATCCGCAAAATCCTCGTGTTCGGGCTTTGCTTCGCCGTCGTCCTCATCAAGCGTGAGCTTGCTGAATGCAGCGTGAAGCGCCTGATACGTTATCGAAGTGATAAGAGCAGGCGATTTAAGGTCATAAGACATATAACCGCTCTTGTCTGCATCCTTTGGCAAAAAGCTGCTCTCAAACCTCTCTCCCCACTGTTGCCGAATAATCACCGAGGGAGAAAGCACCAGAGCAGGGGAAGCCAGACCGCGGATAAGCTCAAGACCGAGAATAGTCTTGCCGCTTCCCGGAGCTGCTACAATATGAATTTTGCCATCCTTAAGGTGCGAATTTGCGTTTTGAAGCACCTTTGCCTGATAGTCACGAAAGGTGCCGTTAAATCTTACGTTTTTAAAATCTTTCATAAAATCCTCTTTAATACGCGAATTATGTACGAAATGGTAAAAAAGCACTTATGCTGATAATCTTGCATAAGTGCTTTCGTAAAACAAAATCTTCGACTTGACGAAAAGCTAAATATTGCGATCTCTCAAGATATTTAGCTCACGACCGCGGTTTAATCTTGCGAAGAGAATTCAGCTAAATATTAACCGGCTTCTCTGCCGAGAAGATAGTCTACCGATACCTCAAGAATATCGGCCAACGCGACAAGCTCAACATCAGTAACAAATCTGATTTGTCCTTCAAGCTTTGAAAGTCCCGAAGCGTTCATATCTACCCCATTGACCTGAAGCTGAGCCAAAAGCTCTTTTTGCTTCATGCCCTTTTGTTTTCTGACAAGCTCAACGCGGTTTCCGACAAGGTTCCTGTCTCCTAATTCCTGTTTACGTAATCTCATTTTGCCCTCTCCAAATCAAAAGAATAATTCTACAGAAAAATTCTTCAAAATAATTCCTGAAAAAAATTCCCTTAGAAAATTCTTTTAAATCATTGTGATTATATTATAATACGTTCAAAGAAAAAAAACAAGTGTTTTTTGTAAATAAATTTAAAAAAATGATATTTTTTATTGGAATAAGTTACAGAAGAATAATTTATTTGTTATTTTGTATAAATAATAACAGAAAATATGTATAAAATAAACAAATTTCATTGAATATTATATGCTTGTTAAAGAATGTTAGTAATGTGGAAACTTGATTTTTTTAGTGTTAATATTTGTTAATTATGTTAAAACTACCGATTTTGCTTTAAATATTACATTTTCTTACAAATTGTAATCTTTCCGATTTAAAAAGTCGGTACTGTTTTATCGGCAAACGTCCGACGTATAATAAACCAAACTTTCCGCTCAAAATAAAAAACTTGCAACAATTTATAGTTTATAATACACTATATATATGAACGATATCGCTGGAGGAGATTATGAACGAGGATAATTTGATCAAGGCGGCTAAATCGGGTGATAAAATCGCTTTTGCCGAACTTTACATAAAATATAAAGACAGTTTGTATCGCTACGCATATTTTAAGCTTGAAAATGAGCATGACGCGCTTGACGCGGTTTCTTCGTGTATTGTCGAGGCTTACGCCGGTATTTCTTCTGTAAAAAATGAAAAAGCATTTTCTTCATGGCTTTTCAAAATTCTTTACAGACGCTGCTGCGCTGCGATAAAACAAAGGTCACAAAGCCGTAATACGCTTAATATTGATGAAACAGAAATTGCCTCGGATGACTGCAAGGCTGTTCGTGTTGAGCTAAAGGAAGCGTTAGAGATTTTGTCCGAAGAAGAAAAGGATATTGTGCTGTTGTCTGCTGTTGCCGGCTACAGCAGCAAGGAGATCGCTCAAATCACAAAGCTTAAACCGGCAACTGTTAGGTCAAAGCTGTCTCGCTCGCTGAAAAAAATGAGAGAATTCTTGAGGTGATATTAATGAAAAGCAATGATTTTGAATTTATAAAGGATAAGTTTTCACAAAGCGGCGTCAACGCTCCGGAGTCTTTAAATGCTGAAATGATCAAAGACCGGCTAAATGGCATTGAACCGCTTAGTTCTGTTCAAGGAGGCAAAAATAAAAGTAACAAGATGATTTTAGTCGCCGGTATTGCTCTTTTTACCACAGTCGCACTTTCGTCTGCAATATTCTTTAGCTTTGCTCCTGTATCCAAAATTAAAAGCACAATCTTTCCGAACAAATACGGAGTTACAGCCTTTTCCTCACACAAAGAGATTAATCAGGAGCTTGAGCAGCTTAATATGATAAAAGAAAAGTATAATTCTTTTCGATACTATGATGATGTTCTTGAATATGGAGCGGCAGCTCCGGACTCTGCAAGCGGTTCGACAGGTTCCGGGGCGGCAAACGGAGGCACCTCCGGTTCAAGCTCCGAAAGCTTCAACTCAACCTACACGCAGGTTGAGGGAGTTGACGAAGCAGATATCGTTAAAACGGACGGAAAATATATTTACTCCGTTTCTTCTGATAAAATCAACATTTACCCTGCTGACCCGGAAAATATGGATAGGGTTGCGGTATTAAATAACTATGATTACAATATCATAGAGTTTTTTATCAACGGAAACCTGCTGATTACTGTATCGAATGATTTTAGCAAATATACGTATGACCTTGCGGAAACCATGACATATATATTTGTTTATGATATTTCTGATATTGACAATATCTTCCTGACTGGAAAGTTTTGTCAGAGCGGGGACTACACCTCATCCAGATTAATTGACAATACACTTTACCTGGTTTCATCAGCCTATGCTTATAATAATGATTTTTTGCCACGCTGCGGCGGTTCAGAGTCAACGTCTGACCAAGTGATTTCTGATTTTATTCCCGCAAATGACGTTTACATGGTACAAAATCCCTCTGAACCATCGTTCACGGTTGTAAGCAGTATTGATATCGTCAATCCAACTCAGCCTCTTGCAACAAAGGCGATTCTCGGTTCGGCTGACGAAATTTATTGCAATACTGAGCATTTGTATCTTACAGCTCAAACGTTTGAAAAAAACGCGATCGGCTCATTTATTGAGGATATCAGCTACGAGTTGGATTTGGAACCGTATTATTATATTCCAGAAAATTATAAAACTCAGGTAATAAAAATTGATTTGAACAGCGATATTGATTTTATCGGCTCAACAACCGTTGGTGGGTATATTGATAATCAATACGCGCTGGACGAATTTGAGGGCAATTTAAGGATTGCGACAACCTCTCAGAACAGCGAAGGAGAAGATATAAATAATCTGTTTGTCATAAACGCCGAAATGAAAGAAATCGGAAGCGTCACGGGCTTTGCAAATAACGAAAGCATAAAGGCAGTAAGATATATCGGAAACACTGCTTATGTTATCACATATGAGAGAACTGATCCGCTTTTTGTTATCGACCTCTCAACACCGACCGCGCCGAAAATCACCGGAGAAGTGAAAATATCAGGTTTTTCAACAATGCTGGTTCCGGTGGATGAAAACACACTTCTCGGTATAGGCTATCACACGCAACCGCTCGACGATGAAAGCATCGACATGGAATATCAGTCAGGACTGAAGCTGGTTGTATTTGATATATCTGACAAGAAAAAACCTGTTGTAAGCGATACAAAGGTTTTTGAGGGAGTTTATTCCGATGTTCAAAGCGATCCAAAGGCTTTACTTTATAACAGCGAGAGAAACGATTACACAATTCCGTACTACAGTGTATTCTTCGCCGACAACTTAGAGCGTACAATGATTGATAAACGCTATGATACCGGCATAATCAACTTTAAGGTTGCGGACGGAAAAATAAGCGTCACCGACAAATACAGTTCCGAGGTATTTTCGGATACAAAGCAAATGAAAGCTGTAAACCGCTGTGTTTATGTAGGAGCTAATATTTATATGATCAACTGTGATAATTATATAGAGTATTATTTTGATGATTACGAAAACAACGAAGCAGGTGAAATCCCGAAAATTGACTGTGTGAAATATAAAGATTGACAAAGCAATATCCATGATTTATAATTATAGTCGACAATGCTCAGCCATTGCCGACTTTTTTTTTGAGGGGTAAAGCAAATGCTTTTTAATTCTTTTTCCTTTGCGATATTTTTGCCCATAGTTTTTATTCTGTATTGGGCATTACCGCAAAGGTTCAGGTGGGTTTTACTGCTTGTATCCAGTTACTATTTTTATATGAGCTGGAATCCTAAGTATGTTGTGCTGATTTTGGGAACGACCTTTATTTCCTACCTCTGCGCAAGACTTCTTTACAAAACCAAAAATCAAACAACAAAAAAGCTTCTTGTATTGGGCGCGCTTGTGATTTGTCTGGGAACTCTTTTTTTCTTTAAGTATTTCAACTTTTTCTCAGAATCGGTTACACAAATCATCAGCCTGTTTTCAATTCAGCTAAGTCCCGTAACGCTAAACGTTTTGCTCCCGGTCGGAATATCCTTTTATACCTTCCAAACGCTCAGCTATGTTCTGGATGTTTACCGAGGCAAGGTCAAGCCTGAGAAAAATTTCGGAGTTTACGCAACATTTATCTCCTTTTTTCCTCAGCTTGTTGCCGGACCTATTGAAAGAACCGAAAACCTGCTTCCGCAAATTACAAAGCCCAAGGTATTTGATTATGATACGGCAACCTACGGACTTAAGCTTATGGCTTGGGGATTTTTTAAAAAGCTTGCAATTGCCGATGTGCTTGGTGTTTATGTTGATTCTGCATATTACTCAGTCGCGGACTGCAGCGGATACGATTTTGTTATAATGATTTTGTTCTTTACAATTCAGATTTACTGCGATTTTTCGGGATATTCCGACATCGCAATCGGAACAGCAAAGCTGCTCGGGATAGATCTGATGAAAAACTTTGACAGTCCGTATTTTTCGTCAAGCATTAAAGAGTTTTGGAGACGGTGGCATATTTCACTTTCGACATGGTTTAGAGACTATGTTTATATTCCGCTTGGCGGAAGCAGATGCTCCAAGCTGAGAAACAACATCAACCTAATGATCACTTTTTTGGTCAGCGGACTCTGGCACGGAGCAAGCTGGACATTTGTTATATGGGGCGGTATTCACGGCTTGGGACAGATAGTCGAAAAATACACCATCGGCAAAATCAAGCGCGATTCAAGAATAAAGAAAATTCTGCTTACGCTTTTAGTATTTATTTTTTGTAATATTACATGGGTGTTTTTCAGAGCTCAAAACCTTGGAGAAGCCTTTGCGGTGTTCGCAGGCTTGTTTTCCGGTATTACCAATCCTTTATCACTTACCGGAGGCTCGGTTAGTATAAGTACACTTAACGCCCTGGGCATTGCAATTTGTTTGCCCTTACTCTGCGTGTTTGATTATTGCTCGCTGAAATTTGACGTGATTTTAAAAATATCCGCGTTGAAAAAGCCGGTAAGATGGATTATATATGTATTGTTTATTTGGATAATACTTGTATTTATGCCAAAAACCAATGCCTCTGAATTTGTTTATTTCCAATTTTAGCAGGTGATATAAATGAAAAAATTCATAAAAAAGGTTATGACGTTTGCTTTGATCTTTGCGGTAATAACTGTTGTGATTGTCACTTTTGACCGGATGGTTTTAGGCAATCAATACACCGGAAGCTATCAGGCGTCGCTCCTTGACAAAAAAGAAAGATACCTCTCAATCAACGAACCAAAGCTGATTTTAATCGGGAATTCAAATCTTGCTTTTGGTATGGATTCCGAAAAGCTGCAAGAGGCTGTCGGTATGCCGGTTGTAAATATGGGTCTGCACGGCGGACTGGGAAATATTTTTCACGAAAATATGTTAAAATTCGGTTTGAACAAGGGCGATATTGTTGTTGTTTGCCATACAAGCTACGGCGACGGCGATGACGTATCTGAGGCTGACCTTTTTTTATCAACGCTTGAGTGGCACTATGATTTGTGGTCCCTTGCAAAACCGCAGGATATACCCGCAATGTTTTCGGGGATTCATCAGTATTCATTCACTTCTCTTTTAAGCTGGGTGCAGGGCAATAAGGAAAGAACGCCAAAACAAAACAACTGCTATTCACGCAGCGCCTTTAATGAATATGGCGACGTTGTTGTTAAACCGGAAGCAAATAAGGTCGTTTTTGTCAAAGACTCAATAACGATCCCCGAAATCAAGGATTCGTGTATTGACAGGCTTAACGAACTCAACAAAACCATCTCGGAACAGGGAGCAACCATGCTTGTTGCTGCTTACCCTATTGCATATTGTGAATATACTCCTGAGCCTGAGAAATACGATGAATTTGAATCACAGCTCAGAAGCAAGCTTGACTGCGATGTGATTTCAAACTTTACTGATTATTTTATTCCTTCCGAACTGTTTTATAATACAAAATATCATTTATCCGAGGAAGGAACCAAGCTTAGGACTGAGCTGCTGATTAATGATATACAAAATTGGAAAGCTTCTTCTGATAAAACACGTTAATACCTATATTCAAAACCGCGCTTGCCGAAAAATCGGTAAGCGCGGTGTTGCCTATATCAAATTATTAGTCAAAGGTTCCGTCTTCGATAGCTGTTATCATAGCAACGCGGTTGTCATGTCTGCCGCCTTCCTCCGGGGTGTTGAGGAAAATATCGGTAAACTTAACAGCGTCGTCCTCTGTTGTTACTCTGCCGCCCATACACAGGATATTTGCATGATTATGTCTGCGCGTCATTTCTGCACCAAATTCATTTCCTACAACTGCTGCGCGAATACCCTTAATCTTGTTCGCAGCCATCGAAATCCCGATTCCGGTGCCGCAGCACAGAATTCCAAAATCAAATTCGCCGGAGCTGACTGCTTTTGCAACCTTATAGGCATAAACAGGATAATCAACGCTTTGCTCGCTGTCTGTGCCGAAATCAGTATATTCTATTTTCTTATCTTCAAGGTATTTTTTTATCGCGCAGATAAGATTGTATCCGCCGTGATCGCACCCAATCGCTATTTTCATAACTACTTCTCCCCTATTTTTTCAGTATTAAACTATTTTCTGATAAAAAACTTTAAAACAGATAATAGGCAATACCGCATAATTCTGGTGCGCGGATTGCGCAGTCAGATTTTTCGTCAGAATGTACAAATAATCAGTGTGCATACTGACGTATGGATACTGATT
>CAJODI010000016.1 GCA_905233145.1 uncultured Ruminococcus sp. | reverse complement strand
GGTAAACTCCAAAACCACCGCCGTAAGACTCATCCCGGCAATTGGCAAGGCTGCCGGTGAATCGCTGGAATTCGGCGGCTTGCTCGGCAAGGGACCCGTAATGCCGCTCAGAAAAGGCTCGCCCGAACAATTCATCAACCGCGGCGGCAGGATCCCGGCACCCTTGCAGGCACTTAAAAACTAAGGCAATAACGCGCAATTTTGCGGTGCACGCCTTGCTTGCATATTATTCCGTCAAACTGCCCAAAGATCAGTGTGAGAACTGATTATTTATACTAATTCCTGATAGAAAGTAGACTTATATTTTGCGAGGATATTTTTCGCAAGACAAGGCGGAGGACGTGGCAAGGCTGGCGCCTTGCAAGGACGACAACGCAGTATTGTGGAAAATAGACCGCAAAGATTGGCTACTTTTTATTAGGTATTAGTATTAAACATTCGGACGAAAAAATCCGACTTTGCAATACGCGCGCCCGAATTATGTTGTATAGCCTATAAAAACAACCGGACAACCTCGGCATTTCAGCCCGTTGTCCGGTTTTTCATATTTTTCGCCCTGATTAGCAGAGCGGTTTTTTCGTTTTCGATTTTCTCGTCGAGCACCTCTTGCAAAAGTGCGTCAAGCACCAGCCCTATCTCCTTGCCCGAAAAGCCCAACGCCTTGATATCGTTTCCGTTCACCGCAAGCTGTTTGAGCGAAAAGCACTCGCTCTCACTCATAAGCTCATCAAAAAGCTGCTTTTCGGCTTCAAGCGAACTTAGCTTTTCTTCCCGCATATACTCTGACTGCGCCATTGTATCGGCGTATTGAAGCTTGAACAGCCTCCTCGTATTTTCTTCGCCGATTTCGCGGATCACCCTTCTCAGCTGAGGTTTTTTGCCGCTGAAGCGAATATCGTGATACTCGACCAGCTTAAGGCAATCCTCACAAAAGGCTGAAGAAAACCTCAGCCTGCTCAAAATTTGCTTTGCAAGCTCAACGCTTATCTTCGGATGTCCCTTAAAATGTCTTGTTCCGTCGGGGTCAGCAGTACACGCCGCAGGTTTGCCCAAATCGTGCAAAAGCATTGACATTCTCAAAAGCGGCTCAGGCTCAATTACCGAAACCGCTTTGACAGTGTGTCGCCAAACGTCAAAGCAGTGGTGCTTTGAACGCTGCTCAAAGTCGAAGCTGTCTTTGATTTCGGGCATAAACTCGGCAAAAACCTCGCGGTATTCGTTCAAAATCCGCTCCACTCCGACGCCGCACAAAAGCCGCGCAAGCTCAGAGCTGATCCTCTCTGCCGCGATATTGTGAAGCAGGTTTTTTTTTGCAATAATTGCCCCTGAGGTGTCCGCTTCAATTTCAAACGAATAGGTTGAAGCAAAGCGAAGCGCACGGAGGATCCTCAGCGCATCCTCGTCAAAGCGTTTTTCCGCGTTGCCAACACAGCGAATCAAGCGGTTTTTCAAATCCTGCAAGCCGCCGAAGGGATCAACGATTCCGCTCTCATCGTTATATGCCATAGCATTAACGGTAAAGTCGCGCCTCGCCAAATCCTGTGTAATATCGCCGGTAAAGCTAACCGAATCCGGCCGGCGGTTGTCGGAGTATTTTCCGTCGATACGATAGGTCGTGATCTCATAAACCTCGCCGCCAAGCACCACGGAAATTGTTCCGTGCTTTATTCCGGCTTCAAAAATCCGGAGGTCAGCAAAGCATTCCTTGGTTTTCTCAGGCTCGGCATTGGTGCAGATATCCCAGTCGTGCGGCTGAATTGCCAAAAGGCTGTCTCGCACACAGCCTCCCACAACATACGCCTCATAGCCGCCGGCTTTCAGGGTATTCAAAAGCGCACTCACATTTTCCGGAATTTCAATCCGGATTTTTTCCTTATTCATTTTCAAACAAAGGAGTTGAAAAATACCTCTCGGCAGTATCCGGCAGAACAGTAACAACCACCTTGCCCTTGCCGAGCTTCTTTGCCATTTTGATCGCCGCGGCAACGTTTGTGCCGCTTGAGATGCCGCACATCAAGCCCTCCTTGCGCGCAAGGTCCTTGGATGTGTTGATAGCCTCTTCGTCGGTGATAATGCAGATATCCTCATAAATCTTCGTATTAAGCACCTTTGGGATAACGCCGTCGCCTATTCCCATCTGCAAATGCGTGCCGATCGTTCCGCCCGAAAGGATCGCGGCGTTCTCCGGCTCGACCGCCCAGATCAAAATGTCGGGATACTGTGCCTTTAGCACCTCGCCGATTCCGGTTATCGTGCCGCCGGTGCCGATTCCGGAGCAAAAGCCGTCGATCGGACCCTCAACCTGCTCCATGATTTCAAGCGCGGTATGGTGACGGTGCGCGCAGGGGTTGTTTTCGTTCTCAAATTGCTGAGGAACAAAAACATTCGGGTCCTCCGCAGCCATTTTCAATGCAGTGTTCAGGCATTCCTCAATGCATTTGCCGATGTTTCCGTCGTCGTGGATCAAAACAACCTCCGCACCGTAATGACGGACAAGCTTGCGCCTTTCTTCGCTGACGGAATCCGGCATAATAATTACGGTCTTGTATCCTCTAACCGCGCCCACAAGCGCGAGGCCTATGCCCTGATTGCCGCTTGTCGGCTCAACAATAATCGTGTCCTTGTTGATTTTTCCGGCTTTTTCTGCCTTTTTTATCATATTCAGCGCGGTTCTGGTCTTGATCGAGCCGCCAACGTTCAGCCCTTCAAACTTAGCGTAAATCTCCGCGCAGTTTTCGTCTGTCATATTGTTCAGGCGAACCATGGGCGTATGCCCTACCGCCTCCAAAATATTGTTGTAAATCATTTTTGTTCTCCTACTATTGTCCCTTTTTCTTTTCAATTATACCCGAAGTCAGGTTATAAAGCAAGTTAAAAATAACCGCCGTCGCAACCGCGCACGAAGCAAGAATAATATTGCCTGCCATGCTCGGCACAGTCAGCGAGAATACGCTGCCAAAGAAATAGCTTCCCAACGTAACTCCGCTAACGCTGATTATAAGCATTGCGATCCTCAGCGCGTTGAGCGGAAGAGAAAGCCTGATAATCAGAAGCAAACACGAAAGCGAGGTGAGATAAACCGAAATGGTTGAAAATTCCTCATGCGGAAGCCCCATCGACTTGCATACAAGCGCCGCCGCAATAATATTCAAAATGACGCACAGCGCCGCCGGGATCGCCCTGGCAATGATATTAAAGGTAAAGTTACCCTTGATTCTGTTTTTGTTCGGCTGCAAGGCAAGCACAAACGACGGAAAGCCGATTGTAAACGCGCCCACAAGCGTGAGCTGAATCGGTTCAAACGGGTATCTTCCAGCAAAGAAGATAAAGAAAATTGAAAGTATTACCGAATAAAGCGTCTTGACCAGATACAGCGATGAACTGCGCTCGATGTTATTAATTGTCCTTCTGCCCTCGGCAACAACGTCCGGCATCGCCGCAAAGTCGTTATTAACCAAAACAAGCTGAGAAACGTTTCTTGCCGCGTCGCTGCCCGAAGCCATGGCAATTGAGCAGTCAGCCTCCTTAAGCGCGAGCACGTCGTTTACTCCGTCGCCCGTCATAGCCACATAATGTCCCCTGTCCTTGAGCGCGAGCACAAGCTTTTTTTTCTGCGCAGGCGTAACTCTGCCAAACACATTGCAGGTTTCCGCAACCTCATAAAGCTCCTCGTCAGTTGTTACAGTGGACATATCAACCGCGTTCTCCGCGCCTTCAATGCCCGTATCATACGCGATATTCTGCACAGTCTTGACGCTGTCGCCGGAAATCACCTTTAGCGTGACGCCCTGCGCCTTAAAATAGTCAACCGTCTCGTTCACGTTGTCTCTGAGCTGATCCTTAATCAAAATCAACGCCATCGGCTCAAGCGACTGCGGAAGCGAGCCTTCTTCAATTATATCCGCGCTGCCGCCAAGCGCGATTATCCTCACGGTCTGTCCAACCGAAGCAATCTTGTCATAAACCTCTTTATATTTTTCTTTATCAGAAAAAACAAATTCAGCCGCACCAATCACATATGACCTTCCGTTGTCAAAACGTCCGCCGGACCATTTTATGTCGGATGAAAACTGACAAAAGCTCTCACAGCCATATTTTTCGCTGTCCGCGCAGTAATCCTTAATAGCCGCAAGAGTTGGGTTAATATCGTCGGAGGCAGCCACAATCGACGACAGCGCGCGCATGACTTCTTCCTCACCGCAGTTTATGCCGATAACCTCGGTAACGTCCATCTTCTCGGCAGTAAGCGTTCCGGTTTTGTCCAGACAAAGCGTATCAACGCGCGCGAGCTCCTCAATGCAGTACATCTCATTAACAAGGATTTTCTTTTTGGAAAGTCTGATGACCGAAACCGCAAGCACCGAGCTTGTCAGCAAAATCATGCCCTCCGGAATCATTCCGACCATTGCTGCCACTGTGCTGACAACGGTTTCCTTAACCGGGGATCCGGCAAAAATCAGTTCCTTGATAAAAAGCATAGCTCCAACCGGAAAAATAATACAGGTGCAAATTTTAATTATAAATCTAAACGATTTCAAAATCTGTGAATTGTTCTTTTTAACATATTTAGCCTCGCTGTTGATTCTGGCAGCGTAGCACTCCGCGCCGACCTTTACGATCTTGGCAAAGCATTTTCCGGCGGTAATAAAGCTTCCCGACAGCAGCTCGTCGCCCTCATGCTTATCGATCAGGTCGCTTTCGCCCGTGAGCAGGCTCTCGTTGACCTTGCAGTTTCCGGAATATACCACACAATCGGCAGGGATCTGATTGCCTCGCGACAGTATAATAATATCGTCAAGTACAAGCTCCTCCTTGCTCACGCTGATTGTTTTTCCGTCGCGCAAAACCTCGATCTTGCTTTCCGAAAGAATCGTAAGCTTGTCCACGCTTCGCTTTGAACGAATTTCCTGAAAAATACCGATCGCGGTGTTGCACAGCACAACACCCATAAACAGCATGTTTTTGTATGAGCCAACCAAAAGCAGCGACAAAAAAAGTATCACGTTAATCAAATTGAAAAGCGTGCAAATATTATCAATAAAAATCCTCTTTATTGATTTGGTTTTAACGCCTGTGGAAACGTTCACCTTTCCCTCGCGAACGCGCTCCTCAACCTCGCTTTGAGAAAGTCCGCGAATATCCTCAAAATTACCCATGCATCAACACCCTTAAAAAGTAAAATAATGAAAAACAAAAAAATAATTGAAAAATTTTTTCAAAATCCTTTTATAGCAACGTTTTAAAAATCCGGTCTGGAAACCAAAAACAGAATAATCGTTTTTTCGCTCTCTATATATTATAAATGCAAAAAATAAATAAGGCAACGGAAAGAAGGTGATTTTTTGAAAAAATTTAAAAAAATAATTACAATCGCGCTATCATGCACATTTTTGATCAACGCGATTGTCTTTGGCGCGGCGGCGGCAAATCGTCCCAAAACCGTATATCTCGGCGGTCAGCCCTTTGGAGTAAGGTTCTATAACAGCGGCGTGATTATAATAGATACCGAAGATTTTTACGACGGCGAAAAATATGTCTGTCCGGCAAAGTCCGCCGGGCTTGAAATCAACGACGTTATCACAGCCGTAAACGGAACGGCCGTCAAAACCAACGAGGATTTGCAGGCAATTCTCTTTGGCTCAGGAGGACAAGAGCTGGAGTTTACGCTAGAACGCAACAGCAAACAGCTCAAAAAGCAGGTAACTCCGGTCAAAAACACTGTGGGAATCTATCTTCTCGGAGCATGGGTGCGCGACAGCTGTGCCGGAATAGGCACAGTGACCTATTACGACGGTGACGAAAATGTTTTTTCCGCGCTGGGTCACGGAATCTGCGACAATGACACATCCGCCCTGCTTCCTCTCGGAGAAGCCGAGGTTGTAAGATCGAGCGTCAGCGGCGTGACAAAAAGCAGCGTCGGCGGTACCGGCAGCCTGAACGGATATTTCACCGACAAGGTGCTCGGTAATTTGACAAAAAACACAGACTTGGGCGTGTTTGGAACAACAACTGACAATTTCTACCAAAAATTCGCAAGAGTCGAAATAGCCGACGCCAAGGAATTTTCCACCGGCAAGGCAGAGATTTTGGCAACAATCAACGGAACAGAGCCGGAGCGTTACGAAATTGAAATCCGCAGACTTTGCAACAAAAGCTCGGATTCAAATGAAAATTTTGTAATAAAGGTTACAGACGAAAGACTGCTACAAAAATGCGGAGGAATAGTTCAGGGAATGAGCGGAAGTCCGATTATAAAGGATGGAAAGCTTCTCGGAGCGGTAACCCATGTTTTCATCAATCGTCCGGACGAGGGTTATGGCGTATTTGCTCAAAATATGGTGTCGTCTTATGAAGAATAACACAATATATCGTGATTTTTTGTTTGTCGAATAATCTCCATTTAAAGAAATTAAAAATTTTTTTAAAAAATTATTTGGAAACTATTGCCAAGTTTACCATTTTGTGGTATTATTATACCACATTAAAAAATGAACAGGAGATTATGAAATGAACAATCCCATCAAGCTTATCATCACCGAGGAAGCCTCTGAGTTTCCACAGGAAAACCTTAAAATGTTACAAAATAATGACATTTCTCCGGCATTCTGCGTCAGAGACGGCGAAGAGCTTTGCAGCCGAATAAAGCAGGAAAATCCGGACGTTGTGCTCATGGATTCATTTATGACCCGTCTTGACGCCATAGGCGTTATGCGCAACATCAAACGACAAAATCTTAAGCCGCCGGTCTTTATTGTTTTTTCTTCCTTCCACAGCCCTGCACTCGAGCGCGAGATAATGTATTCGGGCGCAACCTACTTTGTGCTTAAGCCCTATGACATTGAACAGATGTGTGAAAATATAAAGGGACTTGTCAAAAAGCACAGAGAAAACACCTTTAACAATACAATCAGCTTTGACGCCTTTGGAATTGAGCTAAAGGTAACGCAGATCCTTCATCAAATCGGAGTTCCTGCTCACATCAAGGGCTATCACTATCTCAGAGACTCGATCATTATGTCGGTCGAAAAGCCTGAAATAATCAACGCCGTAACCAAACAGCTCTATCCTTCTGTAGCCAAGAAGTACGACACCACATCCTCGCGCGTTGAAAGAGCGATTCGTCACGCAATCGAAGTTGCCTGGGACAGGGGCGATATAGACGTCCTAAATTCTTATTTTGGCTATACGATCCACAACGACAGAGGCAAGCCCACCAACAGCGAGTTTATAGCCATGATTTCCGACCGTCTCCGCCTCCAAATCAAAAACGCCAGCTAATTTTAATCCGGGCAGACAGCACAGATCAATCTGTTACTGCGGATTTTTTACGCCGGGCAGACAGCGCGGCTCAATCTGTTACTGCGGATTCCCGACGGAAAACTTTGATTTTGCTTTATACGATTCATGAATTAACAAAAGCTCAATAGTATTTAATTTTCTCTATACGAACTAAACTCTAAAATGATTTCCTAAACAAAAATTTCCCAACAAAAACGCCGCGCTTCTTGAAAAACGCGGCATTTTTGTATTCTGTTTTTTAGGCAATACCGCATAATTCTGGTGCTTTTCGTCAGAATGTACAAATAATCAGTGTGCATACTGACGTATGGATACTGATTTTTGGGCAGTCTGACGGAATAATATGCAAGCAAGGCGTGCGCCGGAATTGTGCGGTGTTGCCTTTATAAAAAAGGAAGATCAAGCACTTTTTGATTGAACTGACTTCATGAGCTGTTCATAGGAAACCCCGTATTTTTCCGCAATATCCTTTGCATAACTGCGACCGTCCGGCGGCGCGCAATGCACCTTATACGAGCGTTGACCGTCTTGTATCCCCATAATCAATGAATCCACCTTGGTTTTACCGTCCAAAGCATTGATTTCATCAATGCTCATTGCAAGCTCGTGCATATGCGTATTAAAAATCACTCTTGCTCCCAAACCCCTCAAAACCTTAACAACGTCCTTTGCAATATAAAGTCCTTCGGAAAAAGAAGTCGTAGAGAACGATTCGTTTAATAACAAAACGCTTTTTTCCGTAGCCTGCGAAAAAATCTCGCTTATTCTTTTTGATTCTTCTCCCAGGCGACCAAGATTAACTGTTTGATTTTCGTCCGCGGGAAAATGTGTGAAAATGTTGTCGCAGGGTGACAAACTGATTGCTTCGCAAGGAACATACAAGCCATTTTGCGCAAGCAAAAATATAAGTCCGACCGCCTGAGTAAATGTAGTTTTTCCGCCCCTGTTGGGACCTGTCAAAATATAAACGCCGCGTTCTTTTGAAAAATCAAAATCATTTTTTACAATATCAATATCATTTCCGTCCAAAACTTGGATCGCCAGCTTGATATTATAAAGTCCCTTAGCCGAAAGACCTCCGCTTTCGCCGTCAAGGATTTCAGGCTTTGACATAGGCAAACCTTTTTCCTTAACCTTTGCGCAAAACTCAGCCCATCTGATATAAAAAGTTAATTCCGGAATAAACTTTGTCAGGCTGTACCCGCTGTAATTCACATAATGCGAAAGCTTCTGTTTCATGTGCCTTACTGTAGTTGAAAGCATATTTGATACCTCGCGGGTAAGGTTCTTCATCAGCGGATTATCCGCTCCGGTCGTTCCGGAAGAGCTTATCTTCGACATTCCGTTAAAGTCGCCGTTATATCTTCCTTCCAGCCAGCCTCCGAGATTATTCAAAAAACCTATAAAATTATCTAAAACGTTTGAGTGGTCAAATCTTTTTTTGTTTATCGAAACTATCCCAACGCTGGTCGGGCACATTGTCTCGTCTAGGTTTACCCCAAGGGTAATGCTTTGTATCTGTGAGGTTTCTGTAATAAGCTTTTTAATATCCGCCTTAAGATACTCAAAGCCGCTGTCATTATAAATAGCCGCAACATAGTTCTTTAGCTGCTTCATGCCCTCGGATTTAACGTCAAACTCATTAAATAAATTATTGATCTCTTCAATACAGCCTATATATACGTCAAGCTCCTGCAAACGGTTTATCAACTGCCAAACAGGGGCAACTGTATCATCATTAAAGCTTCTCCCCAGCGTTTTGAGATAACTGAGCTGATCGAGCAAATTCATGATTTTATTCCTAAAAGTCGGGTTATTGATAAAATCCTCAAAAATATCACTTCTGTATCGAATAACGTCCGAATCACATTCAAGCTCCGACATAATACGCAATATTAATTTTTTCTCATAGTCTCCCTTGGCGACATGAGAAATAATATAATCAAGCGACAAATCGTTAATTGCAGCTTCACTTAGTTTTTGAAACGCTGAATCTTTTTCCAAGGGGTAAAATAAACTCAATTCCTTCATTACAATCGTCTCCGTTCTGATTTATACTGTTTTCAATTTAATTATAAGCCCCTCATCTGAAGTTCATCTAAAGATTTCCAATTTTTTTATAATTTATAATATTTTTTGTTGATTTTATACTATTATTAAATAAAACCAAAACGCCGCGCTTCATAAGAAACGCGGCGTAAATATTTATTGAAAATTATTTTGTTCGTCCAATATCCTTGCGGTAGTGCGCACCCTCAAAGCTGATTTTCTCAACCGCGGCATACGCTTTTTCAAGAGCCTCGTCAAGCGTATCGGCAGTTGCCGTAACACCGAGCACTCTTCCGCCGTTGGTATAGAATTTGCCGTTCTCGTACTTTGTGCCGGCATGATAAACTATTGCGCCGTCAACCTGGCCATTCTCGTCCATGCCGAACATCTCGATACCCTTTTTGTACGCAACGGGATATCCGCCGCTCGCCATAACAACACAGGCAGCCGCGCCGTCCTTCCACTCGATTTCAAGGTCAGAAAGCTTTTGGTCGATTACCGCTTCGCAGATATCAACCAAATCGGTTTTCAGTCTTGGCAAAACGACCTGAGCCTCAGGGTCGCCAAAGCGCGCGTTATATTCGATAACCTTTGGACCGTCGGGGGTGATCATAAGACCAAAGTACAGGCAGCCCTTAAAGGTTCTGCCTTCCTTGTTCATCGCCTCGATCGTAGGCTTGAATATAGTCTCCATACATTTCTCTGCGATTTCGTCGGTATAGTATGGATTAGGGCTTATCGTGCCCATTCCGCCGGTATTAAGTCCCTCGTCGTTGTCGTAAGCCCTCTTGTGATCCTTTGAGCTTACCATCGGCTTGACGCATTTTCCGTCGGTAAATGCAAGCACCGAAACCTCGGGGCCGGTCAAAAATTCTTCAATTACAATATTGTTTCCGGAATCGCCGAACTGCTTGTCCTCCATGATCGACTTGACCGCGTCAACAGCCTCGTCGATCGTCTGAGCGATAATAACGCCCTTGCCCAGAGCGAGACCGTCAGCCTTGACAACCACGGGAACTGTGTTTTCGGACTTGATATATTCAATCGCCTTGGAAGCGTCGTCAAAGACCTCGTACTTGGCTGTCGGGATACCGTATTTTTTCATAAGGTTCTTTGAAAAAACCTTTGAGGCTTCAATAATCGCCGCCGCAGCGTTCGGACCAAAGGCGCGGATCCCCGCAGCCTCAAAAGCGTCCACCATTCCGTCGGCAAGCGGATCATCCGGGGCAACAAAGACAAGGTCGATCGAATTCTCTTTCGCGAATTTTACCATGCTTTCCTTGTCCATAACGCCGATATTGACGATCTCGGCGTCTCTTGAAATTCCTCCGTTGCCGGGGGCGCAGTAAAGCTTTTCGCATTTTGGGCTTTCAAGCAGCTTTTTAATGAGCGCGTGCTCTCTGCCGCCCGAACCAATCATCAAAATTTTCATATCTTACCTCACGCGATCAATGGTGGAACAGTCTGATGCCGGTAAACGACATAGTCATATTGTACTTGTTGCAGGTTTCGATAACGTTGTCGTCTCTGATCGAACCGCCGGGCTGAGCAACATACTGAACGCCGGAACGCTTTGCTCTCTCGATATTGTCGCCGAACGGGAAGAAAGCGTCGGAGCCAAGCGAAACTCCGCTGAGCTTTGTTAGCCACTCCTTCTTTTCTTCTCTTGTAAGCGGCTCGGGCTTTGTCTTAAAGAACTGCTCCCAAACTCCGTCCGCAAGCACGTCCTCATAATCGTCCGAGATATAAACGTCGATCGTATTGTCTCTGTCGGGGCGGCGAATGTCATCAACAAACGGAAGATTCATTACCTTTGGATGCTGTCTGAGGAACCAAATATCAGCCTTGTTTCCGGCAAGTCTTGTACAGTGGATTCTTGACTGCTGACCTGCGCCGACGCCGATAGCCTGACCGCCCTTTGCGTAGCACACCGAGTTTGACTGAGTGTATTTGAGCGTGATGAGCGCGATAAGCAAGTCTCTCTTTGCTTCTTCAGTCAGCTCCTTGTTTTCGGTAACAATATTCTGCATGAGCATAGCTTCGTCAATAACGAGCTCGTTTCTGCCCTGCTCAAAGGTGACGCCGAAAACATCCTTGTGCTCAATTGGATTAGGTACATAATTCGGGTCGATTTTTACAACGTTATAATTGCCCTTTCTCTTGGTTTTCAAAACATCAAGAGCCTCGGGAGTGTAATCCGGCGCTATGATTCCGTCCGAAACCTCACGCTGCAAAAGCTTTGCGGTCTGAACGTCGCAGGTATCCGAAAGCGCGACCCAGTCGCCGTAGGATGACATTCTGTCCGCTCCCCTTGCCATGGCATACGCCGAAGCGATTGGAGAAAGCTCCAAATCGTCAACAAAATAAATCTTCTTTAGCGTGTCCGAAAGCTCGGTCGCAACCGCTGCTCCTGCCGGGCTTACGTGCTTAAAGGAAGCTGCTGCCGGAAGCCCGGTTGCCGCCTTTAGCTCGCGCACAAGCTGCCAGGAGTTGAAAGCGTCCAAAAAGTTTATATAACCCGGCTTGCCGTTGAGCACCTCAACAGGAAGCTCGCCGTCCTGCATAAAGATTTTTGACGGCTTTTGATTTGGGTTACAGCCGTATTTCAGAGCTAATTCGTTCATCGGAATCATCCTTTCTAAATATAAAAATCAGTTGTTCTTGTTAATTATCTTTGAGGTCGCCTCGCCTGTCGCGATATCAATATAGCGCACAAACAGCGAAACCTTGTTGTCCTCGTTCAGCGCGTTCCAAAGCTTGTCGGCAAAGGCGTCGATATCATCATCGCCGATCTCAACCTTTGTGGGCTCACCCTCGAAGCTTGGCAGCGGATTTCCGTCGCCCATATAGGTGTGAATAAATCTTCCCTGACCTGCAAGCGGAGCGTCGTATGAAAATGTGTATCTTTCACAGCACTCGGGATTTCCGTCGGCACTCTTCAAAATTGACATCGCAAAATTCATTTTGCCCTCGCTGCACTTTACGATTCCCGAAATCCTTGGTGTAAAGTTTGGCTCGTCCGGCTCAAAATTGCGTGTGCGCAGCGACTGCTCAAAGGTCATCTGCTGATTCATAAGCTCATAAATCGTGTCGGTCTGGTCGCCGTTGGTAACAATCGTCTTGTTGCCGAGCACCCTGACCGGAGCGTAAATTATCAGCGAAGGATCAACAAGCTTTGACGGATCAAACGCCTCGGTCTTGATGCCGTCGGCGGTCTCAACAAAAACTCTGTTTCTGCTGTTTTCGCTTCTGCCCATAATAAAGTAGGCGATCACAGCTCTTGCGCCGTCCGCGCTTCTGCCGATAACGATTCCCCTGCCGGGATAAGTGGTTGAAGAAATTTCTTTTTCAAGTGATACAGCTTTCATGGTTTCCTCCTAATTTAGAATTTCCGTAGTATCGCCGTGAACAACGATTTTATCATCACAGAAAAGCGCGACAGCCTGCGGCAAAATCTTCCATTCCGCCTGCTCCATGACCCTTCTCTGCAAAATTTCGGGTGTGTCGCCGTTTTTAACCTCAACGGCCTTTTGAATAATGATCGGTCCTCCGTCGCAAACCTCGGTCACAAAATGTACCGTCGCGCCGGTCACCTTGACTCCGCGCTTCAACGCTTCCTCGTGAACATGAAGTCCGTAGTAGCCCTTTCCGCAGAAGGACGGGATCAGCGCAGGGTGAATATTGATCATCTTGTTGGGCATCGCTTTGCAAACCAGCTCGTCAAGAATAGTCATAAAGCCGGCGTAAACAACCAAGTCCGCCTGCTCCTCCTGAATCGCCTTTAAGATATCCCGGCTGTACTCCACAGAATCGGGATATTCCTTTCTTACAAGCACCCGGGTCTTGATGCCGTGCTTTTTTGCTCTTTCAAGCGCGTAAGCGTCGGGCTTTGAGGAAATCACGCATTTTATAACGCCGTTTTTGATTTCTCCGCTTTCTACCGCGTCAATCAAAACCTGCAAATTTGTGCCGCCGCCCGACACCAAAACAACAATATTTTTCATCAGCAGAAAACAACTCCTTCGCCGCCCTCGGTGATTTTGCCGAGAACGACCGCGTCCTCGCCGTTTTCAGCCAGCACCCTGAGAGTCTTTTCTTCGTCAGCCTTGTCAACCGCAAGGATCATTCCGACGCCCATATTAAAGGTGTTGAACATATCGTGCTCCGAAATATTGCCCACTCTTTGCATCAGCTCAAAAATCGGAAGCACCGGGATCGAGTCTTTCTTGATTTCGGCAGTCAAGCCTTCTCTTAACATTCTGGGAATATTTTCGTAGAAGCCGCCGCCGGTGATGTGAGAAACCGCCTTGACCTCAACCTGCTCCATAAGCGCGAGAAGCGGCTTTACATAAATCTTGGTGGGAGTAAGCAACGCCTCGCCCAGCGGCTTGTCAAGCTCGGGATAGGTCTTGTTTATAGTTTCCTCATTAATATCAAAAATCTTTCTTACAAGTGAAAAGCCGTTTGAATGAACGCCCGAGGAACGAAGTCCGACAAGGACATCCCCTGCTTTGAGCTTTGAGCCGTCAATCATCTTGGGCTTGTCTGCGATTCCAACGCAGAAGCCGGCAACGTCGTATTCGTCAACAGGCATAAGCCCGGGGTGCTCCGCGGTTTCGCCGCCGATAAGCGCGCAGCCCGACTGCACGCAGCCCTCCGCAATACCCGAAACGATCTCGGCGACCTTTTCCGGAATATTTTTGCCGATAGCGATATAGTCAAGAAAGAACAGCGGCTTTGCCCCGCAGCAAATAACGTCGTTGACGCACATGGCAACCGAATCAATGCCGATGGTATCGTGCTTGTCAAGCAAAAATGCGAGCTTGATTTTTGTGCCTACGCCGTCGGTTCCGCTGACAAGAACAGGCTCCTCCATGCCCTTGAAGTCGGGCGCGAAAAGTCCGCCAAAGCCGCCGATTCCCGAAACAACGCCGTCGATCTTGGTTCTCGCGACGTGCTTTTTCATCAGCTCAACCGCCTTGTAGCCGGCTGTAACGTCAACGCCTGCCGCCTTGTAACTCTCTGAAAAGCTTTCCATTGTAATCCTCCGTCAAATGTGTTTGTTGCCAACAACTTAAGAACGATCGGGAACCTTAACTATGTAGGGGCGTACCCATGTGTGCGCCCTCAAAACACAATGGCTTCTAGGGCGCACACACGGGTGCGCCCCTACGACTTTAACTTTAAGGAACCTCTAAATCCTTAAGTTGTATGTTGTATATGAAATCACTGGTTTCCCAGTTTTTGAGCGTATTTGTCCACAAAAAACTTTGTGGGAACAGAAGCGTTGTATTCTCCGCTGAAGCAGCCGTCGCAAAGCTCAACGCCTGCGCTGCCGGCGATTTTTCTCAGCCCTTCAAGGCTTAGATATCCCAGTGAATCCGCACCGATAAGCTCTTTTATCTCATTCTGATCGCGGTTATTGGCGATCATGCTTTCTTTGTCGTGCAAATCAACGCCGAAATAGCACTGATGTCTCAGCGGAGGAGAAGCCACAAGCATGTGGACCTCAACCGCTCCGGCTTCTCTCATAAGCCTGACAATATGCTTTGAGGTTTCGCCGCGAATGATCGAATCGTCAATAATAATCACACGCTTGCCCTCAACATAATTTTTGAGTACCGTCAGCCTGGTCGCCATCAGACGATAAAGCTTATCCTTGCCTGTGCCTATCGACTTTGTAATAAATTTGTTCTTCATAAAGCCCAGACCAAACGGAATTCCCGAAGCGCGCGCATAGCCCTCGGCGGCAATGATTCCCGAATCGGGAACACCGCAAACCATATCCGCATCGATCGGATATTCCTCAAAGAGTCTTTCTCCCGACCTAAAGCGAACCTCGTGAACCGACGCGCCGTCAACCACGCTGTCGGGGCGCGCGGTATAAACAAATTCAAACAGGCAAAGCGACTGATTCGACTTTCTCTCAGCCATATAGCTTTTGAAGCCGGTTTCGTCAATCACAACCATCTCGCCCGGCTCAACGTTACGGACAAACTTTGCCCCCACGCTGTCAAAAACGCAGCTTTCCGAAGAAATCAGCCAGCTGTTTTTAAGCTTTCCTATGCACAGCGGTCTAAAGCCGTGTCTGTCTCTAAAACCGATAAGTCTTGAGGGGCCGCAGATGACTGTGGAATATGCTCCGTCGAGCTTATCCATTGCCCTGAGCACCGATTCCTCCAGGCTGTCGGCGGTGCATCTTTCGGTCGCAATAACATAAGCCATGAGCTCCGCGTCGGAATTGGACTGAAAAATAGCTCCGCCCAATTCAAGCTCCCTGCGTATATCGGGGAAATTAGTCACAGCGCCGTTTGAGGCAATCGCAATCGAGCCTTCGATGTATCTCATAACGAGCGGCTGATTTGACGCCTTGTCAAGACTTTCGCTAGAGGTGTTTCTGACGTGACCCACCGCTATCTTGCCGTTGTTCAGACGTTTCAAGGCTTTTTCGTTAAAAACCTCGGAAACCATTCCAAGCTCTTTAACAGTCGCCATTTCGCCGTCGGTGTTCACGGTGATCCCCGCGCTTTCCTGACCTCTGTGCTGCAAGCCATAGAGCGCGTCTGTCACGATCTCAACGGAATTGATATCCTCGTCATTTCTGTAAATTCCGAAAACTCCGCACTCGTCAACTGCCTTATCCTTTTTTATGTCGATATCAACGTAATTCTTTTTAATCAAAGCTCCGCCACCTTAGCCTGCATTGCCTTGTCTTTTTCGGCAACGCCGTTTTCCATATCTTTTTTCATCTGCTCAAGCTTTTCGGCGAGCGAATCGTCCGAAAGCGCGAGCATCTCAACTGCCAAAATCGCCGCGTTTGCTGCTCCGTCAACAGCGACGGTAGCAACCGGGATACCTGTCGGCATCATAACCGTGGCAAGAAGCGCGTCCATGCCGTCAAGCTGAGCCGACTTGCAGGGAATGCCGATGACCGGAAGTGTGGTCTTTGCGGCAAGCACGCCTGCAAGGTGAGCCGCCATGCCTGCGGCAGCGATGATAACGCCAAAGCCGTTGCTCTTGGCGTTTGCCGAAAACTCAATAGCAGCGTCGGGAGTTCTGTGCGCGCTCATAACGTGGACCTCAAACTCAACGCCGAATTCCTTTAGCTTTTTTACAGCCTTTGATACGACCGGAAAATCACTGTCCGATCCCATAATAATAGCAACCTTTTTCATAATAAGCTCCTTTGTCTACAAAATACCAATTATATTATATAGGATAATCAAGTTTTTTTCAATAGAACAGACTAGTTTTATTTTGAATTTTGTATTTTCTCATTTTAAAACAACCTATATTGTGTTCTTTTAGATTCTGTGTTATTATATAAATATTTACATCGATGTTATATAATACCGTAATATATAAAGTGAAAGGATGTTTTTATGTCTCGGACAATTATTTTATTTATCTTTACTGTCATTGCTACGGGGTGTTCTGTTTTTTTTGGAATAGGGAGTCACCGTGAAGAGAAAAATATAAATAAGAAAAGATTATTGAACATATTAACTATTATTGCGGGCATCGTTGCTGTAGCTTTATTTATTTTTTCTATTAATGTTGAAAGTCCCACCATTCGTCATAATGAAGATTATTTAATCATTAAAGCAAATGATGTTCTTTATGATATTGAATACCAAATTACCAATGGTGAAGAATATTATTCCGATGATAATTGGAAAATTTATGATAAAGAAAATCCAATTCACTCTTCTGAGATCAAAAACAATTCAACTATTTACGCAAGAGCCAGATTCCTTTTTATTTCAAGTCATGAAGTTTATCAAGAAGTATATATAATACCAGAAAATGGTTTTATTTATTTTTCTGAAACTGATAAACCAAAGGAATCCGTTGCAAGTATTTCAGCTAAATATAAATATAGAGAGCCTAAAAACGGAAAAGCAGGTAATCATTATGTAGGCTATAAAATTAAAAAAGAAGATATTGAAGTTACAGGAATTACGGTAGGTAAAGACGAAATAGAAATAACGGATTTTTCATTTTCTCCGGATAATTTATCAGAAAATACAAACACAATAAAAGTAGAGTATGCTATAACAAACAAAAAGTCTGTCTCTAGTACAATTAACGTTACATCAAATCCTCCAAAATTGATAGATTTAAAAGCAGAATATATAAGTGGTAAAGTGTATTCTGATACCATATTAGATGTCAAAAACTTTCTTGTAACAGGAATAAAAGAAGACCAAACAGAAGAAAAGATTGATGGATTCTCTATTTCACCTACAGAATTAAAAGATGGTAAAAACATTATAACTATTACAAAAGACGATATGTCAACAACAGTAGAGTTAAATACAACCGATAAAAACACACTAACAGGAGAAGTTGAACCGAATGATGATATTTTTAAAGCTAACGAAATTGATATAAATACAAAGTATTCTGGAAATTTAAAAGATGAAAATGACGAAGATTTTTACAAGTTAGTAACAAAAGAAAAAGGTAGGATTCAATTAAATCTGTCTCACCAAAAGCTTGATGATGGTTACGAATTATGGAATGCAACTCTTCTTAGCAATACTAAAGAACCAATAGTTGAACTAAATTCAACGGGTGAAAACACCGAAACATTTTCAACCCGCGATCAAATATCTCCGGGAGTTTATTATATTAAAGTATCGAGCCTTTATTACTCTGATGTAGAATACATTATTTCTGCTTTGTTTGAAAAAGTCGATGATTCCTACGAAATCGAACCTAACGACAAACTAGAGAGTCAAGCAATGCCAATTGAGCTTGATAAAAAATATACCGGAAATATAAAGAACGAGGATGATGTAGATTATTATAAATTCCATGTGAGTGAAAAGAGAAAAGTTTGGATTGATTTTTCTCATCCAAAAACAAATGACAATTACAATTTTTGGAGAGTAGTTTTAACAGGCGATGATCCCGGTAACTTTATAGACTTTTATTCGAATGGCGAAACTGGTAATTATTCCTCAGATAGGGTTAGATTGCGTGCGGGAAATTACTATTTGAAGATTTCACCAAGTTCATGGTCTGAAATAGATTATTCCTTTTGCATTAATTCAGAAAAAGAAGGTGATGAGACTGAAAATGAAAATAATAACGATTACGGCATCGCAACTAAGATTAGTATAAACTCAAGTATCACAGGAAATATACAATCAGAAGAAGATGTAGATTTTTATGAATTTGAATTGAATGACACAGAATCCATTACAGTCAGTTTTAATCATGATATTTTTGATAGTAATTATACTTACTGGAGGCTAGAACTATGTAGTGATAATGAAACTGCCATAGAAAACGATGAGAAACGTTCTTTATTAGAGATTCACGGCAATTCAACTAACTCAGCTACTTGGAGTTCCTTGCCGAAAGGTACTTACTATTTAAAAGTCAAACAATCAAGCTATTCAAATAAGGACTATACTATAACAATATCCGACTAAATAAAATCCTTTTAATCCTTAACGCATCTTATTTATTACCAAACGAAATATATAAAAAATATATGAATTGTCCTCTCGATTCAATAAAACATTGAACCGGGAGGACAATTCATTTTTTAAACTATGTTATGAGTAAGCCGAATCCGAACTCAAGCTCTGTTCAAAGCCTTCGAGTTCTTCCTTATCGACCCGAACCTCGGTATATTTTAATTCTTTATCGGAATCATATTTTTTAAACAAGCTCTCAAAATCCTCTTCCGAGGCAACAAAACGCTTATCGCGCAAATATTCTTCAAGGGATTTTTTTGATTTCTCGCTTTCTCCCTCAAACCGCGAAATATCCACGGAATTAAAGCCTTTTTCCAGCGGCTTATAGTATGCGCGCAGCAAATCCTTCAGCTCGGCAAAATAGCTTTTTTCGCTCTCGCTTTCTCTTTTGTCTCCAAAGTCAGCGAGCTTGAATTCAATGCTCTTATTTTTAAAATACGCCGACATATCCGGGCAAGCGGCAGTAAAACCGATCGGCTTGACCTCGTGGTTGCGATACTTCACAAACCTGAAATCTATCCCGTCGTGGGTCTTGCACTCGCTTTCGCTCACCGCTTCCCACGAATCAAGCTCGTCGATATTCGGCATAAACGTATCCGCGCCGCCGTCAAAGTCCATTTTGGTGATGTAAGCGGTGCTGCAATACGGCAGAAACTGATTATATATCCGTCCGCCGCCGATCACAAAAACATCGTCGGAGGCAAACTCCCTCAAAAGATCCATAAGCTGTTCCGTGCCGCCGCAAACGATACAGCCGGCAACGCGTCTGTCAGGCTTGGACGAAACCGTGATATTCAGTCTGCCCTTTAGCGGCTGACCGTTCGGGAACGAAAGCAGCGTATTATATCCCATGACCAGCACATGATTTCTCGTGGTTTCTCTGAAAAACCGCATATCCTCCGGGATCGAAGTCAGCAGCTCACCGTTCTTGCCTATTCCCCATTTTGAATCGACCGCAGCAATTAGCTTCATAATCTCAGCCCCTTAAACAGCAACAGGAATCTTTTTGTTAAACTCATGACAATTATAGTCAACAAGCTTAAAATCATCAACCGTAAAAGCATAAAAATCCTTGACATCCGGATTGATCCAAAGCTTTGGCGCAGGATAAGGCTCCAGCGACAACAGCTCCTTTACCATAGGAACGTGCCTGTCATATATATGCGCGTCGGCAATAACATGAAGCAGCTCGCCTGCCTTTAGATTTGAGACCTGCGCGAACATATGCAGCAAAACCGCATACTGGCAAACGTTCCAGTTGTTGGCAACCAACATATCCTGAGAGCGTTGGTTCAAAATCATATTCAGCCTGTCGCCCGTAACATTCAGCGTAACGCTGTATGCGCAGGGATAAAGATTCATCTCCGACAGGTCGCTGTGGTTGTAGATATTTGAAATAATGCGCCGCGAACCGGGATTGTGCTTCAAATCGTACAATATCCTGTCAACCTGGTCAAACTCGCCCTCGGGGTATTTATGCTTGACCGAAAGCTGATAGCCGTACGCCTTGCCGATCGATCCGTTTTCATCCGCCCACGAATCCCAGATATGACTGCCAAGCTCGTTGACGTTGTTGGATTTTTTTTGCCAGATCCAAAGCAGTTCGTCAACGCAGCTCTTAAAATAAGTCTTTCTCAGCGTCATGACCGGAAATTCCTTTTGAAGGTCATAACGGTTCGTTATCCCGAACGCCTTGATCGTATGAGCCGGGGTATTGTCCTCCCAGTGCGGTCTTACGTTGCAGTTTTCATCGGAAAAACCGTTGTTAAAAATCTCATTGCAATTTGATATGAATAATTCATCAGCGTAACTCATTTTTATCACCAATCAATTCACTGTATCCGCCGTCGCCGTTTCGGACGATTTTTCTTTGTCGTCAACGTTCGTCATATGCGGAAACAAAAACTCCATTTTTTTATTTCCAAAATGCTTGTCAAGATAAGCGTCCAGCGCGTGCGCCGGAGGGTTATTTTCTATTCTGGATTGCCACCTCATCACCGCGCTGATGGTCATAAAGGTGTTCAAAATCATAAATATTACCAGCGCGAGCGTGATTATTGAGCCTGTTTTTCGGGGGATTTTTTCAATCAGCTTTGCTGCGAACGGATAAAGATACCGCACCCAAACAAGCCCCAAAAAGCCCCAAATCAGCGCGAACATAAGATTTGTTCTTCCGTTAAGATTAAACGGCGTGTCGCTGTAGTCCCACGAAACCGTTCCGAACATCGTTTCCTGAAACCACGAGCAAAAATACTCAAACGAACCTCCTACCACCGCGCTTATCACAAAAATCAGCGTATCGCTCATTTTGTAAAGCTTGTACAAAGCCACAGTCAAAAAGCAGGCTCCGCCGCCGTAGACCGGGATAAACGGTCCGTAAACCATTCCGACGCGCATTTCAAAATGTCCTTCAAAAATCAACGCCCAAACCGTTTCCATCAGCGTGCCGATAAACGACCCGATCAAAAACAGCCAAAACAGCTTTGTAAAGCAAAGCCCAAACGCAAACGGCTTTTCCTCCTCATTTTCAAAAACCTGCGTATATTCCTTCATATTGTCCTGCTTGATCTCATCAAGCTTGTCGGTAACCTGCCTTATATACGCGGAGCTTTTAAGCTCAGGAAACGCCGACGCGAGTCTGCGGCGAAGAATATTCTCGGTGAACAGCTTGTTATAGTTTTCCTCAAGCTCTTTAAGCTTTTCGTGAGAAACCTCTCCGTTGAACATATCAAGATCTCCGTTGAGGCTTTTCATTCTGTGCTTCAGGCGAATTACGGTAACGACTGACAAAATGTAGTCAACCAAAATAACAAAGCAGAGTATCAGCACCACGATCATGCTGACCGTGAACGGAATCAAGTCAACGAGCATCTTCAACAGCGGAATCATAACCGCGTTAAGGAACAATCCCAGTATGCCCAAAAGCAGCGCGTATGGGATAGTTATATAGCTGCCCAGGCTTGAAAGCTGATCGCTGTAGTCCCACGGCTTGCAGCCTATCAGCTTTTCGGTAATCAAGCCGATGATCACCGAAAGCAAGGACAAAATTATCGAGCTGCTGATAAAAATAATAAAATTATCCTGCGGCAAAACAGTAAGCGCAATGCTGCACAAAACTCCGCATATTCCGTAGGTCGGGCAAAACGGAGAGGTCAAAAAACCCTTGTTATAAAACCTTCCCTCGTTGATCAGGTTCCGTCCGACATTGAATACCCATCCGAAGAATGAAAAGAATACAAAAAACCAAAGTATGTATAAAATGTTCATATTAACCCTAAAAACAGTTCCCAACCAAAAAACGGTTGGGAACCGAACACTCTTTTTGCTTTGCCGCTACAGGACAAATTTGATATTACTCCTTTTCGGAATCCGAGTTCCAAATCTCTTTAACAGCGGTAATTCCGCCGGCAAGTCCCTGAATATCCGAAGGAATAATGATCTTTGTTGCCTTTCCGTCTGCCGCCTTGCCAAATGCCTCCAGCGATTTAAGCTGAATGATTTTGTCGGTGGGCGCGGCTTCGTTGAGCATTCTCAGCGCGTCCGCGTTAGCCTTTTGAACCGTCAAAATTGCTTCCGCTTCACCCTGCGCCTCTCTGATTTTTTGTTCCTTAACGGCGTCCGCCTTAAGAATTGCCGACTCCTTCAAGCCTTCGGCAACAAGGATCTGACTTCTCTTTTCACCCTCGGCGTCAAGAATTCTGGCGCGGCGTTCGCGCTCCGCCTTCATTTGCTTTTCCATCGCGTCCTGAATCTCGCGCGGCGGAAGAATATTTTTCAGCTCAACGCGGATAACCTTGATTCCCCACGCGTCGGTAGCCTCGTCAAGAATGATCCTGATTTTATCGTTGATGGTATCTCTCGACGTCAGGGTGTTGTCGAGCTCTAAATCACCGATAATATTTCTAAGCGTAGTCGCGGTAAGGTTTTCGATCGCGCTCAGAGGATATTCAACTCCATAGGTGTAAAGCTTTGGATCTGTGATCTCAAAGTAAACAACCGTGTCTATCTGCATTGTAACGTTATCCCTTGTGATAACCGGCTGAGGCGGAAAATCCACAACCTGTTCCTTTAGGGAAACCTTTTTAGAAATTCTGTCAATAAACGGGATCTTAAGATGGAGTCCGGTTCCCCAGGTTGCGTTATACGCGCCCAGTCTTTCGATTACATAAGCGTGTGCCTGCGGAACGATTTTCACATTTCTTATAATGACAATAAGAATAATCAAAAGAATTATTCCCAAAATTGTCAGTCCCAAAATTCCTGTCATAATGCCTCCTAAAATTGAAAACAATTATTTTCTGCGGTTAAAATCTCTTCTCGGGCGACGCGGACGGGCCGGCTTATCATTGTCGTCATTTTCGGGAACAAGACCGTCAACATCGATCAGCACCTGACGGCGTGAAAGATTCAGTCTGCCCTTGTCGTCGATTTCCATAACCTTAACGCGGATAATATCTCCGACGTTTACAACATCCGTAACCTTGTCTGTGCGCTTAACGTCGAGCTGAGAAACATGAACAAGTCCTTCCTTGCCGGGAGCGATCTCAACAAACGCGCCGAAATCCATAATTCTTGTAACCTTGCCCAGATACATCGCGCCGGGCTCGGGATCAACGGCGATCGTATTGATAATCTCAATCGCTCTCTTACATTTTTCGGTGTCAAGTCCGGCAACAAATACCTGTCCAAGCTCGCCGTCCTCTTCAATATCGATCTTGACCTCGCACTCAGCCTGGATCTCCTTGATAACCTTGCCGCTCTTGCCGATGACCTCGCTGATTTTGTCAGCGGGAATAGAAGTTGTAAACATCTTGGGAGCATATGGAGAAAGCTCCTCTCTGGGCTTGTCGATTGCCTTGAGCATAACCTCGTCAAGGATAAAAAGTCTTGCCTTATGCGTTTTTTCAAGAGCTTCCTTTATCATTTCGGGAGTAAGACCGCTGATTTTCAGATCCATCTGGATCGCGGTGATGCCCTCGTGAGTTCCGGCAACCTTAAAGTCCATATCACCGAAGAAGTCCTCGAGGCCCTGGATGTCAACCATAGTCATCCAGCGCTCGCCCTCTGTGATAAGTCCGCAGGAAATACCTGCAACCGGAGCCTTGATCGGAACACCGGCGTCCATAAGCGCAAGCGTTGAGCCGCAGATCGAGCCCTGAGAGGTCGAACCGTTTGAAGAAAGCACCTCGCTGACAAGTCTGAGAGCATACGGGAAGTCCTCAACCGACGGAATTACCGGAACAAGCGCGCGCTCTGCAAGAGCACCGTGACCGATTTCTCTTCTTCCCGGACCCCTGCTTGGCTTAGTCTCGCCCACAGAATAGCTTGGGAAGTTATAGTGATGAATATACCTTTTTTCTGTTTCGCCGTCAATTCCGTCAAGCAGCTGCTTATCGGAAACCGGACCGAGAGTGGCAACTGTGAGCACCTGTGTCTGACCTCTGGTAAACAATCCCGAGCCGTGAACTCTTGGCAGCACTCCAACCTCAGACGCGAGCGGACGGATATCATCCATTCCTCTGCCGTCAACGCGCTTTTGCTCGTCGAGCAGCCAGCGGCGAACGATATACTTTTGAGTCTTATAGAGGCACTCGTCAATTGCCGCCTCCTGTTCGGGATAAAGCTCGTCAAATTTTTCGTGTACCGCTTCGTAAATAGGCTTGAGTCTTTCATCGCGAACTGTCTTGTCGTCTGTATCGAGAGCCGCCTTAACGTCCTCCTCGGCAAAAGCCTTTACAGCCTCAAACATCTCGGCAGCCGGCTCAAGGCTTTCAAACTCAAACTTGGGCTTGCCGATTTCTGCCTTGATTTCGTTGATAAACTTAATAATAGACTGGTTTGCCTCGTGACCCGCCATAATAGCGTTGTACATATCCTCATCCGAAACGCAGTCAGCCCCTGCCTCGATCATAGCGATCCTCTCGCTTGTGGAAGCAACGGTAGTAGACATCTTCGAAAGCTTTCTCTGCTCCTCGTTGGGGTTTATAATAAACTCTCCGTCGATCATGCCAACAGAGCAGCCCGAAATAGGACCGTTCCACGGAACATCGGATATTGAAATAGCGATCGACGCGCCGATCATGGCGATGATCTCCGGCTGACAGTCCGGATCAACGCTCATTACGGTGCAGACAATAGAAACGTCGTTTCTCATGCTCTTGTCAAAGAGCGGACGGATCGGGCGGTCGATAACGCGGCTGGTAAGGATCGCGTGCTCGCTGGGTCTTCCCTCTCTCTTAAGATAAGAGCCGGGGATCCTGCCCACAGAATAGAGCTTCTCTTCATAGTCAACCGAAAGCGGGAAGAAATCAACGCCCTCTCTCGGCTTTGCCGAAGCGGTAACAGCAACGTGAACGGTCGTATCGCCGTATCTTACAAGGCACGCGCCGTTTGCGAGCTGAGTCATCTTTCCGGTCTCAACAGTAAGCTTTCTTCCTGCGAACTCGGTTTCAAAAACCCTGTACTTATCAAATGTCATTAAACTGTTCATTGGTAAAACCCTTTCTCAAAATATATTTTCAAACAGGATTTCACGCTGATTTAGCAATAAAATATATGCGCCTCAAGCCGCCTCAATGCCACTGAAACGCACATATTTTACCGCTAAAAAGCAGCATACAAAATCCTGCTGAAATCAAGTTTAGGGCAAGCTGACGCTTGCCCTTTTCAGACCTGTTACTTACGGATACCGAGTCTTGCGATAATAGAACGATATCTCTCAATGTCAACCTTCTTGAGATAACCGAGAAGGCTTCTTCTCTGACCAACCATCATCAAAAGACCTCTTCTGCTGTGGTGATCCTTCTTGTGAATCTTAAGGTGCTCTGTAAGGTCGTTGATTCTTCTTGTAAGAAGTGCGATCTGAACCTCGGGAGAACCTGTGTCGCCCTCATGAGTAGCGTACTCGGCCATTATAGCCTGCTTTTCTTCTTTTAACATTTTAATTCCACCTTTTTTATTTTTGTCACCACACGTCTCAGAAAAGGGCTGTGAAATTCCGCACAGCGGCTTATCCCCAATTCCGTGGCGCAGGTCAACTATCTGATTTTATCACAAATCAATTGATTTGTAAAGAGTAAAACCAAATTATTCTTCTGTTTTTTTCTGTTTTTTTGTAACTCCGGCAATACTTCTTGCCTGTCTTTCGTCGCGAATCGTCTTAACAAAGTCCACAACAGACTTTTTTTCCTCGTCGTCAAAGGTCCTGAACATACCGATAAGTATGCCCTCGTCATAGTTGAGCTTTGCAAAAGGCTCGTCGCTGTCGCTGAATGATGCTCCGGAAGCCTCAAAACCCAGAGCAGCATTGTAATCAATATCAAAAATCGAAGCGATGCTCTTCAAGATCTCAATGCTGGGCTCAGAAATTCCGGTTTCATACTTAGTATATGTGCTACGGTTAAGGTTCAAAATATCAGCAACCTGCTGCTGCGTCAAGCCGCATTGTCTGCGATATTTTGAGATGTTGCGACCAAAGGTCACGTCAACAGAACTACACTTGCGTTTTGGCATAAATCCACCCACTTAGCTTTTTTCTTCATTATACAACTTTAAACACACAATTTCTACATTTGTTCTAACACTTCACATTAATATGTTCTTTTTATTTATTCGATTCCTTTATTTTATAAAAAATAATCAAAAAACTCTGCTCATGCTCCGACATTATTTTGTTCATCTTAAGGCAACACCGCACAATTCATGGCGCACGCCTTGCCCAAAAATCAGTATCCATACGTCAGTATGCACACTGATTATTTGTACATTCTGACGAAAAATCTGACTACGCAATCCGCGCACCAGAATTATGCGGTGTTGCCTTAAATTAGTACGTAAAATTAGTATGGCTAAAAATTTCAAATTTACTATTGAAAAACAATTATAAATATAGTATAATTACTTTTGAAATAAATTTGCTGGAGTAGCGCAGTTGGTAGCGCAACTGATTCGTAATCAGTAGGTCGTGGGTTCAAGTCCCATCTTCAGCTCCAAACCGCCTTGCTGTTTAGCCGGGCGGTTTTTATTTTATGCAATTCTCTGATAAAATGCTTTATACTATTTTCTGATAAATCTCATTAACATCTGTTTTTAAGGCAATACCGCATAATTCAGTTTTGCGGAATTACTTTAAAAAATATAACCGACCCACATCTGTGAATCGGTTTTGTATATTAATTAAGTTAATTTCAAGCTTAGATTACTCTACCTCGAGCTCCCAACCGTTGATTGTGTAAACTCCGTTGAGGTCGCTGATCTTGAGGTCTGCTGTCTTGTTCCAAGCGTTGCCCTTTACGAAGTTGTTCTCGTTGCCTTCGTTGTTAAGACGAACAAAGATTACGTGTGTGTAGTCGCCGTAAACGGAA
>CAJODI010000015.1 GCA_905233145.1 uncultured Ruminococcus sp. | reverse complement strand
GTTTGCGCGGGCGTCATCGAATGGTGATCTGCCGACAAAAGCGGACCTGCAGGCGCAACTTGACTCACTAAATAAACAAAAAGATCTTTCTGCTCAGGACAAACTGGTGCAGCAGGATCTGACAGATACATTAGCCACCCTCGATAAAATCGATCGCGTAAAAGAAGAGACCGTTCAGCTACGGCAAAAAGTCGCTGAAGCGCCGGAAAAAATGCGCCAGGCGACCGCGGCGTTAACAGCACTTAGCGATGTCGATAACGACGAAGAAACGCGCAAAATTCTGAGCACGCTTTCGTTGCGCCAGCTGGAAACTCGCGTTGCCCAGGCGCTGGACGATTTGCAAAACGCACAAAACGATCTGGCGTCTTATAACAGCCAGCTGGTTTCGTTACAGACGCAGCCCGAACGCGTGCAAAATGCGATGTATAACGCTTCGCAGCAGTTTGCAAACTGTATTTTCAGCGATAACGGAAGCGGTCAGACCGACGACCTCACCGCAAAATACGGCTATATCTATGACAACACCAAAAAATCCTGGGAAATCTATGATACCAGCCCTATTCAGGTTACATCGTTTGCTGCCGATCCGGATGGAACTGCCTATACCGGTACTGAGATAACTCTTTCAGCAGAAGCTTCCAGCAGCGGCGGAACGGTTTATTACAAATTCGCGGTTAAAAACTCAAGCGGCGGCGAATCGGTTGTTGCTAATTTCAGCACCGCAAATTCCGCGACCTGGACTCCGACTTCTGCCGGAACATATACAATCACCTATTCCTTCAGAGATGACCAAGGCAACGAGAACAGCCGCACAAAGTCAATAAACGTTGAGTCCGACGCTAATCTTGTTAAGCCGATCATCAAGGCGGTAAGTCCGCAGAACCTTAACCTTATTGCCGTAAACACCGCGGCAACAGTAAGAGTTACAGCAGGCGGCGGAAAAACAGGCACAAACCTGCTTTTCTACAAGTATATTGTAACAGACCCCAACGGAGTTAAAAATACACCGTACTACACTCTTAACAGCACCTACAGCTTTACACCTTCAATGTCGGGTAACTACACCGTAAATGTGTTTGTTCAAAGCTCAGACAACACAACCGTAAGCAAAACCTTTACCTATACGGCAACTAACGGAAGCATCCCCACACCGACTAATCCTCCTGTTCAGCCTACAACCGTGCATGAAAGCACTGTTTGGGGCGACGTTGACGGCGACGGATATCTGACGATTCTTGACGCTACGTATATTCAGAAGTACCTTGTACACATGCGCGGCGCAACAACAATCGACGTGGCTACTGCCGATGTTGACGGCGACGGCGTAGTTTCGATTATTGACGCTACATTTATTCAGAAAAAGCTTGCTCATTTAATGTAAAAACCTTCTTCTACTTATAACAGGTGATTATTATGACAGGAATAAAGAAGTGTCGGCGGACACTCTCTTCCGCCAATCCAAGTTACGCTTATGACGTTAAAAATGCCCGGCGTGATCAATCAGTTTTCCGTTCAATAAGGAAAGGCCTCGCGCTTGTTCTTGTCTTGATGATAGCAGTTACAGCCGGAGCATATACGGCGTTTGCAGCAGAAAATGCTCACAACGAAGAACCTGCGGGTTCATCCGACTCCGTAATAAACATTCATGTAAGACATGACGGGCTATCGCAGCCGTACATTTATCTTTGGAATTCTTTGCCCACCAACGAAGCAATGTCAAAATCATATCCGGGCGAGAAAATGACTCTTTCAAACGGCTGGTACACTTATACGATCACAGGCTTTACCAAAGTAAACGCAATTGTGACTGACGCTCAGGGAAAACAATATTCCTCTGAGAAAAAGCTGACCGACGCATCCTCCGACTGGTGGTTCAGCAACGGAAGATGGTCAAAGTACAATCCCGATGAAACCGACCCCATAGACAGCGTTGACATGCGCGAGCAAAGCATCTACTTTGTAATGACAACCAGATTCTACGACGGCGACAGCGGCAACAACGTTCACTGTTGGGACGACACAAAGGCAAATAACCCGGATTCCGATCCGGCGTGGAGGGGCGATTTTAAGGGACTTGCCGAAAAGCTTGATTACATCAAGGCACTCGGCTTTACCGCAATTTGGGTTACCCCGGTTGTCACAAACGCCTCCGGCTATGACTATCACGGCTACCATGCAATGGACTTTGGTTCGGTTGACAAACGCTATGAAAGCGACGACTACACCTTTGAGGACCTTATCCGCGACGTACACGCCAAGGGCATGAAGATTATTCAGGACGTTGTTTTCCAGCATACAGGCAACTTTGGTGAAGAATACTTCTGCAAGATTTTTGAGAAGGATTATTCAGCTGATTTGTCAAACCTCAAGGAGTCCATGATTCCCACCGATTTGCTGCTCAATACCTACGGACTCAGCTCCGCAGAGGAATACTGGTCACAGCCTGACAGCGTTCAGTACCAGCAACGTCTCGGACTTATGCGTAATTTGCAGTACGGCGGCAACGAAGGCAACTCAACCGGAAACTATCCTTCGACCGCGGATTATGATATAAAGAAAACCTCAGACAGCAATATCTATAATCCGAACAACTACTATCACACAGGTTATTTCCAGAGTCTTAACTGGGATGACTGGACCTGTAAATACAGCCAGATCGCAGGCGACTGCGTTGACCTTAACACAGAAAACCCTGCGGTGGCTGAATATGTTGTAGATTCCTACAGCAACTACATTGAAATGGGCGTAGACGGCTTCCGCGTTGACACCGTCCGCCATATTCCCAGAGTTTCGCTTAACCTGATGTACAATCCTCAGATTTACCAAAACGCCAAGGCTGTCGGCAAGGACAAGTTCCTGATGTTCGGTGAAATTTGCACAAGATATACACAGGTTTGGTACCGCGACCACGCGGAGGAATCCACTCCCTATTATACATGGAAGGAATCCAACAGCAAGTGGGCGAACAATTGGTCATGGGGTACAACGCGTGAGGATATTAACAATAATATGAACCTCACCTTTGACCATTATCTTGAAGAGGACAAGGTAAGCGGACAGCCAACCTCTGACAACGCGTTCCTCAACGGACTTAATTACCACACTCCCGACCGTTCAAAAGCCTCGGGTATGGAAGCGATCGACTTCCAGATGCACCGTTTGTTCGGAAACGCAAGCTCAGCGTTCGGAATCGCAAAGTCCGGCGACAAATACTACAATGACGCTACATATAACGTTATGTATGTTGATTCTCACGACTACGCTCCCGAGTCTCCCGACGAGAAAAACCGTTTTGCCGGAGGAACTCAGGCATGGGCTGAAAACATGGATCTGATGTTCACCTTCCGCGGAATCCCATGCATTTACTACGGATCCGAGGCTGAATTCATGAAAGGCAGCGTAATTGACGTAGGTCCCAACAAGCCGTTGGCTCAAACAGGCCGCGCATACTTTGGCGACTATCTGGAGGGCGACGTAAACGCAACTGATTTTGGTCAGTATACCGCAACGGGCGAGGTAGCTGATACACTTAATATGCCACTTGCAAAACATTTGATGAAGCTCAACGCGATTCGTCGAGCTGTTCCGGCTCTTCAGAAGGGTCAGTACACAACCTCGTCTAATTACGTAAGCGGAGACATGGCGTTTATTCGCCGCTTTAAGGACAGCACTACCGACAGTCTTGCGTGCGTTGCAATTTCGGGAGGAGCAACCTTTAGGAACCTTCCGAACGGAAGATATATCGACGCAGTTACCGGAGACAGTCAGACTGTAACCAACGGAACCCTCACAGTTCCTTCACTCGGCAAGGCAAATATGAGAGTTTATGTTTGCTGCGCGGACGGCTTTACCGGAATCAACGGAAAAGTCGGCGGTACATCATCCTTCTTCTAAACTTAAATTTTTTACTATCCATTAGATTTTATAATTCATTATCCTTTCAAAAACAACCGCAGTTCCAATTTGGAGCTGCGGTTGTTTTTATACTATTTTCTGATAAAAAGCAGACAAAGATTTGCGAGGATAAATTTCACACTACTTGCAAGAACAACAACGCAGCATTGAGCAGCATTGAGGAAATTAGACCGCAAAGACTGTCTATTAGTTTATTATTAGGTAACTGATGATAGATATTCGTGAGAATCCAGTGTGATATAGTCGTTAAGATGAATTGAAACAATAATCAGCTCGTTCACCCTGATTTCTTTCGACTGCTCCATTGCTAGCTTGTAAATACTAAGCTGCTTTTGATAAAGCTCGCTAAGACGGTGGATATTGCTCACTCTGTCGGTTTTGTAGTCCAATATAACTAAACCGCCGTTTTCTTCAAACGCAAGGTCCACCGCGCCCTGCACAATAATACCTGCATTGTCTTTGTTGCGGCAGTCGCTGAATACCTCAGAAGGCTTTAGCTTCACAAAAAATCTTTCTTCGCGGTAAACCTTTTCGGACTTGATTATCCTTGAAAACAGCTCAGTATTAAGCATCGCAGAAAGCCTTTTGGCGTCAATTGCCTTTGCCTGCGCCTCGCTTAGCCTGTTTTCAGCTTGCAGGCGATTGATTTCAGAGAAAATATCTTTTGACGCCGCTTCAAAATCGCAGTATTGCAAAAACGTATGGTGAGCTGTGCCGCGCTCAACCGCAGACGAAAGCTCACGACTTGCAAATGCCGGCTTTGCGATCAACCTGCCAAAATGCTCGCTGTGCTCACCGTGCGCAATTTCCGACGCGCTCACCTTTTGCGGAAGGTTCATAATTTCGGCGTTGCGGTATTTAAACGAAAGATTTTTTTTCAAAATTTCGGCGTAATTCTTTTCGGTAGTCTCCCTTACCTCGGCTTCATCCGTATTTTTCGGGATTTCAGCTTCGGAAGCCGCGAAAATATCTTCATACGTATTTATTATTTCAAGCTCCCAATCGGGGTGCGCAGCTTCGGCAGAGATCATCGGCGCGGACGGGTTGCAAACCCTGCGATATTTGTTAAGCGAGGGATTTGTCAGCGCGGTAAGAGTTATCCAGTCGGATATAGACCTGCATTTTGTTACTGCGTAGGGCTCGATAACGCTCTCAAAAACCAACCTTGAATAAACATTGCTCAAATACTTTTCAACACTGTTTACAGACGAAACAATAATCAGCTTTTCTCGAGCGCGAGTCAGCGCGACATAAAGAACCCTGAGCTCCTCGGCGATTTCATTCTTCTTGATTTCAAGCTCCACAGCGATTCGCGGAAGCGTGTTATACCGGCAGATCCCTTGCTTGCGCTTGATGCCGAGCCCGGCAAAGCTATCAATCAAAACGTCGCTCCTCAAATCTGTATTATTGAACTCAAACGCGGTTCCGGCAATAAAGCAAACCGGAAATTCCAGCCCCTTTGATTTATGTATGCTTAGGACTCTCACGCCGTTTATGCTGCTTTTTGCATCCTGTGAAGCAGGAAGCGCGGAGCCGTTTTCGCTGAGTCTGTCTGCAAAAGAGATGAAGTCCGAGAGCGACTTTGTTCCGCCCGCCTCAAACGAACGAGCATAGGCGCGAATCAGGCTAAGATTTCGGGTAGGCGATTCTCCGCCCTTGACCGCCGAGGTTATCGCACCGAGGGAGGTTACTTCAAGAACTCTGCTGATGAGCTCGTCCACGGTGCAGGCACAGGAATAGGCTCTGAGTGAAGCAAGCTGATCCAAAAAGTTTTTTGTTTTTTCGCTGTTTTTTTCATATGAAATCACCGCCGCATACAGGCTTGAATATCTGTCCGGAGCGCGAAGCTCAGCCAACTCGTCGGGAGTAAAGCCGTAAACCGGACTGCACATGACTGACAAAAGCGGAATGTCCACCGAGGGATTGTCAATTACTCTGAGCAAATTCAAAAGGATTTTTACCTCCTGCGCGTCAAAGCAATTATCCTTTTCTTCGCTGTAGGCAGGAATACCGCAGTCTGCCAGAGTACGGACATATGCCGCCGCGCGTCGCTTTGGGCTTCTCATAATCACGGCAAAGTCACCATAGGTTGCAGGGCGGCGAACGCCCCCGTCTGTAACGGTAAAGCCCTCACCCATCATTTTGTGGATTTCGCGCGCTATATATGTTGCCTCGAGCTCAGGAACCTCGGCGTCCTCAAAGGCTGATTTCTCTATGAAAGAAATTTTGGTGTTGCAGTCATCGCTTTCAGGATAAACAGCCCCAACGTTTAGCATTTCGTCAGCGGTGTAATCCATTCGTGCGGCAGACTCGGACATCAGCCGGGAGAAAATAAAATTCACAGTGTCACAGACTTCACGGCGGCTTCTAAAGTTCTTGTCAAGAATTATATTTGCCGGATATTTTGGATTTTCCTCATCAAACCGGTTATACAGCTTTTTTCTGTCAAGAAAAATCTGCGGCTTCGCCTGACGAAATCCATAAATGCTCTGCTTTACGTCTCCAACCACAAACAGATTGCTTTCATCGGTTGAAACGCAGTTAAAAATCAAGTTCTGAACCTCGTTCACATCCTGAAATTCGTCTACTATTACCATATCAAACCGCGAGGAAATCTCGTCTGCAAGAGAGGTTTTTCGATAGCCCTCTTTGTCCGACTCGGCAAGCAGACTGACTGTCAGCTTTTCAAGATCCGAAAAGGTCAGCGCGTTCTTTCTGCGTTTAAGCCCGTCAAGCTGTCTGCTGTATTCTCTGACCAAATCAAACAGCGTAGCAACAAGCTCCTGAAGCTGTTCAAGCTCCTCGCCTGCCTGTGCTTCTGTTCTGCAAAAATATGAGCTCAGCGATTTAACCGTTTCTTTTACCTCATCGCGAGACTTGGCAACCGCCAGCTTGATCGGGTTATCCTTGTATCCTCTGGGAGCAGAAAGCCGCCCGGGAGAGAAGCTTGAAATATGTTCAACAATGCTGTCCCAATTGCTTTGAAGCAGCTTTTTGCAAAGCTTATCAAAATAGACCATATCGCCTTCAAAAAGGGGATAAAGCTTTTCATACAAAACCTCATCCTTGCTCAGCATTTTTATTGAGGTTTCAGTAAGGTTCACAGCATGTTCAGCTGCAATCAAGGCATAATCTATGATGATTTTGCCCCACACGGAATCGGCGATTTTTCTTTCTCCGTAGCCGCAAAGCATATCGTCAAGCCATTTGTCGGCAAACGGCTGAGACTCCAAAAAACCGTAAATTTTAAAAACCGTGTCTCTAAGCTTTTGATCGCCGCTCTTGGCAGCAAAGGCGTCAAGCAGGGATAAAAACCCGGTTCCGCCGTCGTTGTAGAACTTGTTTAACGCAAGCTCGGCGGCATCCGCACAGAGCAAATCGAGCTCACCGTCGCTTATGATTCTGAAATCCGGAGATATTTCAAGCGTGTGGAAATATTCTCTTACCAGGTCGCTGCAAAAGCTGTGGATCGTTGAGATATGCGCCTGATACAAAAGCTGCTTTTGCCTGAGCAGATTTGGATTATATGGATCGTCCTCCAAAAGCAGATTCAGCGCGTCCGAAATTCTTCCGCGCATTTCCGCCGCCGCGTCCTTGGTAAATGTTACGATCAGCAGCCTGTCGATATCCGTCTGTTTTTCCGTTCGGGTTATGAGCCTGATCACTCTTTCGACAAGCACAGCGGTTTTTCCCGAGCCTGCCGCCGCAGAGACAAGCACCGATCCGTCTGTTGAGCTGATCGCGTTTTCCTGTTGTTTTGTCCAGCTTCTCTCCATCACTGCTCACCGTCCTTGTTGAGTTCTTCGTTAATTTGTCTGATAACCTCGGCGTTGTCAACTTCAAAGGTGTTTTTCGTTCCGCTGATTCGGTAGCCGCATACGCTGTCGTAGGGACAGTATTCGCAGGCGTCGTGCGCGCCCTTGGCAGGTGCAGCTTCTATTCTTCCGCTGTAAAGCTCCCTGCCCATCTGCGCAACGGTGAGATCAAGCTTTTTGAATATTTTTCCGAATTCCTCCAGCGTAGCAAGGCTTTTGCCGGAAACACCGGCTCCTGCCTTGATTTTAACGGGGATATAACGACCATCGCCGGATTTGTCCATTCCGCTGATCACCTCCGCGCTGTTGAGCAAAAGCCCGTTCATTTTGAGCTTTGAGTCCAGCTCCGAGGCTATTCCGTCGGAGGTGATGTCGTCCTTTACCGACAAAACAGGAACGGTTGCCGGCATATAGAGAATGCCTGCCGGAAGCGCGGACCCATAACGGTTGGAGCCGTTCTTTTGAATGGAATACAGATACAAAAGCATTTGCATATTCAAGCCGAAAAGAATATCCGACAGCTTAAATTTTTTTGTACCGGTCTTGTAGTCGATGATTCGTATGTAGCTTTCTCCGTCCTTTTCCATAATGTCAACACGGTCAACGCTGCCCACCACGGCGATTTGCTGTCCGGTTTGAAGTGTGATCGTATAGGATGGAATATCCGTGCCGATTTTCAGCTCACAGTCGCGAACGTCAAAATCAGACTGGGAAAGCTCGTTGATAACATGCCTGAGCAGAATTGAGACGTTCTCTTTGATTACCTCAAGTCTGTATAAAAAGGATTTTTGCTTTGTGTCCGCGCCGCCTAAGTATGTGTTAAGATATCCGTCCAGAGTCTTTTCGGCAAAGGTATAAATTTCTTTATCAGAAATTTCTTTGTATTCATGTTTGGAATATCCGCTGAAAAACCGCTCCAAAATATAGTGTACCAAGGTTCCGTATTCAAGCTGATTTATCTCAGCCTTAAGTCGTTCTTTGACGCGCAGACCGTAGCCGCAAAAATACGAAAACCGGCAGAGATTAAACTTTTCTAGCTGAGAGGCAGAAATACGCAGATTTTTTCCAAACAGCATCTCAGCATTAACCGGATTTTCAATTAAATAAGCCGATTTGTCAAGTGCCCTGCGCACAGCCCGGGCACGCGGAGAATAATATGGATCCGAATCAAAAAACTCTTTTAGACCGCAAAGCTCGGTTGAATTGTTTCCGAGCGAACGCGCGTATTCCTCAAATGCCGGTTCAACGGCAAGCATCGCCTCGCTTCTGCTGTCAAAGTCGCTGCTGTCAAGGACCTTTAGCCTTGGAAACACCCTTTGGATTTCGTGAAAAATAACCGATGGCGCATATCTTTCACCCTGAATATCAGCCGCAGGCGAGCTGGCAAAAAGCCGCATTGATGGCGAGCACATGCAGCAATACGCCATGAAGGTCTCCAGACTTGACAACGCGGAAAAATCCTCGCTGAGCTTTAGGTCATTCATCGAAAGCAGTCTCAGCTCAAATGCAGAAAACACACCCGAGGTGTGGGGCACTGTTGGGAACACACCGTCGATACACCCGATTAAAAACGCGGTTTTTTGCTTTGAAAGTCTCACACGCTGAGCGGTTGTCACGGTTACGCTGTCCAGCGTTTGCGGTATTTCGGCGAAATCGAGCTGTGAGGTCATTATTGACAAAAACTCAAAATATCTGCGCACAGAAAGCTTTACGCCGCCGGTTGCCGCTGCTGTTTTGTCGAGCGCGTCCATGAGCAGCGACCAGATTCGCAGTTGTTCCTCACCCAGCCCCTTTTGCGCTTTTTTCTCAAGCCTTTCGCACAAGCCGACTAAAGCATCAGGAACGCCGAGCTCCAGCAAAAGCTCATACAAAAGCCGGGTTATTTCTTCGCCGTCTTTATCGGCGATTTTTTCTTTAAACGAAATTACAGGCTCAATCACCGACCTTCTGACTTTTTCGGCAACGGCGAGCTCCTCCGCTGCCTTGTCGGTCATTGCATCGGAAAATCCGCCGGGATTGTTTTTGAATTCCGATCTGAACGCAGAGTGATTAACGTTCCAAATATAGACGTAGTTTTCAAAGCAGCTGATCTCTTTTTCAGAGTTGTTTGTAAGCCCTGTTTTTAAAAACGCCATCACGTCGTCGCGCTGAAAATTTTCGATAATCAGCCTAAAAATCGAATTGACCAGCCTGATTGCGGGCTTTACGGTTACGTCCCTGCGCGAATCCATAAAGAAAGGAATACCGTATTTTTCAAATACTACGTCAAGCGTTCCCTCGTATAAATCAGTGTCGTGGCAAATCACGGTTATATCCGAATATAGGCTGTTGTTTTCGATGATCAGCCGCTTGATTTGCCGCGCGACAAACTCGCACTCGTCATAAATATCCGCAGCTGCGTATAGCGTTATGTTTTTAGGAATAACTTCACTCGGTTCGCAGTCCGCGCGAAAGATGTTTTTCTCCAAAACCGCCAGCTCGCTGTTTTCAAATCTGAGCGGCTCAAATAGCTTTACCGGAGCCTTTATATTAATAAAATCACGCTTTGCAAGCTCCTTTACGCTTCGCATTGTGCTGTGAGAGGTCGAAAAAACCTCGTCGGTATCCCCGGTGTTTGGATCAAGTGTGAGAGCAAAATAGACTGCGGCGCAGCGCGAAATCAAAAGCCGGAGAACCAAAAGCTGATTTGCGGTAAAGCCGCTGAAGCTGTCCACAAAAAGAGTGTAGCCCTTGAAGAGATCATTATTCTCCGCAAGAATATCATACAGCTTGCCGAGGTCGTCAAGCGGATCAATATAGCTTTGTTGTATCAGTGCGTCAAAGGTTTCGAGCACCAAAGCGGTTTCGCCGAGCTTGGTTTTCAAAGTACCGCCCGAAATAGCTTCGCCGGTTTTCCTCAGCATTTCGGGAGTGATATTATTGTTTTTGCAGTCGGTCAAAGTGTTAAGCATAACCTCCGCGACGTTTCGGCGGTTTGTATTAAGCAAAGTCAGCCGGTCGGCAAGCTGTTCAAGCGCGAGATTCATTATGACCGCCCTTGTTCCGTTGTCGATTACGTTTTGTCTGTCCACCGCGCACTGCTCAAAGGCGTAACGGCAAAGTCCCAAAAAGCCTGTAACCCTGATTTTTACGGACTGTCGCGCACCCATAAGCTCCAGGATAGCTTTTTCGGTTTCAAAAGTACTTTGATCGGGAACGAGCAGGATTATTTTGTCGTTTCCGCTGTCAACCATAGATTTTATCAGTGAATAAATCCGCGCGGTTTTGCCTGTTCCGCTTTTGCCTAAAATGAATTGCAGCATAATACCACCCTTGATGCTTTGAATATCGCCCGAGGCGTTTTCGATTTGATGATATAATAATACCATATTATGTGTTTCAAAAAAAGCCCTGTGCTCGGCTCATCTGAAAAAAGAAGCGATTTTTTCGTAAATTTCAACGATTTTGAATTTATACTCATGCTTTTCGTGCCTGACAACCTTGTATTCGCCTTCGTCAAAGGCTTCCATTGCCTTTTTGTCTCTCTCCTGCGCAGAAGAAACGCACAGCGACGGATACATCACGCACCACCAGTTGTGACCCTTGCCGCTGCCGATCGTGATTCTAAGCGCGTCATACATTCCTGACGGCAGGGTGTAGTCCTCGTAGTGTCTGGTTGAGAAGTACATATTTTTGAGCTCCGCCTTAACGTCGTAATCATAGCCCATAGAGTAGACAGTTTTTTGAGCGGCGTTTTGAATTATGTCAAGGTTTTTCGCGACGGTTTCTTCGGCAAAGGTTTTTGAGGATGCTTTTGAAAACAATTCGTTTCCAACCTCGAGCACCTTGTCCCTGACGCACAGCTTTAGCCGCTGGTCGCCGTCGGAGTCGGAATTTGCCAAAATGTGCAGACGAAAAACCTCGCATGGAATTTCCTTGCACGCCGATTGAAAGGGAATGACCGAATACAGCGTTGTGAGCGCGAAGGCAACCGCCAACGCCTTTGTAAAAAATTTGTTCATAAAATAAACCTGCCCTATAATCTGATTCGCTCAGATTATGGGCAGAAATTTTTGGTTTATTCAATCTCACATCCGATTTTTATCGGCTTGCAAAGAAAAGTTTTGTCATAAGCTTTTTTTAGTTCGTCAACGCATTTTTGCGCCTTGCGCTTTGAGGTAAAAATACCAAACACCGCCGAACCGGAGCCGCTCATCCCGGCTCCCTGCGCCTTTTGAGAAAGCATGATTTTTTTGATTTCGTTGACCTCGGGCAGACAAAGAGCAAGCTCAAAGTCGTTAAAAAGCGTTGACGAAATCAAAAACATGTCTCTGCTGTACAGCGCCTTGATCATCTCGTCGGTATAGGGCGCGTGAGGCGCGAGCGCGTCAACCCTATTGTAAGCCTCTGCGGTGGAAACGCTGACAGAATCAGGCTTGCATATTACGATAGCCTCACAATTAAACGAAGGCAGCTTCTTCATTTCGGTACCGATCCCCGTGCAAAGCTTTGTGCCGCCCGCAATACAAAACGGAACGTCGGCGCCAACCCTCTCGCCTATAGCGAGCATTTCGGCAGGCTTGAGCATAGCATTAAACATTGCGTTCAAGCCCATAATCACAGCCGCTCCGTCGCTGCTGCCGCCGGCAAGCCCTGCCTGGGTCGGGATCTTCTTGTCGATCTCTATGTGAACGCCCTTGACGTCGGTTTTGCAGTAATCAAAAAACCTGTGCGCCGCCTTGACGCAGATATTGCTGTCGTCGCAGGGAACGCCCTCGTAGCCGCACGAAACCGTTACGCTTTGGCTGTCGTTTTCGGTCAGTGTCACGGTATCGTACAAATCAATTGCCTGCATAACTGTTGCCAGCTCGTGGTAACCGTCGGGGCGTTTTCCGAGAACATCAAGAGTCAAGTTGATTTTGGCAGGAGCTTTAACTGTTATTTTCATCTGAAAGCTCCTTCAAAAATTCTCTGATTCTTCCGAGCGCGATTTTGAGATGCTTCAGCGAATATGAATAGGAAACCCTGACAAAGCCTTCGCCGCAGTCGCCGAACGCCGTGCCCGGAACAACAGCAACGTGCTTTTTTCTGATAAGGCTCGTGCAGAATTCCTCCGAGCTTAGGCCTGTGCTTTTTATACACGGAAAAACATAAAACGCGCCGAGCGGCTCAAAGCAGGAAAGTCCCATATCGTTGAAGCCGTCAACAACCAGACGGCGGCGCATATCGTACTCATCCCTCATCCTCACAACGTCTCTGTCGCCGTTTTTCAGAGCCTCGATCGCGGCATACTGGGCTGTTGTGGGCGCGGACATTATTCCGTACTGATGCAGCTTTGTCATCTGAGCGATAATCGGTTCGGGGCCCAAAGCATAGCCCAGTCTCCAGCCTGTCATAGCGTAGGATTTTGAAAAACCGTTGATAACCACGGTTCGCCCGTACATACCCTCGACTGAGGCAATAGAAACGTGATTCAGCCTGCCGTATGTAAGCTCGGAATAGATTTCGTCGGACAGCACAAACAAATCGTGCTTTTTAACAACCTCGGCAATTTGCTCAAGGTCATGCTTTTCCATTATTGCGCCTGTCGGATTGTTTGGAAACGGCAGCACGAGCAGCTTGGTTTTAGGCGTTATTGCAGCCTCAAGATCGCTTGCCTTAAGGCGAAATTTATCTTCATTTTTGGTATTTATAATAACCGGAACGCCGCCTGCCATGACAGTAAGCGGCTCGTAGCAAACAAACGAAGGCTGAGGAATTATTACCTCGTCTCCCGGCTCTACCAGCACCCTCAGCGCAAGGTCAATCGCTTCGCTTCCTCCAACGGTAACAAGCGTTTGCTTCGACGGAGAATAGCTCAGTGCGAATCTGCGCTTGCAGTACTTTGTTATTTCATCAAGAAGCGCGGCAAAGCCCCTGTTGGGGGAATACCATGTTTTGCCCTTTTCAAGGCTGCGGATCCCCTCGTCTCGGATATGCCACGGAGTCTGAAAATCGGGTTCTCCTATGCTCAGAGAAATCACATCGTCCATCTCATTTGCAATATCAAAAAAGCGTCTTATTCCCGACGGGCTCACCGACTGAATCTTGCTGTTTAGGTACTTGCTGTAATCCGTCACAGTATCATGCTCCTCTCGTCGGCATGATTGTCATAATCGGCAAGATTCATTCCCCTGTCCTTGTACCTGCGCATAATAAAGTGAGTTCCGGTCGACAAAACGCCGTCGATCGTTGAGAGCTTTTTTGCAACGAACATCGCGATATCCTGCATAGTCTCACCCTTGACTATCAGCGCAAAGTCATAAACTCCTGCCATAAGATAAACCGATTCAACCTCCTCAAACGCCATACAAAGCTGAGCCATTTCGTCAAAACCGGTTTCTTTTTTCGGCGTAACCTTAAGCTCAATAAGAGCTTCAACAAAGTTGTCGTCAAGCTCGTCCCAGTTGACAACCGCCTGATAACCCTTGATAATTCCGCGGTTCTCGTATTCCTTTATCTGAGCCTTAATATAATCCTCCGGCTCGCCGAGCATTGCCGAAAGCTCGGCTGTTGTAAAGCCTGAGTTTGTGCTTAAAAGCTGTAGCAGTTTGTCCATAAATATACCTCCGTTACGGGTGCTTCTGAAAATCTGCTGTTGTTCAAAAGCGCCCTTATGCTGTTTGGAGCGCGCGAGCGTCCGTTGTGTTTATAAGATTAACGCAAATCGCAGTCGTCAAACAAAAAAGCTCGTTGACTTCATCGTTTATTTCAAGCTCACATCTGTCCGCGAAATGAAAATGCTGCATTATCAGTGAATTGTCAACGTCCATTATGCTGAAATTTTTGGTGACAAGCTCTCCGCTGATGTGCCAGTTTACGCCGTAAAAATTGCAGTACATCCCCTTTGAGGTTATCAGCAAAACAAGGGTCACACGCCGCTTGTTTGCCTTTAGCATAAAGGTGTTGGTGCCGGCAATCGGAACCTTGCGTATTCTTGCCACCGGCTTTCCGTCGGAATCGCAAACCGAAAGATTTATTTTTGACTTTGATCCGGGCTGCTTTGAGAGCACAAGATATTTTACACAGCCCAATTCGTCATAAACCGTAAAGGCATTGTTGTCAGCCGACAAGTCACGCTTTAGAAAAAGCTTCATGAATTATCACCGCTTTGCTCCGCAGCTGCGTTTTCAAGCTCCTCAAGCCATTCGCTCGCCGAAGCGTCGCTTGGCATTCTCCAGTCTGAGCGAGGTGAGAACGCGACTGTTCCGACCTTGGGACCGTCAGGCATACAGGAACGCTTGAATTGCTGGGTAAAAAACCTGCGGACAAAGGTTTTGAGCCATTTATAAATAACCTCGTCGCTGTACGCGCCCTCAAAGGAACGCCTTGCCATGCGGTAGATTTTTGCGGGTGAAAAGCCGAAGCGCACGAAATAATAGAGAAAATAATCGTGCAGCTCATACGGACCGACAACATCCTCGGTCTTTTGAGCGATTTCTCCGTTTTGGTCGGGCGGAAGCAGCTCCGGGCTAACGGGAGTATCGAGCACATCAAGCAGGACGGTTTTCAACTCGCCCTCGGATTTTTGCGCCTCATAAGCCGTGAGATACCTGACCAAGGTTTTGGGTATAGAGGCGTTTACCGCGTACATGCTCATATGGTCGCCGTTATAGGTCGCCCAGCCCAGAGCAAGCTCGGAAAGGTCGCCCGTGCCGATTACCAGAGCGTTGAATTTGTTGGAAAGGTCCATTAGCACCTGGGTGCGCTCACGCGCCTGCGCGTTTTCATACGTTACGTCGGTAACGCTCTCATCGTGATGAATATCCGAAAAATGCTGCCTTACAGCACTTGAAATATTTATTTCCTCAAAGCTCACGCCGTATGCAAGGGCAAGCTTTTCTGCGTTTGATTTTGTTCGCCTTGTTGTGCCGAAGCACGGCAGTGTCACAGCGTGAATACTGTCGCGCCCGATTCCGAGCATATCAGCCGCGTGAACGCTGACAATAAGGGCAAGCGTACTGTCAAGTCCGCCCGAAAGTCCAAGCACCAAGCTTTTGATTCCGGTGCTTGCCATTCTTGAAGCAAGACCTGTTGCCTGAATTGTCAAAATCTCCTCGCAGCGGCTTTCAAGATCGCTTTTCTCGGACGGAACAAACGGTGTTTTGCGAAATTTTCGTGTCAGCACGGTTTTGCGCGGCTTCATATCAAACAAAGCTTGGTGTGCCGCAAGCGGAGTTGAAACAAAGGTGGTCGAACGTCTGCGCTCGCTGATTATCCTCTCGGTGTCAACATCGGCATAGATTATTCCGGTTGTGAACCGCTTGCTTTCCGAGAGCACAGAGGCGTTCTCCGCAATAATATTGTGCCCTGAAAAAACCATATCTGTTGTGCTTTCACCCATTCCGGCGTCGGAATAAACATAGGCGCAGAAGAGTTTTCCGCTCTGCACACGAACAATGTCCCGCCTGTAGCCTGCCTTGCCGATGATCTCATCCGAAGCCGAAAGATTACAGATTATCGTCGCACCGGACTTTGCAAGCCTTTCCGAAGGTGAGCCCGGCGTCCACAAGTCCTCACAGATTTCAAAGCCAAGGCTGAATTCGGGCATTTCTGTGCACACAAAAACCTGATTGGCACAAAGGCGCACGCCATCCTGTCCGGCAAAGCTTATTTCCGCGTCAAGTCCGGCACCGCTTTTGAAGTGGCGTGTTTCATAAAACTCGCCGTGATTAGGAAGATTGATTTTTGGGACAAGCCCCAGCAGCCTTCCCCTATATATTACCGCCGCACAGTTATAAAGCGACTGAAACGCCTCAACGGGAGTTCCTACAGCAATAATTATATCTGCTTCGGCAGTTTCTTTCATGATTTTTTTAACGGCGTTTTCCGCCGATTTAAGCAGGTTTTTTTGCAAAAACAGATCGGAACATGTATATCCGGTCACGCAAAGCTCCGGAAAACACACTGCCGCCGCGCCGTTTTGATATGCCTCGGCAGCCCGGGCGATGATTTGGGAAGCGTTTTCGCCGCAGTCCGCAACCCTGATTCTCGGCGTTGCCGCCGCGACCTTTACAAAACCGTGTTTCAAAAAAATCAGTCCTTATCAAAAAAGTCCATAGGCATATTCCGTTTTGGATATACCTATGGATATTATACATCATATTTTCTGAATATACAAGTACAAGGCTATAATTTTAAACAGAAGCAGTCATAAAAACTACAGCTTATCATTCGTTTATATTCCATGAGTTATATCTATACTTATCCTTATAGTTTTCGCTTTTTTCGATGTAATTCTCCGCATAGTAACCGGTAACACTTCGGTCAAGCGGAATGTCTACAGTTTGATTTAATCCGTAATAACCGTTGTTAAATATAACGTATTCCGCATCTTCGGGAACCGCAAATTCATATTGGTTTTCACCGAAACGGTTTTTCCCAACATGTTCCATAGAGAACCCGGGCCAACTACACATATGGGTCTCATTCTTCTTCCAATAATAACAGTAAATCGGTCCTTCCCAAAATAATGAATTTGAAAACAGAACTTTATATTTATTGGAAAGCGATTTTTCCTGATTTACAGAAACTGCTTCCTGTTCAGGCGGATCACAATTGGGAAAAGCAGCAAGATAATACTGAATAAATGTCGCGTCATTAACAGTAACATCGCCGTCTTTGTTGTAGTCCGCAACCTTGCACTGCTTAGAATTAAGCTCTACAAAGCTAGCCAAATACTTCTGGATCTCGGTTGCATCCCTGATATCAACAACATTGTTAAGGTCAATATCTCCCGGTTTGAAAGGGTAATATTTGTAAAACTCATTTGACAGCCACGCCGCGCGATTATTCAGCCAATCCGCCGTATATTTGAATGCTCCCTCAAAAGAATCAGCATAATATTTTTCATCCTTTCCGTTGGATTCAGTGTACTCACCTGTGTACTTGTTAAATTCTGCTTTTTTCATGCGTATATTGTGGTTTGCTATCCAGCCGGTATTTATGTTTCTTTTCCAGCCGCTTGTATAATTCATATACGCTGAATTTTTTACCAATTCCAGATATTTTTCTGAAGTATAAATCTCCTTGTCCATATTTTTGTTTTTTGTATTACCGGTAAAGTGATCAATTGCCGGAAGAAAGTTCTCGAACCATATCCTCGGAGCAGCAGCCATGATCTGATGATTTTGGCTGATTCGGTTCATTATGTTGACCGTATAGGTTGCATTTTTGCTTTTGCCCTTAAATTTGCACCACCAACCGGTCGGAAGCGTATAGTCTACTACACCCATGTCTTTGAGGTCGTCCTCAACACCTTTAGCGTTGCCCAGCGAATTGTCGTAATCCCAAACCGGCGAGCCGAAGAATTTATAATCTCCTTTCTCGTCCTGCTTGTATACAAAGTACAGGCTCGACGTGCCGGAATCCCAGTTTTTGCCAAGCTCATTGATAAGATAAAGCTTTGTCAGGGAATCGACGTCGGCGTACCGGGAAATATCTCCGTCATTTGTAGTTGCGGAATAAAACTCATTGAATTTGTCACTTACATAATTTTTGACCTCATTATATCCGTTGTCCCCTTTTTTAAGCTCCGGCCACTTTATTGTTATTTTGAGATCGTCCTTGCATTTTACAAAGTAATCTTCGCCCTCGGTAGCTTTGGAATCGACCTCGCAAAGAAACGGAAAATCCTCTTTTAACGTGTTGTCATCGTTAAGATAATCACCAAAATCCGAAATCAGCTCGGAGCTTCCTACATCGACCTTTTGGCACATCTGATACGAGCCCCAGTAGAAGCCGTTGCTGTAAAAATCAACGTAGCGCGAATCGGAAGAATAAGGAACATCGACCGCGTCGGCAAGGTCATACAGGAAGCGGTTTCTCGAAAGCGAATCGTCCTGGTAATTTGCAAGCAGCGAATATTTTTTGCCCTCGCTCATTCCGCCGACAGAAACCTCGGTTTTATATGTAATGTTAAAGGATTTTTTTGTCACACCGTTCCAGGTCGAGTTGCCCCTGCCCTTGATTTTTTTGATCGAGGTGTTGTCAATTGTCCCGTCGGGGCTTACGATCGCTCCGTCTGCCTCTGCCGAGCGGCTCTTGTCAGCCGTTATGTAATCCATAAGATAGGTTCCCTCGCCGCTTTCGTTTCCCTCAACATTTGTGTTGTTGATGTAGATTGCGGCTTCGGCATTGGATTTCATAAATCTCAGGCTGTGCTGAATGCCGTTTAGTCTGACCCAAAAGCTGTCGGTCGTGTTATAGCTTACGGTTGCGGTTTCCTTTGGCGAGATCTCAACTCCGTTCACAGAAACGGGAGTGCCATATGCGTTGTAGATATCGACCTGAGTATCGCTCGCCGAAGAAGGCAGGAAGAAATACTTGGACTGGTTATTATCAACGTTCAAATTCGTGTCGTGAACGCTTTGCCACTTCTGCCATGCCTGGGTATCGTTCGAGCCGACGACTGCGTGAACGTACAGTGCGTCCTCGGTTTTGAACGAGGGGGCAGCGACTTTTTCCTGTGCTTCTTCGGCATAAACCACCGGGACTGCTCCTGTCAGCATAATTACCGACAAGAGGATTGATAAATGTTTTTTCATGCTTGATTGCACCTCCATGAATATAAAGGCAACACCGCACAATTCATGGCGCACGCCTTGCTTGCATATTATTCCGTCAGACTGCCCAAAAATCAGTATCCATACGTCAGTATGCACA
>CAJODI010000014.1 GCA_905233145.1 uncultured Ruminococcus sp. | reverse complement strand
CAGTGTGCATACTGACGTATGGATACTGATTTTTGGGCAGTCTGACGGAATAATATGCAAGCAAGGCGTGCGCCATGAATTGTGCGGTGTTGCCTTTAACTATTCTAATTTTTCCATCTTCTGTAAAAGCCTGCTAAAATCGCGCCCGAGATGTTATGCCATACGGAAAATACCGCGCCGGGCACTGTCGCCATCGCGAGATTTGAGAACGCCGTGTCTGCAAGGCTTGTGGCAAGACCGGAGTTTTGCATTCCGATTTCAATAGACAGAGCCTTCGTTTTTTCGGGCGTTAATCTAATGAGCTTGCCGAGACCAAAGCCGCACGCGTAACCAAGCAGATTGTGAAGAACGACAACAATCAGCACCAAAGCTCCGCTTGTGTAGATTTTTTCGGCGTTATGAGAAACGACAGCGGCTACAATCAGGCAAATCGCAACGGTAGAAACCATCGGAAGAGCCGTAACAACCTTCTGCGTTATTTTACCGAAGAAATGATTGATGACAAAGCCAAGGGCAATCGGAATCATAACCACCTGAATAATGCTCCAAAACATTGACCAAACATTTACGCTGACGGTTGTTTGCAGCAAAAGCCATGTTATCGCCGGCGTAAGCAGAGGTGCGAGCAGGGTGTTAACGCTTGTCATTCCGACAGACAACGCGACATCTCCGTTTGACAGATAGGTAATGACGTTGCTTGACGTGCCGCCCGGGCAGGTTCCTACAAGCACGACTCCTGCCGCAAGCGCAGGATCAAGCTGAAAAAGCCTGCTCAAACCAAACGCCAAAGAAGGCATAATGATAAACTGCGCCGCGCTTCCGATAAAAATATCCTTCGGTCTTTTGAAAACAAGCGCAAAATCCCTCGGCTTCATCGTGAGCCCCATACCGAACATTACAATTATCAAAAGGTAGTTGACCCAAGATGTGTCTATCCACAGCGACGACCGCGGAACAAACAGCGCCAACGCCGCTACCGCCAGCACAATCACTGCCATAAATTTGCCGAAAAATTCGCTGATTTTTTCAATTGCTTTCATATAGTCACCAACTTTGAGATATGATTTCGCCGTGCCTAATCTAAATGAGTATCGTGCCGTAATGATTTACCCAAACGCTGCTTATTCTTCCGTATCTGCGCAATCAAATCGATAATAAAACACAACTGCCGCCGCGCCGGCGACAGCAAGAACACTGCCGAAAACTCCTTACAGCGTTTCATTGGTACGCAGCACACGCCGTCGTTAATGGCTATGACAGGTGATTGACGGTCGTCCGGCGCAAAAGTTTTTCCGTGACTCTGCCGTAGAAGATATATCCTACGATCAGAACTGAAATTAAATCAATATTGAATAATACTAAGATACGAATTAATTATATCATATCATTTCATTTTTACAATACATTTTTGAACTTTCCGTTGAAATCTGAACCTCTGAGGTTTCGGTCACCAACAGAAAGTTTTTCTTTATTAGGTTTTATATTATTAACTGCAGTAAAAAATTTTTAATTACCCATTATTGCCGATATTAAGTCCCAGTCCGTTGATCCAGCCTTCAATATCCGACGAGCTGCTCAGGCGTTCTCCCTCAAGCCACTTGCCGCTGCCTGCGTTTGTCTCTAGGTTTGAGCCGCTCGAACCAATGCCCGAGCCTCCGGATGTGCAAAACGGAATGACTGTCTTTCCGCTGAAATCATAGCCTTCAACAAAGGTGTCCATAATGCGCGGTTCTTCTCCCCACCAAATAGGATAACCGATAAACACAGTTGAATAGCCGTCGAGCGGTACCTTGTCGCTGCCGATTTCGGGGCGAACGGATTTATCGTTCTGCTCCTTAGTAGTGCGGCTGTTCTTGTCGTTCCAGTTAAGATCTTCTGTTGTGTAGGGCTGCGCAGCAAGAATCTCATAGGTATCCGCCGAAGTTAATGACGCAATTTGCTCAGCCACGCCCTTTGTTGTTCCTGTCGCTGAAAAATAGACCACCAGAGTTTTCGCGTTGTTTGATTCAGACTCCGCGACCGCCTCGGTTACAGGCTTAGTCACAGATTCCTCTGTATTTGCGGTTGTTTCGTTCTGTGAATTTTCAGCTTTGGTTTCGGCAGAAGTCGCCGCCTGCGTCTGCGAATTGCTTTCGGATGTTGAGCTGCCGCACGCTGAAAATGTAAAAATCATAACCGCCATCAAAAGCAATGCGGACAGCTTAATATACTTTGTATTTGCAAACATACTTATTCTCCTTTATAATATGCACTGGTTTTACCGGAAGTAATTATACTATTATCAAATAAAACTCTTTATCATCTGTTTTAGAGCGTATTATCAGAAGATAGTACTAATCATCAGTGCAGTTCTGATTGATTTTTTGATCGCCTGTTGACCAAACGTGTTTGTCCTTCGCGTTTTCACGCTTATTCTGCGCCATTACACCTGCGAGCGGATGCGGAGAATACGGTTCTTCAAGATATGCCGTCTCCTCGTCGCTGAGAACTAAATCAACTGCCTTTGCCGCGCCCTCAATATGACTGAGCTTTGTTGCGCCGACAATAGGAGACGTTACCTTTGACAAAAGCCAGGCAAGAGAAATTTCTGTCATGGTAACATCATGCTTTTCAGCAAGCTCTGACACCCTGTCTATGATAACGCTGTCCTGATTCGCACTCAGATCATACTTAAACCTTGCATAAGCGTCCTCTGCGGCGCGTTTAGTATAATTTGCTCCAGGCTTTCTTGAAAGCCTGCCGCTTGCCAGAGCGCTGTATGGAGTCAGCGCGATATTTTCTTCCGTGCAGTACGGAACCATCTCGCGTTCCTCTTCACGAAAAATAAGGTTATAGTGTCCCTGAACAGACACAAATTTTTCAAATCCCTCTTTTTCTGCAATTGCGTTCGCCTTTGCCAACTGCCACGCAAAGCAGTTTGAGATACCGATGTATCTAGCTTTGCCTGCTTTTACAACATGGGTCAAGCCGTCAAGAATATCTTCAATCGGTGTGTTCCAGTCCCACATGTGATAGATGTACAAATCCACATAGTCCATCCCCAGATTAGACAGGCTCTTATTTATCATGTTCTCGATATGCTGTTGACCGGTAACGCCGTTTTCAATTTCGTCCATAGTGCGCGGCAAAAATTTTGTTGCCGCGACCACCTCATCGCGCTTGGCAAAATCTTTAATCGCTCTGCCTACATACTGCTCGCTGGTTCCGCTTTGATAGCCTATAGCAGTATCAAAAAAGTTTACGCCCAGCTCCAGCCCGCGCCTGATAATCCCCCGGGTGTGTTCTTCGTCAATTGTCCAGCTGCGCTGTCCTCTTGTCGGATCTCCAAAGCCCATACAGCCCATACAAATTCGGGATACATTTAAATCAGAATTGCCGAGTTTTGTGTATTTCATTTTTATGCTCCTGTATTAACGGAAGCTCTGATGCCGTTATCCCTAAGAAAACGCTTTTTAAGGGATTTTCAGAGGTTTCCTTTAGGCAACACCGCACAATTCACGGCGCACGCCTTGCTTGAATATTGTTTCACCCATACGTCAGTATGCGTACTGATTATTTGTACACTCTGCCGAAAAATCTTACTGCGCAATCCGCACACCTGAATTATGCGGTATTGCCTTTATTTCATTTCCTTTTCCCAAAAACGGATCGCGTTAATATTCAGTGAATCAGCCGTCTTTTCAAGCAAAGCGGTTTCCTCACAGGTCAGACAGATATTTGTCGCCTTAACCGCATCCTCAACGTGCTTCTCCTTTGTCACGCCGATAATCGGTAAGGTACCCTTGGCGATTGCCCAAGCAACCGGGATCTGCGCAGGGTCCGCGTTGTATTTGTCGGCAAGCTTATTAAGCTCCGCATTCAAAATCTCGAGCTTGTCAAGAACCGGGTTATAGGTCTCCGCTCTTGCCGAGCCCTCCGGCATCGGGTGCTTAGTGTCGTATTTTCCCGAGAGTGCGCCCTGCTCAAGAACCATATAAGAAAAGAAAATAATATCGTTTTCTTTGCAGTAGTCAAGAATTCCCGAATCCTCGGACGAGCGGTTAATAAGGCTGTAGTGGTTTTGGACCGCGCCGAGCCTTAAGCCGTGCGCCTTCAAAATCTCATTCGCCTGTTTAATTTCCTCAAGGTTGTGATTGGAAACTCCCAAAACAGGAACGTTTTCTTTACCCTCAAAATATTTTGCCATTTCTTCCGTCCACTTTGGCGCGTCCCATACGTTGTGAATCCAATATATGTCAAAGTGATCCAGCTTCATCAAATCAAGCTGCATTTCAATCATATCCTTAAAAGCAGTTTTACTTTCGGGATTCGCACACTGCGGAGTAAACTTGTCGGATACAAAATAAGAGCCTTCTTCACAATCGTCCAAAAATCCGGCAAGCACCTTTTCGCTGGTACCCATGCCGTAGGCATAAGCCGTATCCCAAAGATTCAAGCTGTTTTTCATTGCAGCGTCAAAAATAGGTCTGAGCGTTTCTGCGCTCAGGCTGCCGCCAAAGGTTCCGTCGTTGCCCCAAGCCCAAGCTCCAAGAGCGATTTTAGGTAATTTTTTCATAGTGACATATCTCCTTTAAAGTTCATTAGTTTTAATTCAACAGCTTTTGAGCGCAGTTGTAAACCATTTCATAAATTGAATAAAACACATATCCTACTTCTGCCTTCTCCATAGCACTTTTTTGTTTCTCGGTAACTACCGTGTAAGGATAGATTCCGTAGATAAACGGAAAGAATGAGTAGAGAAAATCACGCCTTTTTTGTTCGTTCAATTCCGGGCAGAATTTTTTCAAAAGTCCGTCCACCGCTTTCATAGAATTGCCAAACGCAACCTTAAATTCATACAGGCGTTCTTCCCTGCAATTTTCTTCCATGTCATAATGATTCATACTCAAAAGCTTAAGCAGCAGCCTTCGCTTGTCGAGTGAAGAAGCCAAGGCTTCTGCAATCTCATTTTTCGTCATGCTCTCGCTGCGATCTGTTATGCTATGCAGATCCGCCACCCAAAGCTCATATTCCTTTTGCAAAATGGCAAGGAAGATTTCTTCCTTTGTTTCAAAATAATTATAAATAGAAGCTCGCGAAAAGCTTGTATATTCCGCAATCTTCATAATCGTTATATCCTTAAAGCTCATATCCCTGTAAAGCGATTTGCACGCGGATATGATTTCTTCCTTCCGAGCGTTCGTCAGCTCGGGCGATCCCTTTGGCATAATTTCACCTGAATACCGATATTCTGACACTGTGTCAGTATATACATTATACACCTATTCTGACACAATGTCAATATAAATTTTAAGGTAATACCGCATAATTCTGGTGCGCGGATTGCAGTGTGCATACTGACGTATGGATACTGATTTTTGGGCAGTCTGACGGAATAATATGCAAGCAAGGCGTGCGCCATGAATTGTGCGGTGTTGCCTTAAGGCAATACCGCATAATTCATACTAATATCTAATAAAAATAGGCTCTCGGAAAAACCGAGAGCTTTTTTAGATTAGAAAAGATGGTGAGTTTTATAACAGTATTAGATTAGCAAGAAACAATTGCAGAGTTGTCGCGTCAAAAATATCAACCACGCCGTTCTTGTCGGCGTCAGCGGCATCAAAGCTAATGCTTTCGGGAGTCATTAGCTCGGCAAGGTAATACTGGATCACAGTCACATCGTTAATATTTACCTCTCCGTCGCGGTTTGCATCTCCCAAAGCAATTACTGAATCCTGTTTTGGCTCACCGCACAAAAGGCAATGCCCGTCCTTCTCGTTCCAAAGGTGCTCGCCTGTTGTATACATAACAAACCTGAACGCCGGTTTGTCAGCTCTTGAATAGGCAGTAAAGCTGTCCGAATAATACTCGATTGCCTGCGGATTTCCGTTAAACTGCGCGCAGGCATTCACAAGTAAAACCTGATTATTTATTGCAGACGGCTCAACCTTCCACACGCTGTATTTCTCCGGCGCGTCAGCAAAAAACAATCCGCCGCCTGTCGGAAGCGAGGTCAGATATTTGCCGCCGTAAATCAAATAGAAACCGTTGTCCTCAGCTTCTTTTACACAAAACGCCGCACTGTCAACCGGCGGCTGAACTCCGTTTTTGCCGATATTCACGCTGACAGAAGAGATTTTGCTGTCAACCGAAACGTTCGGCGTAAGCGTGCGCTTGTCCGAAGCCGAGCACAAAAGCACATGACAGCCGTCCGCAAGCTCGTTTGTCTGTTTCATGTCAACCGGATAAGTCAAAGCCTTTTCGCAAAGGTCACAAAAATTATCCTTGTTTTCGTCAGCGTGTTCGGTATGCGCCAAACGGCGGCAAAGCTCGTTGCCGCAAATATCGCAGCGAAGCACAAACCGACCGTCAGCTTCGCAGGAAGGCTCATCGCGCAAAACCTCGGTATAATTATGCCTGCAACCCTCGCGGCTGGGAGATGACATTCCTTTTGGAAGCTCCATATCAAACAAGTCCCATGCAAGCTCCGGATAATCTATAAACGCGTTGCGGTTGCCCTGAATCATTTGAGTCAGGTCATTGCGCTCCATCTCCCAGGTATCAACCGGGTCCTCAGCGCACCACTGCAAAAGCGTGTCCAGGCTTTCAACTACCCTTTTGCCGTTGTCGGTGCTCCCGGTCTCCTGCTCCGGAAGCAGGTCGGCGGTCAAATCCGAATACAGATTCGGCTGATCCCAGCGGCAGTAAACATACAGCAGAATTCGCGCTACGTCGCCCTTTACATCATCCTTACATTCAAACAAATCGTATTTTTGCGATACATAATAACACTCTATTCCGTTAATCTCGCCTGCCGCGAAATCCTGCTTATAGCAATCCTTGATATAGCCAAAGGCGTGGTCGCTTTTTGCCGAGTTCAGCTTGTCAACCGAAGGGCGAAGGTGATGCAGGTCCGAGCCGCCGTTTGAGGTATAAAAACTTGCATGGCTTTTGGGCCAAACATGCTCGCGATTCAGCTTTATGCCCTCGGTATCAGCCATAATATCGCTGTAAAACATTGTATAAGTATTGCTGCCAGCGACCGCGTCGGTGCTCGCCCAGTAATACGCCAGCGATCCGGGGTTGTAGCCGGAATAAGAGGTGAAATAGCTTTGAGTGCCGGTCATAAGCGTATGAAGAGCGTCATAAAGCCTGTTGTTACGGGCAGCTTCATAGCTTGTCGATATATCCTCGGCGCCCGGGAGCTGGCAAAGAGCTTCATAGGAATAATCGCCGGAGTAGTATTCACGCGCCATTTTTGAAAGCGAGGTGCAAATCTCATGACGCTGTCGGCCGTTGGCATCCGGCAGCTCTGCCGCCGCGGTTCTTGCCGAGCTGTCTGTAGCCGCGTTTACACCGGCAGCATTGCATGTAAGCACAGCGGCAACGAAGCCGCAAAATGTTACTTTTAGCTTTAGTCCTTTTTTCATATTCCGCTCCCTCACATTTCAAAGCCGGTCAAAAAAACATATAGACCTGACATTTTAGCGTTCCGTTATACATCTTTCTGCGTTTGTTGGCTTTTCTGCCGAAAATCTTCTCAAAATCATCGTCGGGAGTAATTATCGTGTAGCTCTTCCCTTTTTCGGCAGGAAATTTTTTGCCCATAATTTTGTACAGCTCCTCTGCTTCCGAAATGTCAAGCAGTCTTTCGCCATAGGGCGGATTTGTTATCACCGAAGCAAAGCCCTCGGGCGCGCGATAGTCCCTTATATCGCGCTTTGCAAAGCTGATTTTATCACCGACCCCGGCAAGCCCGGCGTTTTTACGCGCGGTTTCAAGAGCGGCTTCGTCGATATCATAGCCCTCAGCCCGAAATTCACAGTCGGGGTTTATTATTTCCCTAGCAAGCTCTCTTTCATTTTCAAAAGCGTTTTCGGGAACACAGCTCCACCTCTCGCACGCGAAATATCGCTTTAGTCCGGGAGCAATTTTCATAGCCTTCATAGCCGCTTCAATCAAAATCGTTCCGCTGCCGCACATAGGATCAATTACAAAATGATTCGCCCTCACCCTTGCAAGCTCCGCCATCGCAGCCGCAAGGGTTTCCTTGATAGGCGCTTCGTTTGCCTCGGCACGGTAGCCCCTTTTGTGTAGTCCCGCGCCGGAGGTATCCAGCATAATACTCACGCGATCCTTCAAAATCAAAAACTGAATCTGCCTTGGCGCGCCCGTTTCTTCAAACCACGAGAGCATATATCTTTGCGACAGCCTGTCAACAACCGCCTTTTTTATGATTTTTTGGCAGTCCGGCACGCTCATCAGCCTTGAATCCAGGCATCTTCCCTTTACCGGAAAAGCGTCGCTCATACCGATAAACTGTTCCCATTCAATACTTCTCACGCTGTCAAAAAGCTCGTCAAAGCTTTTTGCGGTGAACTCAGCCAAAAGGATCAAAATTCTTTCCGCATATCGCGAATTTATATTCGCCCTCGCAAGCGCGCCAAAATCTCCCTCAAACAGCACTCTGCCGTTTTCGGCTCTCACATTTTCAAGACCCAAAAATCTAAGCTCGTTGGCGCAGATTCCTTCAAGCCCGAAGATGCAGGGCGCACAAAATGTCATGTTCATATTTCCCTCCGAGAATAATTCAAGGCAATACAAAAATAAAACTATTCTCTGATAATGGTATTACCTTTACAAAAATAAGGGCGAACAAGTCGCCCTTATTGATTAAAACATAATTGACTGTCAGTCCGCCGACGGCTCAAGCAAGCCGTAGTTTCCGTCGTCACGCTTGTACACCACGTTCACCTCATCGGTTTCCGCGTTAATAAACATAAAGAAGTCGTGATTGACCATGTTCATTTCCAAAATTGCCTCTTCAACGCTTATCGGCTTAACCAAAATCTGCTTTTTGCGCATGATTTCGTATTTATCCTCGTCAACAGGCTCGGTATTTTCATCCTTGATGATATCGTCAATGCTGCCAGACTTGATTTTCTTTTCAAGTCTGGTCTTATTCTTGCGAATCTGGCGCGTAAGAATGTCCATAACCTTGTCAAGCGCGTCATTCATCTCGGTCATTGTGCTCTCTGCGCGATAAACCATAGCCTTGTCTCTGACAGTGATCTCAACCGTCTGTCGGTTGATGCTTTCAAGGGTGACAACCACATGGACAGCAGCGTCGGGCGTAAAGAGCTTTTCAAGCTTGGAGAGCTTTTTTTCAACTCTTTCCTTAAAATTATCCTTGAGAGTTACTTTTCTTGCTGTATAGGTAATTTTCATAAAATTGCCTCCCTTATTAAATTATAGATAGTAAAGCGTTGAAGTTATCTTCTGCCGCTTCCGTTACCTCTGCGGCTGTAGCCTCTGCTTTCGCCTCCGCGCTTCAGATCCGACATCTTATCCTCGCTTGTCTGCTTAAATCGCGACATCATATCCTCAAAGCTTGCCGAAGCGTTTTTCCTGCTTTGCCACTCATAGTCCCCCGGAGAGGTGACCGGCGGAGCAGGCTTGTACGGCTGTCTGGGTTTGTTTTGTTTAACGGGCTTTTTGCGCTGCTCATCTTTGGAAAGAGCCTGCTTCATTGACAGACTGATTTTTCCGTCCCTGATTCCAAGCACCTTTACCTTTACGATCTGACCGGGCTTGACATAATCGGAAATCTCGCTGATAAAGGTTGGAGCAACCTCCGAAATATGTACCATGCCTGTGTTTGATTCGGGCAAATCGACAAAAACGCCGAACTTGGTGATACCCGAAACCTTGCCTTCCAAAATAGAACCGACCTCAATAGCCATAAAAAACCTATACCCCTAATTAAAGTAACAACTTCAATGCCTTTCTGATTTATTCTCCGGCGACGTTGATAAAAATTCTTTCTCCGTCGCTGATGTATCCCAATTCTTCTTTGGCGATTTTTTCCATATACTGTGCAAGCTCCTCGCCCTCATAACCCTGCACCTTTTGCAAATGCTGCGTTTGAATCTCAACAACGCTGATTTGCTGATTAAGCTCGTTAAGCTCCGCCTTTTTTTCGGCGATCTTAACATTCTGGTCAATTATCGTGATCACAGCGTAAAAAGCAAACCCGATCAGCGCGACAACCAAGAGAAAATATCTTCTTTTCCTCTTTCGCTTTTTGGGCTTAAGCTCGGTCAAGCCGCCGTTATCCGCCGCGTTTTGCGTGTGAGAATCGTTTTGAGCCTGAGCGTTTATGTCTGTCGCTTTGTTTTTTTTCATAACCGTCAACACTCCTTTCGCAGGAAGCAGACCTGCCGGGTCTGTCAAAACGCTTTGCCTTTATTCTTATATTTATATTATACAATATTTCACGTGCAATTTTCAATAGGTTTTTTGCAAAAATTTTCAAATGTGCAAAAATATATTTCAACGCCGCCGCACAAATATCAATCAACGGGCAATATATCTTTTCCAACAGCCTTCCCACAGTCATTCTGTAGGCAAAAAAGCCCAAAGCCGCACCCACGATCGGATATAGACGCACAAATCCGGAAATAAAAGCGAGCATAAACAAAAACATACCCAGAGAGCAAAAAATCATAAAGGATATATCTGCGGCAACGCAGACCGCCCTGCCGAAGCGAAGGGCGAGTCTGAGGATTTTTACCGCGCCGTATATTATTCCGTAAGCCGCTCCCAGGGCTATTGACCACAAAAACGCGAGCGATTGCTGCGCAAATGTCAGTTCCACTCAATCACCTACTTAAAAAGCCTTGAAAGCTTTGAGGTGCGGTTGTCGCTGCCGATATATTGCATAGCGTTTATTTTTCCGTCAACCGAAACGTCGCCTGTTTCAAGGTTGAGCCTGTCAATATGCAGCCCCTCGCCCTTGATAATCAGCGTTCCGTCAACGGTTTTAACAGAGACTGTTTCTTCATTAAAGCCGCTCACATCCTCCGCGCCCGTCAGGACAAGCTTTTTTCTGTCGTCAAGCGTTACAGTGTGCTTTTTGCTTTTTGCTGTTTCAGCCATATCTATACCTCCGTATACATTCTGAAATAATATATATGAAGGTGAACAAGGATTTATACTAATATTCAAAAAACGCTTCTATACGACCGCCTCATACATTGTATCGGCTTCTTCCTTACGGACAACCTCCCTGACCTCGGTTACTCTGACCTTAACAGTGCGCGTTCCGAGTGTGATTTCAATAATATCGCCCTGCTTAACATCATAAGATGCTCTGGCGATTTTTCCGTTTACAACAACCTTGCCGGCGTCGCAGGCTTCGTTTGCGACGGTTCTTCTTTTGATAAGGCGCGAAACCTTCAAATATTTATCGAGTCTCATATTTTCTCCTGAAGAATATAAATTTTGATGTAATAAAAACAATAAAAGCCGTGCAACAGCACGGCCCGTAAGAATCAGATTACTGGTTTACAAAATCCTTGAATGCCTTTCCTGCCTTGAAAGCCGGAACCTTTGAAGCCGGGATTTCGATTGAGTTGCCTGTTCTGGGATCAACGCCTGTTCTTGCGTTTCTCTGACGCTGCTCAAATGTGCCGAAGCCTGTAAGCTGAATCTTGTCGCCCTCTGCAACAGCCTTAGTAATTGTATCAAGAGTAGCGTTCAAAGCCGCCTCTGCATCCTTCTTGGTAAGTCCGCTCTGCTCAGCAATAGCAGCAATAAGTTCTGTCTTTTTCATAATAATTCCTCCAGTAAAATTATAATTCATTTGTATGTTTAACTTCATCCCAAAGGGAGTCAAGTTCGGAAAGAGAAGCCGATTCCATGTCAATACCACGCTCGGCAGCAAGCTTTTCAACCTTTGAAAAGCGGCTTGTAAATTTGTCGCAGGCGTCATAAAGCGCGTGCTCGCTGTCAATTCCCAAAAACCGCGAAACGTTTACCGCGGCAAACAAAACATCGCCCAACTCCTCGCGCTGATTTTCGGGGTCGTTGTTCTCGATCGCAGCCTTGAGCTCGCCGCACTCCTCAAAGAGCTTATCAAGCGCACCGTCAACGCTGTCCCAGTCAAAGCCCACCTTGGCAGCCTTTTGCTGCAGCTTTGTGCTTCGCATAAGCGACGGAAGCGACCTTGAAACACTCAGCATAGCCTCGGTCTGAGATTTCTGCGATTTGGTTTTCATCTTGGCGTTGTCCCAGCTTTTGAGAGCCTGCTCTGAGTTTTCCGCTCTAACATCGCCGAACACATGAGGATGGCGAACAACCAGCTTTTTGCAAACGTCGTTTACAACGTCGTTTATATCAAAGCGGTTTTCCTCGTTCTCCATTTCGGCGTGCATTGCAACCTGCAAAAGAACGTCGCCCAGTTCTTCTCTGAGAAGCTCCGGATTGTCTGTGTCTATCGCCTCGATTGCCTCATAGGTCTCCTCAATAAAATTTGAGCGGATGGATTTGTGGGTTTGCGCCATGTCCCACGGACAGCCGCCGGGGGCGCGAAGAATCCTGACAATATCAATAAGGTCGTTAAAATCATAATGAGATTTTTCTTGAAAATCCATTTAAACATCTCCGTCAAATAATGGGGCTTTCAGCCTACAGTTTACTATTTTACCCAATTAGGCGACATTTTTCAAGTACTTTTGCGATTTTTTCTCCTTTTGGAAGAAATTTTATCTCAGTTGCAGTAAAAGTACGCATGATTAACAATGAAATTACGTACACAATCACAGCAACAAGTATAGAAATGATCGTTGCAATTCGCCCGTTTAGCATATGCGAAAGCGGCAAATTGACAAAATATGCTGCTGCGGAGCAAAGCGTCGCGCCTATCAGCGGCTTGATTGTGGTGCCGATAAAGTCAGGTCTAACGTCCGAGAATTTGATAAGCAACACCATTCCGATAACGCAAATCAGCGAATAAGCGATAAGCGAGCCTGCGGTTGCGCCCTGAATATTGATACTCGGAATGCTGACAAAAATCCATGTCGTGCCGATTTTTACCAGCATACAGATGATATACAGGGTCATGGGAAGCTTTACCTTTCCGATTCCGTTGAGCATACTGCAAATCGGGTTTATCGCGGCTGTGAATATGGTTGTTATACCCATAAGCGTCAGTACGTTGCCGCCGATTCGAACAATTGCTTCGCTTGAATATATAAAACCCATAAGCGGATGAGCCAGCACGCAAAGCCCGAACGCCATAGGCAGCGTGAACATCATAGTCATTCTCAGCACCGTATCTATCGACTGCTTTAGCTCTCGTTTGTCGCCCTTTGTCCACGCACTGGTTACGTTTGGCATCGCGCTTGAACCGAACACCTGGGTGACCGAGGTAACGAGCTGCATAAGAGTAAGTGCAGAAGAATAGCAGCCAAGCAAACGGGTGTGAATTGTTAGCGGTTTGTCAAAAAAAGCTTCGGGAGGATAAAACCGACCGTATTGCTCAAAAAGGTCATAGCCGTTGGTTTCGGCAAGATTGAGCAAAACTCTTTGAATAATGATCTGATCCACAAAACCGCCCAGGCTCATAACAAGAGCACCTGTGGCAATCGGAACGGCGGTTTTGACGATTATTAAAAAGGTCTCCCTTTTTCCTCTTGCGTCTATTGAGTTTTCGTAGTATTCGCGTGGGATACCGTCGCCCTGGATTTTGAATTTAAGGACAAAGAAAACAAACGAGCAAAGACTTCCGAGCGAAATTCCGATGATTGCTCCGGCAACCGAAAACGCGAGAATTGTATTCTCAGCCTCGATTCTGTCTCTGAAATGAAAGCCAAGAAAAGCTCCGGTGCTTTGGTAACTCTTCATTCCGGCAACAAGTATTAAATAAGCCAGTGCCGCGCCGATAACAAGCTTTACAACCGCCTCGATGATTTCGGAAACAGCGGTGGGCAGCATATTTCGCTGACCCTCATAGTAGCCTCTGTAGATCGAAGCAATGCAACCGAAGAACACCGTCGGTGAAAGGCACAGCATTGCATAGAACGAATACGGCGAATCTATCACAAAGTATGTGTAGGGAAAGCTTGCGCCGGCGACAATAAGAAAGCAGACCGCTCCGACAATTGTGAAGAACGGAACCGAAATCTTATGTATCAGCCTTACGTCCTTGTATCTTTTTTGAGTCATGTTTTGGGAAACAAGTCTTGAAATAGCAATCGGCAGACCGCCTGTGGCAACTGTGAAGATAACCACAAAGAACTCAAAGGCGTTGCTGTAGAGTCCCATTCCCATCGAGGCAAAGTTGCCGCCGAAGGTTGAAAAGATCCTTTCTAAAATAACCTTGTCAAGAAGTCCGAAAACCTTGACAATAACCATGCTTACGGTAAGAATCGCAGCTCCCTTCAAAAAAGACTGCGAAACATCCTTTTCCGAATTGGCAACCGCGTTATATTTTTTTGACAAACCAAATCACCTTTACGGGCGTTGCCGCGCGATATATCATTTTATACCGCGCGGCTGTGCCTTATTATCAATAGTTTTTACCGCCTCATGCGGAATGTATTACTCAGCGTCCAAGCCGCCGATAGAGTCAACTGCCTCGTCAACGATCTCAGCCGCGCCGTCAGCAGCCTGTTCGGTCGCAGCGGAAACCTCGTTTACTGCGTCGTCAACAGCGTCAACAGCCTCGTCAACAATATCCGCAGTCGCGTCCTTAACGTTTTCTACAACGTGCTGAGCTTCGTCAGCAGCCTCAGTCTCAGCCGGAGCTTCCTCGATTTTTGCGCCGCAGATATTGCAAAAGATTGAGTTCTTGGGAACGTCAGCGTCGCACTCCGGGCACTTTTTTTGGTTTTTTGCCGAAGCAATATGATTGTTAATAATATAAAGGTTATCCTTAAGCTCTGTAATCTCCGAAACCAAGGTTTTGATATTGTCGGAAAGATCTGTGCCGTGAACCTGAGTTTTGTAGGTAAGCGCGCCCAAATCCTTTAGCTTCTTGTTGATCTCGCCTCTAAGCTCAGCCGCAGTGATCTTGTGCTTTGAGGTGTCATACATAGACGAAGCCTTTTTTGAAACAGCCGAAGCGGCAGCCTTTGCGTTTACCACAACGTCGTCAAAAATTTCATCAAATTTTCCCATAGTTATTCCAACCTTTCAAAATAATAAATTATATGTTTCCATAAAAAGTGCCGGCAGCACTCTCACCCGTCTATCCGAACAACACTTATAACAATAAAAGTGTTCAACGGCGGGATCAAGCAGTTTCCTATAAAGTAAAAAAACGCTTATTTACGGCATTTATACTATTTTCTGATAAAACACTTTAAAACAGATGTTAAAGAGTTTATAGTATTAGGTAATGCTATTTGAGTATTATAGCACTATTTATGGTATTAATCAACAGTATTATTAACCATAAAAGCGAGAAATACCCGACTTTCTTTCGATTATTTCATCAAAGCGGTCAATATATTCATATGGATATTTAAAGTTAAATATCCGTTCAAGATGATCTGTGCTCTGATTTTTGAGCTTTGTCACACCGCCGGAGCCACAGGCAAGAATTGTGTGGGTCTCGTCCATTACAAAAACATTGTACAGGCTTTCAAAGCCCTTTTTTGACCAACCAACGTTTTCAAGATTACCTGCCATTCTTGACTGACGATAAAGATAATACGGAATATAGCTTTCTTCGGTGAGTCTTTTTTGTGCGTATTCAAGCATTTTCGCGGTAGATTCGGCAACGCCTCTGTCCAGCACGGTTCCGTCCTGAGTGAGAGTTGAGGCGCGCTTCATGCAAAGCGTGTGAACTGTGATACACTCAGCGCCGAGTCTGAGCATCTCGTCAAGCGAATGAGAAAAGCCTTCAACCGTGTCTTTCGGAAGCCCGGCGATCAAATCGGTGTTGATATTGTCAAAGCCGCATTTTCTTGCAAGCGAAAAAGCGTCGTAAAACTGCATCGCTGTGTGACGCCTGCCGATTTCCTTCAATACATCGTCGCTGACCGTCTGGGGATTAATGCTGATTCTGTCAACTTTATTTTCTTTTAAAGCAAAAAGTTTTTCTTTTGTAATTGTATCCGGTCGTCCTGCCTCTACCGTAAATTCACGGCAGTGCGACATATCAAAGCTGTTGGTCACCTCGCTCAAAAGCATATCCAGCTGCTCCGCGCTGAGTGTGGTCGGCGTTCCGCCGCCGAAATATACGCTTTCCAGCCTAAGCCCCAGATTTGAAGCCTCCTGAGCAGTGGCCTTGATTTCTTCGCGCAAAAGCCGAACATAAGGCTCAGTAAGCTTTTTTGCCCTTTCAACAGAAGCCATTACAAATGAGCAATAGCTACACCGTGACGGACAAAACGGTATGCCGACATACAGGCTGAACGATTCGGGAGTTGAAAGGGAAAGTATCCGCCTTTCATTTTCCTCGGTCAGCGCGGCAAGCTCGGTTTTTTTGCGGCTGACAAAAAATTCTTTTTCAAATTTTTCTCTCGCGCCGTCAATACCGGCTTCCCCGATTATTTTTCTGAACAGCTTTACCGGTCTTACTCCGGTGAGCAAGCCCCAAGGCTGATTTATTCCCGAGTATTCCCTGAGCAGTCTGTAAAGCAGCTGAACTGTGGTCAGCTCGTCCTTTACGTCGTCGTTCGCTATTTCTCCGTAAAGCTCCCTTTTGAAGCCGTTGATTTCGACCCTTACGGTTATTTTGTCTGAAAGCCCGGAAAAAATCATCGGCGGAGTCGCCGCTTCAAATTCCTTGAATACATTAATTTTCTCATTTGGAAAAAAGAGCCTTGTCAGGTTTTCAAGCTCAAACCAAAACCTGTTGTTTTTTACATATAAATTCATCGCTGATCAAGCCCTATAGTCTGCTCATAAGCGGATTGTATTTTCTCTCGTGACTCAGGGTGGTAAGCTCGCCGTGACCGGGTATCACGCGGTAGTCGCCCTCTAGCTCCTTTACCCTTTTCATCGAGGAGATCATCTTGCAGTCGTCTCCTGTGGGCAAATCCGTTCTGCCGTAGGATTCGCAAAACAGCAAATCGCCGCTGAGCATAACGTCGTCAAACAGGAAAATCCCGCAGCCGCTTGTGTGTCCCGGGGTGTAGAGATAGGTGATCTCCGTTTCGCCGAGCATGAGCTTTTCACCGTCGGCAAGCTTTATGTCCGCCGAAAAGACCGGCAGACTCAGCTGATGCTTTTCATACAGATTCAGCCCGGTATCCGAAAGAAAAATATCGTTGTGCTCTCCTGTAACGATCCTTGCGCCGAACATATCCGCAAGCTGCTTTGCATAGCCGATGTGATCGTAATGTCCGTGAGTCAGCAGCACATATTCAAGTCTGCCGCCGTCGTTTTTGATTTGTTCGATCAGGCTGCCGCTCCTGCCTCCCGGATCAGCCACGGCAGCCTTTCCGGTGGCTTGGTCAACAATATAGACGCAGTTCGTGCCGAGCATCGTAACCGGATAAATCTTTATTTCTGTCATTTTTTCAAATCCTTTGAATCAATATCTAAGGTAACGGGACCGTCGTTTACCAGCTCAACCTGCATATCCGCACCGAAAACTCCCTGTTCAACCCTTTCAACGCCCTTTTCTCTTAGCCGGGCGCAAAAATACTCATAAAGCGGCTGAGCGGTTTCCGGGCGCGCCGCAGCGATAAAGCTCGGTCTCCTGCCGTGAGAGCAGTCGGCGCACAGCGTAAAGTTGGAGATCACCAAAACTCCCCCTCCCACGTCGCCGAGCGAAAGGTTCATTTTGTCGTTTTCGTCGGTAAAGATACGCAGACCCGAAATTTTATCGGCAAGCGCGGCGGCCTCTTTTTCGTCGTCGCCGTTTTCGACTCCCAAAAGGACTAAAAAGCCCTTTTCTATCTCTCCCTTTACCTCTCCGTCAACTGTTACCCTCGCGTGCGAGGTTCTTTGTAAAATCGCCTTCATTATAACCTCTTTATTTCCTCAATTCCGTTAATCTCGGCAAGCTTTGAGATTACACCCTTGAGGTGATTTCTTCCCAAAACGTCTATCGTAACCGTGATCACCGCTCTGCCGTCCTTTAGCTCGCGCGAATTCATTGTATGGATGTTAATGTGCAAATTAGACAGCTTTATCGTAACGTCAGCCAAAAGTCCTGTTCTGTCGGCAGCGGTGATTTGCAGCGTGCTTCTGAACGCGTCGCCAGTGGAATCCTCCCAATAGCACTCGACCCATCTTTCCGGCTCCTCGCACTGCGAAATATCCTTGGGCACGTTTGTGCAGCCGCGCTTGTGGATTGATACGCCGTAGCCGCGCGTTATGTATCCGATGATTTCATCACCCGGCAGCGGATTGCAGCAGTTTGAGAATTTTATCAAAACGTCGTCCGTGCCTTCGATCACAACGCCCGAATTTGCCTTGTGCCGCTTTACGGGAGCCGGAGGAACGTCTATATTTTCAATATCCTTGGCGTAGGTCTTTTGATATTCCTCCTTGATTCTCGGCATGATTTTCCAGAGCTGCAAACCGCCGTAGCCGATAGCGGCATAAAAATCATCAAGCGTATTGTATTGCTTTTTGACAAGCAGCTTGTGGAAAAATTCCTCGTACTCGTTTTCCGAAAGATTAATTCCATGGCGTTTCAGCTCGCGTTCCAGCGTCGCCTTGCCCTCAACAATATTTTCGTCGCGTTTTTCGTGCTTGTACCACTGCCGAATTTTCGACTTTGCCGAAGCGGTCTTGCAGATGTCGATCCATGATTTGTTGGGGTGCTCCTCCTTTTGGGTAATTATCTCGCAGATATCGCCTGTTTTGAGCTTGTAGTCAATCGGAACTATCTTTTGGTTGACCTTTGCGCCCACCATTCTGTGTCCGACCTGGGTGTGGATTATGTACGCCATATCAATCGGCGTCGAATCCCTGGGCAGGCTGATAACATCGCCCTTGGGCGTAAACACGTAAACGTCGTTTTCCTCAAAGTCGTTCCTGATATTTCTGGCAATATCGGTGGCGTCCTCAGCCTCGAGCTGGTCAAGAATCATGCTCTTGACCTTTTCGATGTTTTTGCTCAGTCTGTCCTCGCCCTTTTCGGCGCCGATTCCGAGCTTGTATTTCCAGTGCGCGGCGATTCCGTATTCGGCGGTGTAGTGCATTTCCCAGGTTCTGATCTGAACCTCAAAGGGAATTGCGTTTTTGTCGAGCACAGTTGTGTGCAGCGACTGATACATATTCTGCTTGGGCATGGAAATATAATCCTTGAACCTGTTGGGAATAGGCTTGTAAATATCGTGAACCACACCCAAAACATTGTAGCAGTCCGACACATTGTCAACTATTACCCTCACGGCAAAAACATCAAAAATCTGGTCAACCGTTCTGTCGCGCATAAAGGTCTTTCGATATATGCTGTTTATGCTCTTTACCCTTCCGCTTATATATATATTGGGGATCGTAGCCTTGGTTTTATCAAGAATTTGCTGCTTTATGCTCTCGATAAACTTATCCCTGCCTTCCTCGTTAAGAAGAATCGCGTCCTCAATTTCCTTGTAGCCTATCGGATCAAGATATTGCAGCGAGCGGTCCTCGAGCTCATCCTTGATCGCCTTGATACCAAGCCTGTGCGCAATCGGGGCAAAGACCTGCATATTCTCCAGCGATTTGTCGCGGCGTTTTTGCTCCGGCATACAGTCCATCGTGCGCATATTGTGCAGTCTGTCGGCAAGCTTGATGATAATGACCCTGATGTCGTCCGCCATGGCAATCAGCATTTTGCGGATATTTTCCGCCTGCTCCTGCTCGCGGCTCGAAAACGGGATCTTAGAGATTTTTGTCACGCCGTCGATCAGCTTTGCGACGTCCTCGCCGAAATGCTTTTTTATAGCCTCAAGGGAAACCGAGGTATCCTCAACAACATCGTGCAGCAGCGCGCCGCAGATAGAATCGGTGTCCATTCCCAGCTCAGCCACAATGCAGGCAACCGAGGTGGGATGAAGAATATACGGGATTCCCGACACCCTGCGCTGGTCGCCGTGCGCTTTTTCGGCAACATCATATGCCATGCGGATTTTGCCCATGTCGTAGCTGTTGCTTGAATTGCTCAAAATAGTCTCAAGCTCGGTAAAATCCTGATAATGCGCTATATTGGAATACTTACTCACCTAACCGCCTCCCTCAGTTTTTTCATAATAATCGCGTTTTCAAGGTTGACCTTGCCGCCAACCTCATTGAGTTTTATTTGGCAGCAGCCAAGCCCTTCCGCCAAATCAATAAGTCCAAGCTCGCTCATTGCCGCGAGAGCTACTCTGATTTTGCCGGCGGAAACCTTGTTTTCAAGCCTTGAAGGAATCGCGCTGATTTCAAATTTGCAGCCGCCCTGCGCCCTCAGAAAACGATAAACAGCCGCAAAATCATTTCTGTCCGGGATAATCTCTTCCAAAGACTCACCGTCAACATAATTGCCGCTGCAAAAATCCTCATAAATTCTCTGGCTTTTGAGAATGCTTTCGGGGTCGTCCAGGCTCGATTTGACAGCCTTGACTGAATAAGCAACGCTGACTCTGCCTGCAAATTCGTTAATGTCGAGCGCAGCGGCTATATCGAGCGTTTCTCCCTCGCGATAAGGAAAATCCTCCGGGGCAACTCCGAACTGCTTCATTTCCGCAATGGTATCATTTCGTTTTAAAATTAGCTTTATATGTTTATTATTCCCAAAAGGAATTATTCTTATCAGCTTCATATTATAGAAACCAAAAACCGGAGTCGGATTTCCGACGCCGAACGGTTCCATTATGTTTAGCTCTCCGACCAAGTCCAAATCAACCAGAGCCGGATTGAGCTTGCAGTCAATATTAATCCTGTCAAACGGCATGTCAGGCAGCGAAGCGGCGTATTGATTAATTCTTTTTCGGAATAATTCAATGTTCTCTGTTTTAATTGTCATTCCGCCGGCCATCGCGTGTCCGCCGAATTTCTCCAGCAAATCCGAGCAGGCTCTCAGCGCGTCCGCAAACGAAAAACCCTCAACGCTTCTTCCCGACCCGGTCGAAAGCTCTCCGCAGCGCGAAATAACGATCGCGGGTTTTCCGTAAAGCTCCCTGATTCGCGCGGCGACAATTCCAACCACGCCACGGTGCCAGTTTTCTCCGTCAAGCACAATTATCCTGTTTCTGACAAGTGATGGCTTGCTCTTAATTTCAGCGTCAATGCTTCTTAGAATCTCGTTCTGGATTTGCTGTCTTTCGGCGTTATCCTCGCACATTTTTTCGGCGATTTCTTCCGCCTCGAGCTCGTCCTCGGTTATAAGCAGCCTGACTGAATCTCCCGAAAAACCCAGCCTGCCTACAGCGTTGATTCTGGGCGCGAGATTAAAGGAAATGCTGCTTGCGGTCAGCTCTCTGTCCTCAAGCCCCGAGTGCTTTATCAGCGCGCGAATACCCACACGCTCGCTGTTTGCAATGCATTCAAGACCTCGCTTTACAAATACTCTGTTGTCTCCGACAAGCTTCATAACATCGGCAACGGTGCCTATACTCAGCAGGTCTGAATAATTTTCGAGCAGCGAATCAATATTGCAGTCCTCTCCCTCAAGTGCCATAATAAGCTTGAAGGCAACTCCCACTCCGGACAAGCCCTTGAAGCCGCCGGCGCAATCGCTTCTGCACGGATCCACAACCGCACAGGCGTCCGGAAGCCGTTCCGGAGGCATGTGATGGTCCGTCACAACCGTCTCAATCCCAAGAGAACGCGCATAATCAATCTGAACAGCAGCAGAAATCCCGTTATCAACCGTGACGATCAGCTTTACGCCCTGTGCCGAGAGCGTATCAACCGCAGAATTATTCATGCCGTAGCCCTCGGTCTCGCGCGAAGGGATATAAAACGTCACGTCTGCGTCGAGAACGTCGCAAAGATAGGAATATAACAACGCGGTAGAGGTTACGCCGTCGGCGTCGTAATCGCCGTAGACGCAGATTTTTTCTTTTTTTTCAACAGCAAGTCTGATTCTGTTTGCCGCCTTGTCCATATCCGCGTAGCTATGCGGTGAAGCAACGGCTTCATCATTAAAAAGAAAGTCGCGGATATCATCTTCTTTTGTAATTCCTCTGATTTGCAGCAAAGCCGCGACAATTCCGGGCAAGCCGTAATCAGAGCTTATCTCTCTCGCCGCCGCGGTATCGTGCGGAGCAATATTCCAAAGCTTCAATCCGTTTCTTCCTTTCTGTATATTTCAGTTAAGGCAATACCGCATAATTCAGGTGTGCGGATCGCGCACTAAGACTATATTCGCTCGTCAAGCATACTTTCGGCGTGAGACAACGCCGCCTCGGTAACGTTTACGCCCCCGATTATTCTTGCCAGCTCCGAAATTCTTCCGCTTCTGTCAAGCTCAAGCACCTCGGTAAAGGTTCTGCCCTGCTCAAAGCTTTTCTTAATCAAATAGTGCGAATCGGCAAGCGCGGCAATCTGAGCCTGATGCGTAACACACAGCACCTGAGAGGTCTTTGAGGCTTCCTTTAGCTTCAAACCAACCTTTTCGGCGGCAGATCCGGAGATCCCCGTGTCTATTTCATCAAAAATTAGCGTTCCCACAGTATCGTTTTCAGCGAGAACGGTTTTAATCGCGAGCATCATTCTTGACAGCTCGCCTCCCGAGGCGATTTTTGCCACAGGCTTTGGAGCTTCACCCGGGTTTGCCGAAATCAAAAGCTCGACACTGTCCGTTCCCTTTGCCCACGGAGCTGTTTTTTGAAAAAACGGCACAAGCTCCACGTTGGGCATATCCAAAAAGCTCATTTCTTTTTTTACCTTTTCGGCAAAGGATTTTGCAGCGTTTCGCCGCATTTTTCCAAGCTTTTCGGCAGCCTCTAGCATTTCCGCCTCGGCTTTGGCACATTCGCCTTCAAGCTCGCTGCGGTTTTTGTCGTAGTTTATCAAAGCGTCCAGCCTTGACTGAATTTCCTCTGCAAGCCTTGGAAGCTCGTCGCAGGGAGTGTTATATTTTCGGGAAAGCCTGTTTAGCAAATCCAGCCTCTCCTCAACCTCTTCCAGTCTTTCGGGGTCGCTTTCAAGTCCGTCTATCGCGTCGGAGATTTGTTCGGCGCAGTCCTTAAGGTTATAATAAATATCAGTCAGGCTGTCACTTATTTCCGAATATTCGCCGTCAAATTCCGCCGCGCTTCTCATTGCCCCGGCAGCCATGTCAACCGCCTCGGCGCCTCCGTCGGAGTCGTTTCCAAGCAAATGCTGTTTTGCTTCGCTTAGAAGCGAAAAAATCCTCTCAAAATTTACAAGCGAGGTTCGCTCTGCTTCAAGCGAAGCTTCCTCTCCTGTTTCAACCGCCGCGTCCAAAAGCTCTCCTGCCTGAAAGCTGAGAAGGTCAATTTCTCTCAGGCGTTCGCCTTCGTCGCGGTTTGCTTCGTCTAATTTCTTTTTTAGAAATTTAAATCTGGAAAATTTTTCTTTATATGAATTAAGGGCGTCCTCGCAGCCGCCAAAGCTGTCTATGTAATCAACATGAGTGTCGGGTGAAAACAGCTCATAGCTCTCGTGCTGACCGTGAATGTTAATAAGATACGGAGAAAGTTCTCTGAGCATTGAAGCCGTCGCAGGCTTGCCGTTGATCCTGCACGAGCTTTTGCCGCTTGAATTAAGCGTTCTCTGCAAAATCAGCTCGTCGTCATCTGAATCAAAGCCAAGCTCCCCAAGCTTTTGAGCGGCGTTGCTGCCGATATTTTCAAATCTCGCACTGACAAACGCCTGCTTTTCACCCGTGCGGACAATATCGCGCGACGTTCTCTGCCCCATGATCGCGTGAATCGAGTCGATGATAATACTTTTTCCGGCGCCGGTCTCACCTGTCAGCACATTCAGGCCGGAGTGAAACTCAACCTCGGTTTTTTCTATTACGGCTATATTTTCGATATATAACGTTGATAACATCTGAATCTCCAATCAGACAAGCTTTTTAAATTCGGAAACCAGCTCGGCGGCAAGCGATGAATCACGGCAGGCAACAAAGATCGTGTCGTCTCCGGCTATCGTGCCGACAATCGCCCTGTGCTCACGTGCGTCGATCGAGGCACAAACCGCGTTTGCCATTCCGCCCAGAGTTTTTATAACAACAATATTCTGCGCGGCTTCCATCGAAATCACCGATGAATTGAGCAATGCGCCAAGGTTCTTTCGTACGTCTGACTGAGAAACGTCAGCGGTGATGTAGCGGTATCTTCCGTCGTCACCAAGCGATTTTATAAGCCGCAAATCCTTTATGTCTCTGGAAATTGTCGCCTGGGTCGCCTTGTATCCGGCAGCCTTTAGCTTGCCCAAAAGCTCGTCCTGAGTTTCTATCGAATTGTTTTCGATAATCTTCAGTATTTCGGCATGTCTGTCCGATTTCATCAAAGCTCCCTCTCTTTCAGCTTTTCGTTTAACTTTCTGTAAAAATTTTGCTTGTGTATGGTCATAAGGCTCAAAATCCACTTGGATTTTCTTATAAAAATACTGTCGGCTTCCGAGATATTTATGTTTTTCTCGCCGTCAATCGTCAGCACACAGCTGCATTCACGTGGAATCGTCACCGTTACTCCAAGCTCGGAGCTGCCCTCAAACATAACCGAGCGCGAGAACAGCGAGTGAGGACACACCGGGGTCATGAGAATACAGTCCATCTCGGGAGCGACAATGGGACCTCCGGCAGAGAGCGAATACGCCGTTGAACCCGTGGGCGTTGCGAACAAAAGTCCGTCTGCCCTGTATTTGGAAATAACCTCACCGTCAAGCGAAAGCTGCAAGTCAATAATCTTTGACATCTGTCCATGAGCCACCACAGCGTCATTCACGGCAATATAATGCTTTGAAACGCCGTTGCTCAGCACCTCAATGTCGAGAGTCATTCTCTTTTCCGTAGTATATTTTCCTTCGATAATATCGCTCAGCCTGTCAAGCTCGTCGGATTCCAAATCCGCGGCAAAGCCGAGCCTGCCTACGTTTACTCCGATAAGCGGCTTGTCACAAACAGCCGCGTATTTTGCGGCATGAATAATAGTTCCGTCTCCGCCAACAGTAACGGCAAAATCGCAGGCAGCGAACAACGCTCTGTGGTCGTCAAAATACGCTATGTCGGTTCTGTCAAAGAACTCCGAGCATTCCGACAGCATCAGCGTTTCAACGCCATTTTTGCTCATAAGCGCGGTGATTTTCTCCGCGCAGTCAATCGCCTTTTGCTTTGAAATATTAACAATAACAGCGGCTTTCATAATAAGT